>JAFXIC010000044.1 GCA_017533485.1 Oscillospiraceae bacterium
AAAGAAGGACAGCATCAGATCACGGCTGACAGAACCATTTGAAAACCGAACAGTAAACAAAATGGCTTCAAATCCCATCGTCGGAAATCTGACCGCAATTACCAGCGCAACAATCAAAAAAACAAGTGCAAGCAAATACAAAAATGCAGCAAGCAATCCCGTCGGCTCCAGCTTTTTCCGCTCCGCCTTCGGCTTTTTTTCATATTTCAGATGCGGTGTAAAAATCAGGAGCCAATGGGAAGCCCATTTCCCAAAGCGCGTATCACGAAAAACATTCAGTATTTTTCCGCCAACCCACAATAAAGCGGCAAATATAAAACAAGCAACACCAATCAATACCCACAAATCCGCCGTAAGCTGATTCTTGCCTTCTCCTTCGAGGTTACGGATAGTCTGTCTGAAAAGTATCCGCAGTACATACCATTGACAGCAGCCCGCAAGCAAATAATAAATCGTTTTTACAAACCATTGTACTGACTGAAAGATTGGCTTTGCCGGCAATAGCGGCAGCAGAAACGCTATAAACGAAATGATCCACAATCCTACCAGCTGAGGCAAGCCGAGTATGTGCGAAAAACAAAATACAGGCCATACTGCCGCTGCCGCCGCAGCAAACACCGAGAGCACTTTATGCAGCAACGGATTCTGACGCACCTTAGTCAGGTAGCATTGCACCGCACTCTTTGATCGCTTTCTCCCTGCCGTTTGATTGCCGTCTTGCTTTCTTCGCATATTTAAAACCTCCAAATACGCCGGACTGTAATTGAAACAGCCCGGCGTAATATCTATTCATTGTAATTTTGTATCTTCTCAGCTATCATAAGGACGGACACGAAGCGGAATGCCGAGCGAATCGGAAAGCGCCTGTGCCGCAGAAATCTCCTCCGCGGAAATCACATCCACAACGGTAAACATCACCTTTTCGACATACTGCTTACAATCCACAGCAAATGCCTGCATCGCCTCGAAGGCATCGTCCCATTTCGGGCGAGTAACTGCCAGATAGGCGTCTTTCGTGCCGGCATTCAGACTCACCGAAACAATGTCAATCAGTCCCTTGAGGCGTTCTGCTGTCGGTACACCATGAATCTTATCCGAAAGCCCATTGGTATTGAGGCGGATCTTCGGACAGCCTGCCAGCGTTTTGGCATATTCTGCTGTTTCGAGCATTACATCCAGCCGCTCCGTTGGTTCACCGTATCCACAGAACACAATCTCCGTATAATCAGCCAGCGAATATTTCGAAAATGCCGCACGAATCTCCGCCATCTCCGGTTCATGCTCGAGCCACAGACTATCCGAGCCGTAAGCACCATCTCCGTTTTGACGGATGCAGAATGTACAGCTGCAAGGGCAGCGGTTGGTCAGGTTCACATACAGATGGGAACCGACCGGATATAGAATGGTCATTGCCATCAGAAATCTTCTCCCTTCATTTTTTCTTATACAAAAAAGGTATCCGCTGTTGACGGGTCATTCTCAAAGGATTCAATCACAGAAATCTTTCCGAGAAGATGCTGATTCAGGAGCAGCAAATCCTCCTCGGAAAGCCAGATGGCACGCCGTTCGGGGTCTTCCTGATTCTGAATCGGGAACTGACCCAGAAACGCATCCTCTGCCAGAAACCGCAGCACATACACCATATCTCCCTGTGTCGGAGAAAGCTTCATATGTCGTGCGATATTGACCGCGCCGCTTTCCGAAAGCAGCACCGTTACCAATGGACGTTTCTTTTCAAAAGCCGGAAATTCCTTAAATTCTGTTGCTTCGATTTCCTTATATTCCATTTCAGATACAGGTCGGAATAATACCATAATTGCACTCCCTTTCCAATTGCACCATACACAATGTCAGATGTATTTATCTGTTCTTCTCTTTTTGGATATTGGACGGCAGGTGTGCCGTATGTGTAAACGACTGCTGTTTTCTCGTATTCAGCTCGTCATACATCCGATACATACGCTGCACGGAATTCTCCAGAAAATAGTAATGTGCGACGTAGGGCACGAGCAGCACGAGTATCAGCAGCACCAGCGGCAATATCATCATTTCGTCCGTCATGAGCAATACCCCCATCATCAGAAGGAGTCCGATGGCAAACAGCATTGTTACCAGAAAATGAATCAGCCGTTCGTGCTGCATAAACGAAATTTTCTGAAGGTGCTCGGTCATCAGCGCGTCATAATCAAGCGGTTCATCTGAATCCAGCAGCGCTTGCAGCCGATTGAGGTATTCGGTTAAATACTTACGCATAGTATCTCTCGCACCGCAATCGGTTATTCTGCCGAAGGATCGGTTTTCCCGCCGCCGTCAGCAGCAGCTTTCTGTCTTCCGGCGGTCGATTCATCCTCGATCGCACGATCCGCAGCAATAAAGCCATCCAGATCCATTGCACCGGTATTGAGCATCATAAATCTATCGTTATAGCGGTCAATCGTATCTGCCGACATATAGATCATATAGGCAAACAGGCTTTCGGTTGCTGTCGTATCCATATACGAAGAAGTCATCCGGAACCGGATTTCTCCGCTTTCCATATTCAGGTCAAAGGAGCCGTCAATCAGACCATGGTTCGCATAGGCAACCGCAGCTGCGGCATCCCGACGCTTCTCCTCCTTCATCCGGAACGGCATT
Organism: Oscillospiraceae bacterium; assembly: GCA_017533485.1. Taxonomy (GTDB): domain Bacteria; phylum Bacillota; class Clostridia; order Oscillospirales; family Ruminococcaceae; genus Firm-04. Next base: position 2,635 of record JAFXIC010000044.1, read on the forward strand.
GCGGACAGCACCGAAATAATCTGGCGGTCTGCACGCAGGAAAATATGCAGCGACATCGGAAGATCATTTCCTGTAAAATGAATCAGGACGTGCGGACGCTCGCCATCGGTGGATTCTACGGTATATTTCAGCTTGCGCTGTTCCAGACAGGCGATCAGCACAGCAAAATTCTTTTTTGTATTCTCAATATGTTGGGTTGTAAGCTCCATCCGGGCATTCCTCCTTTGAAAAAACCGATCGGATTCATAAGGTTCTTATTTTTATTATATCACATTTTGGCAAAAATGTCAAGCAGCGACGGGTTTCTGCCCCCTGAAAACAGCAAAACCGTACATTCCCCGCTCGAAGGAACGGGAATTGTACGGCAGCATTTTTTCAGGGGGGGACAAAGCATCAGTCTTCCGACTGGATCTGCTTTCTGGATTCGAGCTCAGCGAGTGCATCCTTACGGGAGAGGGAGATCTTGCCCTTTACGTCATCAATTTCCATGACCTTTACGACAATCTCATCACCCAGAGATACCACATCCTCAGTCTTTTCCACTCTGCCCTTATCGAGCTTGGAGATATGAACAAGACCTTCCTTACCCGGAACAATCTCAACAAATGCACCGAATGTCTGGATACCGGTAACCTTACCCTTATAAATCGCACCGATCTCCGGACCGTTTGCGATGGTATCGACAATCTGGATTGCCTTCTGTGCCTTTGCGAGGTCGAGGCCGGATACGAATACGCTTCCATCCTCATTGATATCAATCTTTACGTCACATTCCGCAGAGATCTTCTGGATGACCTTACCGCCCGAACCGATGACCTCACGGATCTTATCGACCGGAACACGTGTCTGGAGCATTTTCGGTGCATAATCGCTGACCGTAGTACGCGGTGCTTCGATTGCCTTGAGCATAATCTCATCGAGGATATACAGACGTGCCTTGCGTGTCTTTTCAAAAGCTTCCTTGATGATCGCGGTGGTCAGACCATCCACCTTGATATCGACCTGAATTGCAGTAATACCCTTATGGGTACCGCCGACCTTGAAGTCCATATCGCCGAAGAAGTCCTCAAGACCCTGAATATCGACCATTGTCATAAACTCATCGGAATCCGGCTTGGTAATCAGACCACAGGAAATACCTGCAACCGGAGCCTTGATCGGAACGCCTGCGTCCATGAGTGCGAGCGTCGAACCGCAGATAGAGCCCTGAGAGGTGGAGCCGTTGGAGCTGAGCACCTCGGAAACCAGTCTGAATGCATAGGGGAATTCCTCCACAGACGGAATGACAGGGAGCAGTGCACGCTCAGCGAGTGCACCGTGGCCGATTTCACGGCGTCCCGGACCACGCGACGGCTTTGTTTCACCGACGGAGTAGGACGGGAAGTTGTACTGGTGCATATAACGCTTTGTTTCCTCGTTTTCATCCAGACCGTCGATGCGCTGTGCATCAGAAACCGGACCGAGGGTAGCGATGGTAAGAACCTGTGTCTGACCACGGGTGAACATACCGGAACCGTGGACGCGCGGAAGCAGACCGACTTCTGCTGCGAGCGGACGGATTTCATCAATCTTTCTGCCGTCCACACGCTTGCCCTGATAGAGCCAGTCACGGACGATTGTTTTCTGGAGCTTATAGATGCACTCGTCGATCATCGGAATGCGCTCTGCATTCTCCGCATCGAACTTATCATGGATTGCATCCTTAATCGGAGAGAGTCTTGCCTCGCGGACATTCTTATCATTGGTATCGAGTGCGAATTCAACATCCTTGCGTGCGAATGCAGCAATCGCGTCAAACAGCTCGTGGTCAACATCCATCGACTCGAATGCAAACTTCGGCTTACCGATTTCCTTCTGGATTTCGGAGATGAATGCAACAAGCTTCTTGATTTCCTCATGTGCCTTGCAGATACATTCGAGCATCAGGTCATCCGGAACTTCGTTTGCGCCCGCTTCGATCATAACGATCTTTTCAGCAGTTGCGGCAACGGTGAGGTTCAGGTCAGACTTTGCTCTCTGTTCCTTATTCGGCATCAGGATGATTTCGCCGTCGATCAGACCGACTGCGATGCCGCCGATCGGGCCGTTCCAAGGAATATCGGAAATCGAAATTGCAACGGAAGTACCGATCATGCCGCAGATTTCCGGCAGACAATCCTGATCCACAGCCATAACGGTCATGACGACTGCGACATCATTTCTCATATCCTTCGGGAAGAGCGGACGGATCGGACGGTCTACACAACGGGATGTGAGGATTGCTTTTTCGGAGGGCTTGCCCTCACGCTTCATAAAGCTTCCGGGGATTCTTCCGACGGAGTAGAGTCTTTCCTCATAGTCAACGGACAGCGGGAAGAAATCTACGCCCTCACGCGGCTTTTCACTGGCGGTAACATTCGCCATCACAACGGTATCGCCATAGCGTACCCAGCAGGAGCCGTTCGAAAGCTCACAGGTCTTGCCTGTTTCGATGCTCAGCTCTCTGCCGCAGAATGTAGTTTTAAAAATCTTATGCTTTTCAAACATACGGATATATGCCTCCTCGATCATAAATTCAGTTTCCGTTTCCGGAAACAAGCGGGTGCGGCGAGGATTAGCACAAAACCCTGCTCTGCATCAAAGACAGAGTACGATTTCATGCTAATGTTCTCGCCAAACATACAGTGTTTTTTTGGGGGAATAAGGGTCGGATTGCCCCTAGAGGGTGTGAACAAAAAGGCAGAGGGAAAGGCATCTCCCCCTCTGCCTTGATGCACCGTTGCGAAATTACTTACGCAGACCGAGACGCTCGATGGTAGCACGATAACGCGTAATATCCTTCTTCTTCAGGTAGTTCAGAAGGTTGCGGCGGCGACCAACCATCTTCAGAAGACCACGGTAGGAATGGGTATCCTTCTTGTGCTCCTTCAGGTGGGCGTTCAGGTCATTGATACGACGGGTCAGAATTGCGATCTGAACCTCAGGAGAACCGGTATCGCCCTCGTGGGTTGCATTCGCAAGAATTACCTCAGTCTTTTCTTCCTTACGCAGCATTTCAATTTCACCTCTTTAGTATCATATTACCGGGTTACGCAGAGAGGGGATTGGTGAAGCTCCCGTAATTTCGGGCATAGCCCCCGGTCCGCGTAAACGGCATGATTATTATACCATAAACAGGATATAATAGCCATGAATATTTCGTGAAGCTTTTGTGAACATTTTGTGAACCAAAGAAGATTATCTCTGATTCCGCGCTGTTTTTTATCGGTTCCCCGAAATCCGGAGCTGAAATATGCCTGAAATTTGAAAAATCCTGCGCAAGCCCTTGACTTTAACGCTTTTTCGTGTTAAAATATAAGACGAGTCGATTGCTCTATTCCGGCTGTCTGCCCATTCACGTACAGCCATTATAAAAAAGGAAGATGAACAGCTATGCCTATCATTGATATCCTCGAACGCAATGCCGCCCTCTACGGCACCGACATTGCGCTGGTCGAATTAAACCCCTCAATCACTGAGCCGCGCCGTGTCACATGGAAAGAGTTTGAGCTGATTGAGCCGCGGAAGAAAAACTATTACCGCCGCGAAATCACATGGAAGGTCTTTAACGAAAAAGCCAACCGCTTCGCACATTTTCTCCTGTCCCGCGGCGTCAAGAAGGGTGATAAGGTCGGTATTCTCCTGATGAACTGCATCGAATGGCTTCCGATCTATTTCGGCATCCTCAAAATCGGTGCGCTGGCAGTACCGCTCAATTTCCGCTATGCAGCGTCCGAAATCGAATACTGTGTCAATCTCGCAGAAATCTCTGTGCTGGTATTCGGCCCCGAATTTATCGGCAGAGTCGAAGAACTGGTCGATACCCTCGGAAACGACAGACTCCTTCTCTTTGTCGGTCAGAGCTGTCCCGGATTTGCAGAAAGCTATGACGCACTGACGGCGAATTTCCCAAGCTCCTCGCCCCCCATTTTCTTAGCGGACGGCGATGACGCAGCCATCTACTTCTCCTCCGGCACAACCGGCTTCCCGAAAGCGATCCTCCATAACCATGAAAGCCTGATGCACGCCTGCCGCGTTGAACAGGAGCATCATGGTCAGACCAGAGAGGATGTATTCCTCTGTATCCCGCCGCTCTACCATACCGGCGCGAAGATGCACTGGTTCGGAAGCTTCCTTGTCGGCGGAAAATCTGTGATCCTCAACGGCATCAAGCCCGATATCATTCTCGATGCCGTTTCTTCCGAACACTGTTCGATCGTCTGGCTGCTCGTGCCGTGGGCACAGGATATCCTCGACGCCATCGAAAGCGGTCAGGTCTCCCTCAGCGATTATGAGCTCTCCCAGTGGCGGCTGATGCATATCGGTGCACAACCCGTTCCGCCCAGCCTCATCACAAGATGGAAGAAGTATTTCCCGAACCATCAGTATGATACCAACTACGGTCTCAGCGAATCCATCGGCCCCGGCGCACTCCATCTCGGTGTCGAAAACATCCATAAGGTCGGTGCAATCGGTAAGGCAGGCTTCGGCTGGAAATCGAAAATTGTTGACGATCAGGGTGAGATCGTACCGCGCGGAGAAGTCGGCGAGCTTTGTGTGAAGGGCCCCGGCGTTATGACCTGCTACTACCGCGATGAAGAAGCAACCAAACAGGTGCTTCGGAACGGCTGGCTCTTTACGGGCGATATGGCGCGTGAGGACGAGGACGGCTTCGTATTCCTCGTAGACCGCAAAAAGGATGTCATCATCAGCGGCGGCGAAAACCTCTATCCGGTTCAGATCGAAGACTTTATCCGTGCGAATCCTGCGGTAAAGGATGTCGCGGTCATCGGTCTTCCCGATAAGCGTCTGGGCGAGATTGCCGCGGCAATTATCTCCATCAAGGAAGAATATAGCTGTACCGAAGAAGAAATGGTAAAATACTGCGAGGCGCTTCCGCGATATAAGCGTCCGCGTAAGTACATCTTTGCCGAGGTCCCAAGAAATCCCACCGGCAAAATCGAAAAACCAAAGCTCCGTCAGATTTATGGTGCCGCAAACCTCATTGCTGACCAGAACGAAATTTCCGAATAATCACAAAAAACCGCTGACTGATTCTCTACGATTCAGTCAGCGGTTTTTTATTTGTGTATCTGCAATGGGGCGATGCCGCAAACCACACACAACGGACAATTGTCCCTTTTCCTCGATCATGGAAATCAAAGGGGACACCCATCCAGAGCGGAGGGAACGCTGCTTTTTATCCTATCAGCCATTTTTACCGTCATTGCACGTGGGCAGAGGGGGTGGGGTAACAGAAAAGGGTTGTCCCCTTTCACTTTTTCTATCAGAATCATAAGCCAAGGAAGATAAAATCAAGAATACAGAGAAACTGTTTGAATCCATCAAAATCGCTTATTTTCCGCAAGCCGCCAGCAGTGCATCTACCTTATCGGTGCGCTCCCATGCAGGCATCAAATCCTCTCTGCCCATATGTCCGTATGCCGCAAGCTTCCGGTACTGGGGCTTCCGCAGCTCCAGTGTCGCGATAATGCCGGCAGGACGAAGATCAAAACAAGTGCTGACTGCATTCGCCAGCGTCTCGTCATCTACCGTACCTGTACCAAAGGTTTCGACAAATACCGATACCGGCTTTGCAACACCAATCGCATATGCAAGCTGTACCTCACAGCGCTTTGCCAGACCGGACGCAACAATATTCTTTGCAATATAACGCGTCATGTATGCAGCAGAACGGTCAACCTTCGACGGGTCTTTTCCGGAGAATGCACCGCCGCCGTGACGGGAATAGCCGCCGTAGGTATCGACAATGATCTTTCTTCCGGTCAGTCCGCTGTCGCCCTGCGGGCCGCCGATTACAAAACGTCCGGTAGGATTGACAAAAATCTTCGTGTTCTCATCCATCAGTTCTTCCGGAATGGTCGGGCGGATCACCAGCGAAATCAGGTCTTCCCGAATGGTATCAAGCGACACGGCATCCGAATGCTGGGTCGATACGACAACCGTATCCACACGCACCGGACGATCATTTTCATATTCCACAGTCACCTGTGTTTTTCCGTCGGGACGAAGATAATCGAGTGTTCCGTCCTTTCGTACCGCCGTCAGCTTCCATGCAAGCTTATGCGAAAGCGAAATCGGAAGCGGCATCTTTTCGGGTGTTTCATCACAGGCATAGCCGAACATCATACCCTGATCGCCGGCACCCTGATCTTCGAGATTATCGAACGCAGAGTCTACGCCCTGTGCGATATCACAGGACTGGCGGTCAATTGAGGTCAGAACCGAACAGGTCTGGCCGTCAAATCCATATTTCGCACGGTCATAGCCGATGTCAATGATGACCTTACGGGCGATATCCGGGATATCTACCGTCGCAGTCGTGGAAATCTCACCCATACAGAGCACCATACCGGTTGTACAGCAGGTCTCACAGGCAACGCGTCCCATCGGATCCTGTTCTAAAATCGCGTCCAGAACAGCGTCGGAAATCTGGTCACAAATCTTATCGGGATGGCCTTCCGTGACCGATTCGGAGGTAAAAAATCGTCTCATTTTCATTTTCCTTTCCGTTATTTCATCAAAAAAGCGGCACACTCGTCAGAAACGAATGCCGCCGCTCAGATCTGCATACGTTCCTCATCTTTCGGTGCACTTTTCTTCGCACCGTGGGATTTGGCACCATACTCTCTGCATAACAGACAGCGGTTGCCGTGGCTTCACAGGACCCAGTTCCTCCGCCACTCATGATAAGGCTGAATTTATTATATCAGATTTCCTTCCCTTTGTCAAGTGCTGTCTGCATCCGGATTCCGACAGGACATAAAATAATTCTTTCAATCAAACCGGACGGAATTTTCGCCGTTTCGACACACCTTTTTTCAATTTTTTTCAGATTCCGTCTTGAATTTTGAAAGGGAATATGCTATAATGAAAGTTGAAATTCAGACGACCTCGTATCATCAGAAGAAAGGAGCGTGGTCATATGTTGGATGCCATTCGCAATTATCTCAACGCCTTTTCCAACGTCATTCATTCCATCGGACTGATTGACATTGTCGATATTGTTTTACTGACCTACCTGATTTATGTTGTCCTGAAAATGATTCGGGAAACCCGTGCAAGCCAGCTCCTGAAAGGTATTCTCCTCCTCGTTGTCGCATACCTCATCAGCGACTTCATCGGACTCAAAGCCATCAGCCTGATTACCGGAGAGCTGCTGAGCGTCGGATTCTTAGCGCTCGTTATCATCTTCCAGCCCGAACTTCGGCGTGCACTCGAAAAATTCGGTCAGACTACCCTACGCTTCTCCCGCCTCCCCTTCTTCGGCCAGCCTGCGGATGCACGCGCTCGCTGGGAACAGACCATCCCGATTCTCTGTGATTCGGTCGCGGAGCTCTCCCGCACCAATACCGGTGCGCTCATCGTCATCGAACGCAGCACAAGACTCGGGGAACAGATCTCAAATGGTACCCTCGTCAATGCCGTACCGAGTCTCGAACTCTTCTGTAACATCTTCTATCCGAAAACACCGCTGCATGACGGTGCGGTAATTATGCGTGACGGTATGATTCTTGCAGCAGCCTGCTTCCTCCCGAAGCCCCAGAAAGAAGAACTCATCGACAAGCACCTCGGCTCCCGTCATCGTGCCGCAATCGGCATGAGCGAAAATTCCGACGCACTGATTCTTGTCGTTTCCGAGGAAACCGGTCAGATTTCAATCGCTGAGGACGGCAGACTCACCAGAAATTATACAAGAGATTCCCTGAACGAATATCTGACTGCGGTGCTTCTTCCTGAAATCCCCGAAACACCCTGGAACGGACTCTTCAAGGAACGTGAAAAGACACCCTCCGATCAGAAAAAAACTGATGCGGATTCCCGCAAAGCCGGAAAGGAGGATGCTTCATGAAACAAAAAATCTCCGGCAACTTTTCTCTCCTTCTTCGGAAGCTGCGAAAGCATATCCATCCACTCCGTCCGTCAAATCTGAAGCTGCTGATTTTATCAGGAGCTTGCGCCGTGATTCTCTGGATGTTCATCGCGACAAGGGTGAATACCGGTATCGACATCCATCTCTCCCAGATTCCTGTATCTGCCAATATTGCTGGCACACAAGCCGAATCTTATGGTCTGACGCTCCTGACAACCGAAGATGAGCTTCCGGTTGTCCACGCCAATATCTCCGGTAAACGTACCTCGATCGGTGCGATTTCAAAGGATGATGTGGTTGCATATGTCGATTTCAACAGCGCGTCCGACCGCATCGGTAAGCAAAAACTCCCGATCCTCCTGAAAACCCTTGATGGAACACCCCTCGGCAACTACCAGCTTTCTACCAGTGAGGTTACTGTCACACTCGACCGTTTCGATACCATTACCGTACCGGTGCGTGAGGTGCTGCGGCCGAATCTCAGCTACTCCGATGATGTGAATATCGAATCCATTGACTGTGAACCGGCGGCGGTCGAGATTACCGGCCCCTCGCTCAGCCTTGCACAGATTGATCATGTCCGCGTCATCGTCCCCGACAGCGAAAAGCTCTTTGAAACGAAAAGCTTCAGCACAACCCAGTATGAGCTGATTGACGCCGATAACAATATCATCACCGACAGCTCCCTTCAGACGCATACCCCAAGATTCCTTACAAAGGTTTCTGTTTCCTATACGCATGAGCTTCCGGTTACCATCGAGCTTTCGGGTGCGCCCAGCGGCTTCGATACACAGTTCCTCCTCGAACGTATCCGCCTCAACGGAGAATATGTACTTCCGGGATTCGAGGGAAATACCCTCCCGATCGGCATCAAAACTCTGGAATATGCGGATAAGGTATCACTGGACTCGCTCAAGGAAATGTGCATCAAGCGGCTTCCGCTTTCCGCACTCTCCCTCGGCGAACCGGTCGAGATTTCTGTCGAATTACAGGACGGGTACGAGGATATTTCGAATCTTGGAAAGATCTATCTCTCGCTGGATGATACCGATCTCGTCGCCGAAACACGCTGGGTCTATACACGCGATATCAAGCCCATCAACAATACCGCCGATTTCGATTATCAGGTTCAGGCAGGCCGTTTTCAGGTTACCCTCATCGGTTCTGCGGAACAGGTTGCTGAAATCACATCGGATGATATTACCGCAACCATTGACCTGTACAATGACCCGATTACCGAAGTCGGAACCTTCCCCCGCTCCGTCAGCTTCACCCTGCCGGAAACTGCAAACCGTGTCTGGGTCAGCGGAAGCCCGAAGCTGAATATCACCGCGACAACGGCGCTGGACAAATCGAATCCGAATGCTTCGTCCGGCACTGCAAACCCCAACCGCCCTGCACAGCCCTGATATCAGCCCGCAGCTTCTTTTTTCAACAAATAAAACACGCTTTCTTCTTTCAGGAAAAGAGGAAAGCGTGTTTTTTGATGATAAGACGATCAACCGGATTCGATTCAGTTCAGCTCAACATCCTGAACATCTTCAATCGTGAGCGTCGTCAGTGCGGCATTCGTCACCTTCTCAAGCTTTGCAAGACGGTTTGCCTGATTGGTAATCGCGCGCTCATAAAAATTACGGATATCACGGGCATTCGCAAAGGTTTTCAGATTCAGCCCGCAGCGTTCGACAAAGAATTCGCGTACACAATCCTCTGCCTCCTCGGTCATCTGCATACCGGCTTTCGTACAGATATTCTTGAAGATATCGAGGAGCTCGTCAGGCATATAATCCTGGAACGTAATAATCTTATTGAAACGGGAACGAAGACCGGGGTTGCTGTCGAGGAATTCCTCCATCAGGTCGGAATATCCGGCGACAATTACGATAAAATCATCGCGGTGGTCTTCCATCTCTTTCAGGAGTGTATTCACAGCCTCCTGGCCGAAATCACCCTTTCCGGTTCCGCTAGTCAGCGCATATGCCTCGTCGATAAACAGTACACCGCCCATCGCTGAGTCAATGACTTCTTTCGTTTTAATCGCAGTCTGACCGACATAACCCGATACCAGTCCCGAACGGTCAACCTCAATGAGCTGGCCCTTTTCGAGTACACCCAGACTCTTATAGATGCCGGCAAGAATACGGGCGACTGTTGTTTTACCGGTTCCGGGATTGCCGAGGAATGCCATATGCAGAGAAATTGCCGACTGGGGCATACCGCGTTCCTCACGCATTTTCCGAACCTTAATGAGATTGATGAGGCTGTTGAGATCCTGCTTCACCGCTTCCAGTCCCGTCAGCTCATTGAGCTTTTCGAGCTGTTCATCCAGCGTCAGTTCCTCAGCTTCCGATACTCTTGGTGTATTCTGGTTATTGTTCTGCGCCTGTGCCGCATTGTTCTGCTGGGACTTTGCGGGATTCTGGGATGCAGGCGTAATCGGACGGATACTTGGATTCTGCGGTACATTGCCGCTGAAATTCGGATTGCCCTGCGGCGGGTTGCCCCAGGGTGAATTTCCGCCGCCATGGGGATAGATCGGACGATTTGCCATCTCCTCACGGCGTTTTTGTTCTCTGACCATCGCTTCCCAGTTTGTGATATATTCCATCCGGAAATTCCGCAATGCCAGAACCAGTGCGGATAAATCACGCATCACAAACGGATCGGGCTTTCCGCCGCCAAGCGTCATAAAATCAAGACCTGCCTGATTCAGAAATTCGATCAGCGAGAGGCTCATGCCGCCGATCGGCGAGGTTTCGAGATCCATTTTCAGCAGCGGCATCATCAGGGTAATCACGCTGTCCTTTAGGCTGTACTTGGTGATTCTGCTGCTGACATTAAAGCGGTCGATCTGTTCTGCGGACATCATATATCCGAGTGCATCATTGATGTAATAGATCTCGTCGGCAGAAATATTACCGTTGCTGCTTCCGAGATAAACGAAAAATTTAAGGAGCATAAACCGCAGATAATCCTGCATAGTTTTCCCCTGAATAGAAACGGTATAACCGCGTGCTTCACAAGCTTCACAATTCTGATGAATCTGCTGGAGCTGCGCTGCGACATCCTGCTGCATAGAACAGTGTCTCCTTTCATGTCATGATTTCGATCGGATCTTCCGATTAGCCGACAATTGCCTTATGGAACACCTTCTTGCCTTTTTTGAGGATGACCTCGCCTTCCATGGCAATCTGTGCTTTCGGGTCGGTAATCTTTTCGTCGTTTACAGCAACTCCGCCCTGCTGGACAAGTCGGCGCGCTTCCGAAATCGACGGTGCAAGACCGGCTTTTACGAGAAGCGTCAGCAGTCCGATCGCACCATCGGTCAGTTCTGCTGCGGGGATAACGGTTGTCGGCATATTCTCACTGTTTCCGGCGCCGGCAAAAATTGCTCTTGCCGCGTCAAGCTGTTTTTGAGCTTCTTCTTCGCCGTGGACGAGCTTTGTCAGCTCGAACGCCAGCAGCTCTTTTGCATTGTTGTATGCCTTGCCGCTGTCGAGATGGGCTTCCATCTCCTCCAGCTCCTCGATCGGAACAAATGTCAGCATCTTCAGGCATTTCATAACATCCGCATCCCCGACATTTCTCCAGTACTGGAAGAAATCATACGGCGAGGTTTTTTCTGCGTCCAGCCATACGGCGCCCTTCTCGGTCTTACCCATCTTCTTGCCTTCGGAATTGAGCAGCAGCGTAATCGTCATCGCATAGGCATCTTTTCCGAGCTTTTTCCGGATGAGTTCGGTACCGCCGAGCATATTTGCCCACTGGTCATCGCCGCCGAACTGCATATTGCAGCCGTAGTCGGTATAGAGCTTATAGAAATCATAGCTCTGCATAATCATATAGTTGAATTCGAGGAATGTCAGTCCGCGCTCCATACGCTGCTTATAGCATTCAAACGTCAGCATCTTGTTGACGGAGAAGCACGCGCCGACTTCGCGCAGTACATCGACATAATTGAGGTTCAGCAGCCAGTCGCCGTTGTTGACCATGAGTGCCTTTCCCTCGGAAAAGTCGATAAAACGGGACATCTGTTTCTTAAAGCATTCGCAGTTATGGTCGATATCCTCTTTCGAGAGCATCTTTCGCATATCAGACTTTCCCGACGGGTCACCGATCATACCGGTACCGCCGCCGACGAGTGCGATGGGCTTATTGCCTGCCATCTGCATCCGCTTCATCAGACAGAGTGCCATGAAATGACCGACGTGCAGCGAATCCGCGGTCGGGTCAAAGCCGATATAGAAAGTTGCCTTACCGTTGTTAATCAGCTCGGCAATCTCCGCTTCATCCGTTGTTTGTGCAATCAGGCCTCTGCGCTTGAGTTCTTCAAAAACCGTCATATTGTTTTACTCCTTATCAAAATCAATGATCTTTCAACCTGCAAATTCCGAGTCCTTCTGCTGACTCAAAAGAGATACTTTCTTATTGTACACCATCCGCGTCAAAAAGTCAATGCTTCGGGAAGGGACGGATATCTTTTCGTTCAGAAATAGGGATAGAGCTGTGTAAAGAGGAAGAACGCGACAGCACCGCCAATCACAACACCACGGACAATTCTTCCGATGATCGCAGCCTTCTTACAGGGCATTGCAACCTGCGGACGGCGGTCGATATACTGCTTATAGAGCTTCATGCCCTTTCTCGGACGCAGAAAGCTTTTGATCAGCATTTCACGCGTTACCTTTGCCTGACGATCCATTACGATTTCCTGCGCCCGGCGAATCGCAACCGGATTCAGGACTGTATTGCAGTGAACGCAGACGCTTGCACCGGACTGGATTTCTCCGCCGCAGTTGCGGCAGAACCGCTTTCCGGCATTCGCCTGACGCACACGCATCTGACGTTCCGCAAGATTTACAGACTCCTGCTGCTGTTGTGCATAGGCAGACTGCTGCGGCACCGGCTGCTGTACAGGCTGCTGCTGGCCCTGTGTGCCGAACTGATATTCACTCATTGCTGAAGTTCCCTCCGTTTCTGATCGCCGCGAGATGGTCTGCTGCGGCATTTCCTGACACGAGCTTTCCGTCAATCATCACCCAAATCGGTTCTGCTTCCAGGGAAAGCGGATTGGAGTCCGGTGCATAAAGCTGTAAATCGGCATCCAGACCGGCTTGAATCCGTCCGACACGATGTCCGATGCCGACGATATCTGCTGCCGCAGATGTCAGGGACGCAAGCGCGTCTTCTTCGGACAATCCGCCTTTTTTGGCAATCGCTGCCGACGCCGGAAGATATTCGATCGGAACCTCGGGATGATCGGTACAGATCGCAATCGGTACGCCTGCTGTTTTCAGACTCGCCGCATTCGCAATCGTCTGACCCCGAAGCTCCGGCTTGCAGCGTGCACCGATGAGTGGGCCTACGATTGCCGGAACATTCTGTTTCGCGAGTGTTTCCGCAATGCGGTAGCCTTCGGTCGCGTGAATCAGCACCGGTCTGCACGAAAATTCCGCTGCAATCCGAAGTGCGGTCGCGATATCGTCTGCACGGTGACAATGGAAAAACGCGAGCTGTTCTCCCCGAAGCAGCGGCAGCAATGCCTCTGATTTCAGGTCAGGCTCCGGCGGTGTCAGCTCCCGATCGGACTGTGCGGCATCCAGATCTTCCTGATACCGTTTTGCCTTTCGCAGACCCTCACGTAAAATTGCTGCGGTCGCCATCCGCGTGACAGGTGTTTCATCCCGATGGTCGTACACCACTTTCGGATTCTCACCCAGTGCAAATTTCATGCCGACCTCGGCAATCGCCATCTCATCGGCAATCGTACCTGCTGTTTTCATCGCAAGAATCGTACCGCCGCATGGATTGGCACTTCCCGGCGACACCAAAACTGTTGTCACGCCGCGCGTCCGCGCTTCGGAAAAGCATACATCAAAGGGATTCACCGCGTCAATCGCACGCAGATGGGGCATAAAGGGGTCTGTCGCTTCGTTACAGTCGTCCCCTTCGAAATCCATGCCGTCCTCGATGATGCCAAGATGTGTATGTGTATCCACAAATCCCGGAAGAAGCAGACCGCCCATTGCGTCGATATCGCCGGGTTCGGGGCTGCATTCTCCTGCATGGACTGCGGTAATTCTGCCATTCTCAACGGTGACATTCCCCATAAACGGCGGCGCTCCGGTCATCGTCATCAGTATGGCGTGATAGATTTGCATACTGCAATTCTCCCTTTTTGTTCTGATATGTTACCAGTATACCACATATACGCAAAAAACGCAAGTGCAACCGTATGATTTTTCTGCTCGTTTCATTGACAAATTCCTGTAAATGGGGTATACTGTATGATAGAATCCCGATACGGAACCGAGAGGAGGAATGATTGCAGGTGCTCGAAGTCGTACTCGGCGGCACAGGCGGAACGATGCCGCTGAAAAACCGCTGGCTTTGCTGCTGCTGGATGCGCCAGCAGGGTAAAACACTCCTCATCGACTGCGGCGAGGGAACCCAGATCGCACTCAAATGTGCCGGCATTTCCTTTCAGGGGATTGATATCCTCTGTATTACACACTACCATGCCGATCATATCAGCGGTCTTGTCGGACTCCTGCTTTCGATGGGAAACGAGGGGCGAACCGCGCCGCTTACCATCATCGGACCCAAAGGACTGATCCGGACGGTTACGGGACTTCGTGTCATCGCACCGGAACTGCCGTTTGCATTGGAGCTGCATGAGCTGACGGAGGATTCCGCCGCATTCCCCTTCGGGGATGCAGTCCTTACCGCATTCGCCGTCCGCCATACCATGCCCTGCTACGGATACAGCGTCACACTCCCGCGCGCCGGAAAATTTGATGTGGCACGCGCCGCTGCCGCCGGTATCCCGCAAAAATACTGGAGTCCCCTCCAGAAACAGCTGACTGTCACAGCGGAGGACGGTACGGTCTATCATCAGTCACAGGTGCTCGGAGAACCCAGAAAAGGACTGAAGGTCACATACTGTACCGATACCCGTCCGATTCCGGCAATCGCAAAATATGCCGACAGCTCCGATCTGTTCATCTGCGAGGGAATGTACGGAGATCCCGAAAAGCTCGAGAAAGCTGTTGAAACCGCACATATGCTCTTTTCCGAAGCTGCACAGCTTGCACTCCTTGCAAATGTCGGGCAGCTCTGGCTGACGCATTTCAGCCCGTCACTCCCCGACCCCGATGCCTATCTTCCGAATGCACGCGAAATGTTTCCAAATACCGTATGCGGAAAAGACGGTATGGAACTCACCCTCCGCTTTTCCGAAGACTGAATATACCGAATCATCATCTCACGAAAGGAGAATGCTTTATGAATTATCCCGTTATCCGGGCGACTGCCGACGAGCTCGCCCGCCTCGGCAAGCCCATCAGAATCTATTTCATCAGCCATAAATCCAATCACCAGACCAATGAACTCATAAGCTTTAAGCTTGCCCTCATCGTCAGTGATGACACCGCAAATATCTCCGAGCTGGAATGCTTCCTCTATACCGCAGTAGACTGTGATTACCCGTATGATCTCGTGCTCTATAAGGAAAGCGAATGGGAATCGCTCTCGAATGACCCGCGTACCTTCGCCTGGTCGATCGCACAGAACGGTGAGGTGCTCTATGGCTAGAGGATACCGTGACGGAGACAGTAAACGATATTTCGACTGGCTCTATTATGCTGCAATCGACCTGCGCTGTGCAAAGCTTCTCGTCGAGGACGAAAAATGCTATAATCAGGTCTCGTTCCATTGTCAGCAATGTGTCGAAAAGGGGCTGAAGGGCTATCTGCTCTGGAGACGCCGCCGACTGTATGACGGCCATAACCTCCCGTTCCTCATCAAACAGGCGATGCAGGAAGACCAGCACTTCCGGAAATACCTTCCTGCCGCAACCAATATCAACCACTACTACATTGAAGCAAGATACCCTGCCGACTTCCTGCTTCAGCTGGACGAGAAAACCGCACAGCAGCTCATTGATACCACCGATGAAATCCTGACGTTCATCAACAGTCTTGTCAAATTCGATTTCGCAAGCTATCGCCATAAAAAACCACGCAGCTAAGTAAAATCCGGCAGTTTGCATCCGAGAAAGGAGGGATGTCGGTTTATGACAACCCAACAGCTTACCTATGTCATCGCAGTCGCGGACTGTCAGAGCGTTTCAAAAGCTGCCGAAAAGCTCTATGTCACGCAGCCTTCCCTCAGCCAGTATATCCACAGCGTCGAAAAACAACTCGGCATCCAGCTTTTTGACCGCTCACAAAACCCCATCCGACTCACAGATGCCGGTCAGCTCTATGTGACATGGGCACGCAAAATCCTCGCAATGGAAGAAAATATGCAGAATGCACTCTCCGATCTCATGGGAATGCAGAAAGGTTCTCTGCGGCTCGGTGCATCCTCCTTCCGTGTGCGCTGCCTCCTCGCACGCAGCATTGCTGCGTTCCATACGCAATATCCGCAGATCCATATCTCTATCCATGAAGCGGATATGCGTCAGCTGAAAGATATGCTGACCGCGGGAGAGCTCGATTTCGCCATCGGAACCGGTACCTTCGAGGATAAACAGTTTCATGTCGAGCCGCTTTCCGAAGAGCATCTCTATCTCGCGGTTTCTCCTGCCCATCCGCTCTGTGAATCTCTCCCGACGCCCCTCTCCGCAAAAGATATTATTCAGGCAAATGCCGCATTTCTCCGCCAGAAGCCCATCTCCCTTTCTGCGGTCAAGGACGAGGAATTTGTTGCGGCGAATGTCGGAGAATACGACAGCGAAACCCTCTATGCCGCCTGTCGGCAGGCAGGCTTCGAACCCAAAATTGCATACAGCGTTCAGACCATCGAAACCGTATTCGCATTCGTCTGTTCGAATATGGGAATCGCGCTTATCCCCGATTCCCTCATATACTATGGAAATTTCCAGTCGCACCCCAATTATTATACGCTTCCTGACGCAATTTCTGCGTCCAATATCTCCCTCATCGCAAAACGCGGCGCATATCTCTCCAAATCTGCCTCCACATATGCACTTCTCCTCAAACAGCTGGTCGATGTCGGAACATGGCGTATGGCAGGCGAAGAACATCAAAGGAGGATTCCGTTGTGATATCAGACAGCCTGAGACATGAAATCGCCGAACATTCCTGTATCTCCTGCGGCACAGACATCCCATGGCAGCCGTTCTTTCAAAAAAAGAAGCTGAAAATCGGATTTATGGGCGGCTCCGTCACGCAGGGCTATATCCAGCAGCAGATTGCAAAAGACCCCTACCCGTTTATCTTCCGACAGCTCCTCTCCGATCAGGGCTATTCTGTTGAAACGATCTGCTGTGCTGCGGCAGGTATGGATACGATGCAGGGAAACGCACTCGCACAAAAGGAAATCCTTGACAAGTCTCCCGATCTGGTTTTTCTCGAGTACGGTATCAATGAAACAACGCTCCGCCATAGTGTCTTATCCTTCGAGAGCCTGCTGCGGAAGCTGCTCGAAGCCGAGAATCCGCCGATTGTCTGTATCTTTATTGTCCGCAGTCAGCAGGGATACAGCTGTGAAAGCTTTATGCGCCCGATCGCAGAACACTATGGACTGCCGTGTGTCTGTCTGCCAAGCGGCATCGGTACGCCGCTGACAGAGGGCAGATTAAACTGGGAGGACTATGCGGATGCGGAAAGCCACCCCTCGGCGGATGGTCACCGCCTCCTCGCAGAATGCCTGATGTATCTTCTGGAACAGGCAAAATCCATACCGGAAACACCGCAGACGCCCTGTCCGCTCCCCGAACCATGGCTGGACGCACCCTACCGCAGACTCCAATGGTTTCCTGCCGGCACGCTGACACAGGCAGATACCGATTTTGAAACGGTGACGCGCGACGATACATATTATCCGCTGGTTTATCGCGGAAACGCTGACCATGCGCGATTTATACTGAACATAGAAGCAAAAGCGATTGTTCTTTTTTTCGAAGCCCATCACCTGCCGGAATATGGCAGTGCGCGCGTACTCGTGGACGGAAAGGAAGTCTCGCATCCGCTCATCAATCAGTCAGTCATTCACTGCAATTCGATTTACGGCTGGGGAAATGCCATGCCGCTGCTGCTCGTGGACGAAGAAGAAACGAAAGCCCACCGTGTTGCGCTCACGCCGATGGAACGGAATTTCTACTTGCTCGGGATCGGAATTGTACCGTAATCCCGTATTTCTAAAGCATAAAAATAATCCGGAGAAGATTCAGAAGTCTTCTCCGGATTTTTCTGTGTCATGTTATGACCATATTCAGAAGGCACAGCACACAAGCTGCCGGTTATCCGCGATAGGAAAAGGTTGTCACATCAAATACGCCGTTCGTCAGTATCTTCAGCGCAGGAATCACCGGCAGACTCAGAAATGACAGCGACATAAACGGATCAATCTCCGGATGAACGCCCAGCGCATATGCCGCCGATTTCGCCGCTTCCAGCTTTGCGTTCACTGCTTCCAACGGCTGTTCCGTCATCAAGCCTCCGATTTCCAGCGGCAAGCCTGTCACATTCTCACCGTCTACCACATAAATACCGCCTTTTTCCGCAATCAGCCGATTGACTGCCGCACAGATCTCCGCGTCCGTTGCGCCGACCGCAATGATATTATGCGAGTCATGTGCAATACTCGTCGCAACCGCGCCCTTTTTCAAGCCGTAGCCTTTTAAATAGCCGATACCGATATGTCCCGTATTCCGATGCCGTTCGACGACGACAACCTTGAGGATGTCCGCCAAACGGTCAATTCCCTCTGCCTCGCCGCAGTCGGTTGTCAGCAGTTCGCCCGCAATCAGTCCGATGACCGGCTTTTTTCCGCAGTCAAGCATTGCTTCCGTAATCGGCTGTGCGTGCATCGTGTTTTTCGCCTTTTCCAGCAATGCCGCGTCTACTTCCGGCTTCGGAAGCGGCATTGCCGTACCGTTTTCTGCGCGAAGAACACCGCCGCACCAGACGCGCTCCACGGTAAACTTCTTGAGATCATCCACCATCAGCAGGTCTGCATCATAGCCGCCGGCAATCGCACCCTTTTCCCGCAGTCCGAAATACTGTGCCGCATGATAAGACGCTGTTTTGATCGCAAGCACCGGATCGATGCCCATGTTGATACAACTCCGGATCATACCATCAATATGACCGCGCTCCAAAAGATCGTTCGGATGCTTATCATCCGTTGCAAACATACAGCGTGATGCATACTGCGGAGTCAGAAGCGGAGAGAGTGCCTTGAGATTGCGTGCCGCAGTCCCCTCCCGGATCATAATATACTGGCCCTTCCGAAGCTTTTCGAGCGCATTCTCATAGCTGTCACACTCATGGTCGGAATAGATGCCTGCGGCAATATACCCGTCCAGCACACGCCCTGTCAATGCCGGTGCATGGCCGTCCACAAGCTTTCCGTGTGCATGGGCAGCGGTAATTTTCCGAATCACCGCGTCACTGCTGTATGCGCCGACATAGTCCATCATTTCTGCCAGCCCCAGCACACGCGGATGGGCATAAAATTCATCCAGTTCCGCCGCAGTCAGTGCACCGGCATTTTCATCAAACGGCGTTGCGGGTACACAGGACGGCAGCATCACCCGTACATCCAGCCCAAGCTGCTCCGTTGCCTGTAAGATATAGCGGATGCCGTCCGTTCCGATGACATTCGAAATCTCATGCGGATCGGTTACAACGGTGCCTGTGCCGTGTGCGAGCGCGATTTTTGCGAATTCACGCGGCGATACGATTGTACTCTCCAGATGGATATGTGCGTCAATCAGCGCAGGCACAATCCATTTCCCATTCGCATCCACGATTTCTGTCCCGTCATAGCTTCCGCCGACACCGGCAATTTTCCCTTCCGCAATCGCAATATCCCCGTCTTCCCATTCGTTGGTAAAGACATTGAGGTAATGTGCATTTTTCAGCACGAGATCCGCAGGCGCTTCTCCGCGTGCTGCGGCAATCAGCCGTCTGCGGCTTTCGACAGTCTCTTTGTTCTGCATAAATCGCCCTCCGTATTCAGAAAAATTTATCCGTCGGATTCCGTCCTTATCATACCATATTCCCCACCGAAAGTCAATCCGGTATACGAAAGGCAGATGCACGCATTTTCCGTACATCTGCCTTCTTCTGTGATCCATATCATCGGGTCTGTATCAGCCCATCATCCGATCCAGATACTCCTGTAAAATCAAGGTCGCGTCATCTGCGGTCAGTACCCCGTCACAATCATAATCTGCCGCTAAGAATTGGAGGTTCGTCAGCGGCATCGGGTTTCCGAGGACGGTTTCTTCGAGATATGCAAGGAGTGCGAGATTCGAATCGTCCGCGTCAATCACACCGTCAAAGTTGACGTCACCCAACTGATATTCCTGACCTGTGACCTGACAGACATACTGTACGCCGCCGGATTCCGCTGTAATCGCAGCCGTTCCGATCGCATGAATTGTAACGAGGCCGGTTTGACTGACTGTCGCCACCGCTTCATTGCTGCTATACCAGCTGACTGCTCCGGACATTTCGGGAGACAGGACAAGCTGAACCGAAGCGCCGACAGTATTTGCAATTTCTGTGAAATTCAGGGTGCGCGGCACAGCAACCGTCACTGTACAGTCATATTGTTTGCCCTGACACAACACCGATACCGTGGTTTTGCCGTTGGCGTGCGCCGTCAGCTTCCCCGAAGCATCCACGGTTACAATCGTTTCATCCGCACTTTTCCATGTACATTTCAGCGAATCCGGCTTCGGCTGCAGCTCCAGCTGAACGGAATCCTCCAGCTTCGTCAGCGTCACTTCCGTCTTGGAAAGCACACGGGCAGGCGGTTCGGAAATGGTAAAGCCGGCACTCCCCTCGCACACACATTCCACATCCGGAACATCGGGCGTATAGAAACTGTCGAGGAACACCGCAATCGAATGTTCCGTACCGATCACTGCGGTATCCGACACCAGCATTTCCAGTGTGCAAAGCTCGGTCATCGTTTTTCCGGACGTTAATCCAATAAAATCAAGCGCGACAATGTTTTTTTCCGCATTATAGACCGCCTGATGCATTCCGTTCAGTGCTTCCGTCTTTTTCAGGATCGGTCTCCCGTTCTTATCCAGCTTTGGCTTCAGCACATCAGGCAGCGTCAGCTTCACGCCCAGACTTCCAAGCCCGACATTGCCATCCATCATCAGCCTGACCTTCAGCGTACCCTCCGGACAGCCATCCTCTGCCGCAGCATAAAAGCGCATTGTCTGCTTTGGCGACTCGGTTGTGGTAGATTCGGTTGTCGTAGTGGTCAGTTCAGACGTTTCCGTAGTGGTTTCCGTTGTCGTAGTGGTCGGTTTCGTCATTTTCGTGGTAGATTCGGTTGTCGTAGTAGTCAGTTCGTTCGTTTCCGTAGTGGTTTCCGTTGTCGTAGTAGTCAGTTCCGTCGTTTCCGTAGTTGTTTCCGGTGTCGTAGTGGTCAGTTCAGACATTTCCGTAGTGGTTTCCGTTGTCGTAGTGGTCAGTTCGGTCGTTTCCGTAGTGGTTTCCGTTGTCGTAGTAGTCAGTTCGTTCGTTTCCGTAGTTGTTTCCGTTGTCGTGGTAGTCAGTACCGTCATTTTCGTGGTAGATTCGGTTGTCGTAGTCGTTTCCGTTGTTGTCGTGCTTTCGGTGGTCGTCGTTTCCGGCACACCCACCTTGATCGTAAATGATGTCGGCACTGTCGCCGTGATCTTGTCGCGCGACACAGTATTCAGCTTATCCACCGTAAATGGTATCGTATAGCTGCCGTCCGCAATATCCTCCGGAACATACATCGAAATCGCAGCAATCATACCATCATTCATACAATCTTCCGAGCCCATTGTCGCATAGGACAACAGGTCGGTATCGGCATTATAATGCGCCTGACCCACCAAGTCGGTGAAGCCGCTTCCGATCCGCGCATCTATCCTGCCATTTTCCTGATAATTCGGTATCAGCACCTCTCCCAGCTCCATGACAAAGCCGCTGGAAGCAAAGCCCGGATTGCCCGTGATATGGATTTCCAGATCAAAGGACGATCCTGCTTGTACATAGGACGGGGTTTCCACGGTAATTTCCGTAGGTTGTGCTGCAACAATCGGAATCGCCGGCCATATGGATGCTGCCAGACAAGCCGACAGGAATCCGGCGATTACTTTTTGAAACTGTATCTGCATAAGAAACCCTTTCTGGGTGTCCCATTTTCATTTCGAAATCGTATCCGCTGCATACCGGATATAATCCGCAGCAGGATTATGGTCGGTCAGGTGGTAAAGCATCCGACAGCCGACTGCATCCTCAATTTCTCCGATGACATATCCGCCGTCGGGATGACGCAGGAAATCAATTCCGGCAAAGTCCAGCGGCAATACCGTACAGACCCGCCGCACCATCTCCTCCATTTCTGCATCCGGTGTATAGACAGATACTGCGCCGCCGAGCGAAAAATTACTCCGGAAATCACAGTCCGATGTCCGAAGCACCGCACTGTAAATCTCGCCGCCCAGCACATATACCCGTACATCCCAGCCGGTTACCATCGGCTGCTGGAGCAGGAACGGACGCGGTAAGGAAGCTGCCGCACGCCGCAGCGCCGCTTCATCCGAAATCCACATCACATCTTTTCCGCCATGGCCATCCGCCGGCTTCGCAACCAGCGGCATCGTCAGATGACAGGCAGTTTCTGCATCGTACCAATCGGTCTTCGCCATCGGGATACCGTGACGTTCATGCAGAAACCGGTAGGTCAGCATCTTATCGTTCGTAATTTCGGTAACTGCCGCACGATTGATGACGCGGACACCGCGCCCCTCCAATCGCTTTGACCAGCCGGCATCACGACTTCGGTTCAACAATAATTCGGGACACTCCCCAGGCATTTGTGCCTGTGTGGAAAGCAGCTTCATGGAAATCCCATGAAGCTGCGCATATTTGATCAGTTCCGCGATAAAAACTTCATTCCGCGGAATATCCATCGGGTCATACAATAGCCATCCGATTCGCTCTGACATGGCAAAACGATTTATCGCTGTGCCGCTGCCGCAGCGGCATTGTCCTTATCATATTTGACTGCGT
Source organism: Oscillospiraceae bacterium (assembly GCA_017533485.1). Classification (GTDB taxonomy): domain Bacteria; phylum Bacillota; class Clostridia; order Oscillospirales; family Ruminococcaceae; genus Firm-04. Next base: position 25,588 of record JAFXIC010000044.1, read on the forward strand.
TCCGGATATGCCACATAATATTGGTTGCGGGATTGACGCCGCAGGCATCAATTGTACTCTGGAGCTGCGGATTGGAGTTGACCTCGCATACATAGCGTTCGTTCTCATCACGTCCGAGAAGAATATCCACACCTGCGAAATCGAGTCCCAATGCTGCGGTTGCGGCAAGGGCAAGCTTTTCCTCAAGCGGTGAAATCGGACGGGAAACAGCAGTTCCCCCCTGACCGATATTCGAACGGAATTCCTGTGTATTGGAGGTATGGCGCTCCATCGCACATACAACTTTTCCGCCGACGACCGTAACACGCAGATCCTTACCCTTGCTCGCAGCAATATATTTCTGGAAAAGACAGTCATGCTCGCCGATATGGTTCAGAATCTTGGCTGCTTCTGCAATATTGTTTGCGAGATAGACCTGCTGACCGAAGCTTCCCTTATTTTCCTTAATGACAAGCGGCCAGCCGAGGATTTTTCCTGCCTGCTCGGCAGAAGACGGATTGCGTCTGCATCCGGGGAAACAGGTGGGTGCAGGGATGGTATCGGGCTGCGGGATATTATACTTCGAGAGCTTCAGTGCAGTCTGAACCTTGTCGTCCGCCGCTGCAATGGCAGATGCGGAGTTGAACAATCTGAGGCCGGAAAGCTCCATGGCGCGTGCCAGCAGCACATCCTTATCCCAGAACAATACGAAATCCGGCCGCGGCTCACGGCATTTGCTTCCGATAATGGTCGGAAGTGCGTCCGAACTCCACATGGAATAGCGCAGACCTGCTTTTTCCGCAGATTCCTGCAAGACCTTATAAAGTGCACGGAATTTTGCCGGATTGTAATAGCTGTTTACAACCAGCCAGCCATTATAAATTTCCATTGGTTTCCCCTCCAGATTATTTAAATTCTACGGCAATACCGCACAAAGCTCTGTGCGGTATTGCCTTAACCCCTAGAATCAGAGCGCTGCAAGGTCTGTATAGCAGTCCTTGAGTGCCGGATAGATTTTGCGGTAGAGCTGGTAGTACTGCTCATAAACCGGTACAGCCTCCGCATTCGGCTGACAGGTCTTATCCGTGGAAAGAATTGCGCGGCAGGCTTCGGGAACAGATGCATACGCACCGGTACCGACCATCGCGAGGATTGCAACGCCGAGTGCCGGACCTTCTTTGGATGCAAGCGTCTGGATCGGGCAGGTATAAAGGTCAGCCAGCATCTGACGCCACAGCGGAGAAGAACCGCCGCCGCCGCAAGCCATCATGTCATTTACGGTAATATTCATTTCCTTAAAGACTTCGAGACAGTCACGCAGCGAATAGGTAACACCCTCCATTACCGCACGCAGCATATCCCGTTTTTCATGGATTGCGGAAAGGCCGAAGAATACGCCTCTTGCATTCGAATCGAGATGCGGGGTGCGCTCGCCCATCAGGTACGGCAGATACAGCAGTCTGTTCGCGCCGATCGGGGACTTCTCCGCTTCCTTATCCATCAGGTAATATTCATCCACACCCATAGATTTTGCGGTCTGTTTTTCTGCGTCACAGAAATTATCGCGGAACCATTTCAGGGAAAGACCTGCGCCCTGTGTAACGCCCATGACGTGCCAGCAGCCGGGAACCGCACAGCAGAAAGTATGGACTCTGCCCTTCGGGTCAATCGAGATATTGGAGCTATGTGCGAAGACAACACCGCTGGTGCCGATGGTTGTGAACGCCTTGCCGTCCTCTGCAACACCGGTACCGATTGCAGCCGCCGCATTATCGCCTGCGCCGCCGACAACGGGTGTACCCTCACAGAGTCCGGTCTGTGCAGCAGCCTGTGCGGTAAGCGTACCGGTAATCTCCGGAGATTCGTAGACCTTGCCCAGCAGATTCTTGTCGATATCGAGCTTTTCGAGTACCTCATCCGACCAGCAGCGATTCGGGATATCCAGAAGCTGCATACCGGAAGCGTCCGAAACCTCGGTTGCGAATTCACCCGTCAGAATATAACGGATATAATCCTTCGGGAGAAGAATATGCGCACATTTCGCATAATTTTCCGGCTCATTGTTGCGTACCCAGAGGATTTTTGAAGCCGTAAAACCGGTCAGTGCAGGATTCGCGGTGATCTCAATCAGTCGCTCTGCGCCGACGCGTGCGGTAATTTCCTCGCATTCCTTTGCGGTACGCTGGTCACACCAGATAATCGAAGGGCGAATGACCTCGCCGTTTTGGTCGAGCATGACAAGACCGTGCATCTGGCCGGAAAGACCGATGCCCTTGACATCCTCTTTGCTGACACCGCTTTTCTGCATAACAGCCGCCATTGTGTGCAGTGCGACATTCGCCCAGTCCTGCGGCATCTGCTCTGCATAGCCGTTCTGGGGCTGATAAAGCGGATATTCCTCTGTTGCGGAAGCGATGACTGCTCCCTTTACGTCAAACAGCACAGTTTTGGTGCCGCTTGTTCCGATGTCTACGCCGATGTAATAGGTCATTGGTAATGCCCTCCTTCAAAAAATCTATATTTGTTTTTCTATATCTTTGAGGGCGGAGAAAAACCGCCCCTTGATACCGGTAAGCCAAGGGAAAGCCGCCCTCCGAATCCCCTGCATTCTGTTTTTTGGACCGGCAGCTTTCTTTATTTTGGGGAATCAGTCGAAGAACCGACCGAAATCAAATTCCGAATATACATATGTGTTTTCCAGAACCGCGATATATTCACGGAATACGGTTTTTCCGTTGACGGAAAGCACATCACACTGTTCGGGAATACCGAGCGCGGCAAGATCCGCATCTGTCAGATCCGCGAGCTTTACCTCATATTCGATATTCAGTCCGGCATCCTGAATCTGTGCGAAAGAAAGATTCAGGACATCATCCTTTTCATGGAGCGTCAGTCCTTCGGATTCCGGTGTTTGTTCGCCGATGAGGTCCTTTTCGATGCAGACGCCAAGCTTTCTGCGCTGGAACATACTCAGACTTCCGACCGTATATTCCGCATGGAACGTATCGGTAATTCCAAGCATTTCCACCTGTTCGCCGGTAAGCGTAAAGGACGCGTCACGGTTGAGCCGCAGGATTTTTTCTGTAATATCGGAGCGTTTTTCGGTTGTCCATGCTGTCTGGAATTCTGTGAGCGGGCGCTTGACGAACACACGCTTCTCATATCCCTTGATCATGAGCTTACAGTCGCTCAGCAGCATATCATTCGTATTCGGTTCGATGGTGAGATAGGTGCTTCCGTCCGCGTGGTCATCCACCTGAACCACTTCATAGCGATAGGTGCCCATTGCAGAAACGCCGCTCTCAACAACAGTTTCCACCGATGTGGTAGTCAGCAGCGTGCCGGCAGCCATATAGGCATAGACGCCGATGATATAGATCATCACGTATATTGCACCGAAAATTGTTTTCGGGCCTTCCTTGACGCCGCTTCCGAAATATGTCAGAAGGATCATAATACTCATCGGAATGATCAGCACAAGATACTGATAATTAAACAGGAATATGAACAGATGGAACGGCATCGAAAGCATGATAGACAGCTTTGTAACGAACTGTTTTCTCGTATATAGGAGGAGAATCGTGAACAGCAGACAGATGGATGATACTCTCCAGCAGAACGCTTTCTGCATCTCCTCCGGTATCACAAGCTCATAGAATGCGCTGTAATACGCAAGTTTTACTATTCCGAACAGGTAAATCACCGAAATCAGCGACAATGCAAACCGCAGAATCGCCATCGCACGCTTACCGTTCGGGCTTCTGAGCGCCGCCTTCGCGGATCTCAGGTAATCGCCAATGCCAAACAATGAAAGCTCGGCAGCCTTGGCAGGTATACGCATAGTCTCAAGCATCCCCTTTCTTGGAATCGGACAGTTGTCCCCGCATTACTGGATTTTCCGGATACGGGCAAATTTTGCCAATACTTTTTTCGTTCCGACCTTTTCGAATGCGATCTCCAGCAGACAATCGCCCGCCATGGATTCCGCACTCAGCACCGTGCCCTCTCCGAAAACAGAATGCCGCACACGATCGCCTGCCGAGAAATCCAGATTCTCAACAGTCTTCTCCCGCTGTTTTGCCTGTGCAAGCTGCTGCTGGAGCGTAATCGAATGCACCGCAGTCATCGGCTGATCCGGCATTTCGGAATGCGGAATCACTGTACTGTCATGTTTTTCAACATAGCTCGGTTCCATTTCCTTTAAGAAACGGGATGTGAAATTTCTGGACGTCTGACCGTGCAGCATACGATGGTTTGTACTCAGCACATACAGCCGCTTTTTGGCGCGTGTAATCGCGACATAGGCAAGACGACGTTCTTCTTCGAGGTTCTCCTGGCTGTCCGAACAGCGTGCATTCGGGAAAATACCATCCTCCATGCCCAGCAGAAACACATTCTCATATTCCAGACCCTTCGCCGCATGAATCGTCATCAGCGTCACAGCATCCTGTGATTCATCTGCACGATCCTGATCGGTATAGAGGGAGATCTCCTCCAGAAATCCGTTCAGCGAGGGTTCTTCTGTTGTTTCGAGATAGTTCATGATGCTGGTCTTTAATTCCATGACGTTTTCGAGTCTTGCTTCGCCTTCCTCGCCCATCGCTTTCAGCATCTCGGCATATCCGGTCTTTTCAAGCACAACATCATAGAACTGGTCCAGCGGAAGCTCCTCGGAAAGTGCGGTCAGCTGGTCAAACATCTTTGCGATCGAACGCATGGACGCTGCCTTACGCTGTAAGACGGGATAGTCGCCTGCGGTACGGAGGACTTCGATCGGGGAGATCTTGAGGTCGCCCGCAATTCCCATAATATCCGCAAGCGTCTGCGGACCGATACTCCGTTTCGGCTCATTGATGATACGACTGAACCGGAGCAGGTCGTTGTTGTTATGAATCACACACAGATATGCGACAATGTCCTTTACTTCCTTCCGGTCATAGAACCGCAGACCGCCGTAGATACGGTAAGGAACATTCGCCTGTGCAAGATGCCGTTCGAGGCTGTTGGAGAGTGCATGGGTACGATAAAGGACTGCATAATCGCCGTACTTTCCGCCCGATTTCACGCCGTCCAGCACGGTATCCACGATAAAGCTCGCTTCATCATTCTGATCCTGCGCCTTATACCAATAGATCTTATCGCCGTCCTCGCCCGCAGTCCAGAGTGTTTTCGCTTTCCGGTTTTCGTTATGTGCAATCACAGAATTTGCCGCACCGAGAATATTCTTCGTAGAGCGGTAATTCTGTTCGAGGCGGATCACCTTACAGTTCGGGAACTGCTCCTCGAACGACAGGATATTCTCGATGGTTGCGCCGCGGAATTTATAGATACTCTGGTCATCGTCACCGACCACACAGAGATTGCCGTGACCTTCCGAAAGCAGCCGGATCAGCTCATACTGTGCACGGTTGGTATCCTGATACTCGTCCACCAGCAGGTATTTACAGCGATTCTGATACTTCTCCAGCACATCCGGACACGCACGGAACAATTTTACCGTCAGCGCAATAATATCATCAAAATCCAGTGCATTGGATGCTTTCAGCCGTTCCTGATATACCGCATAGACGGTTGCAATTTTGGTGCGGCGGAAATCTCCCTCCGCTTCCTCCAGCATATCCTCCGGTGTCATCAGCCTGTCCTTTGCGCGGCTGATTTCATTCACCAGCGTTTTGGGCGGAAATGCCTTTTCGGAGATTCCTGCACCGCTGATGGGATCGGAGACTGCCGGATCCTCCAGACACGCCTTGATCACGCGCTGGCTGTCATCCTTATCATAGATCGTAAACGCAGTATCATAGCCCAGACGGTCGATATGCTGTCTCAGAATCCGGACACAGGCACTATGGAAAGTTGCCGCCCAGACTTCTGCGGCACGCTCCTCGCCCAGCATCCCTTCCAAACGGGCTTTCAGCTCTGCTGCTGCCTTGTTGGTGAATGTGATGGCAAGAATATTCCAGCCGCGTACCGGATTGACTGCGGTCAGCTCCGCTAACCGGTTCGCATCAGGCTGTTTGCTTCCGTCGGCATATGCCTTGAGTTCTGCTTCTTCCTCTGCGGACAGCGGTGCACTTTCCCCATAGAACGCGTCACCAAACTGCATCATGAATGCAATCCGGTTGACGATAGCGGTTGTTTTTCCGCTGCCTGCACCTGCAAGCACGCTGACCGGACCATTGATGGTGGTGATCGCATCCTGCTGGGGTGCATTCAGACCTTTGGACGTTAAATACTGTTGAATTGCGGTTTGTTTCACGCTTAGCATAGCTAGAATCTGCTCCATTTCCTTTTGTCTTGGAATTGATGCGCGGAACGGACGGAATTCTCTTACCGTCATATCCCTGCGGCAATACATATTCATTATAGCATAAAACTTCTCACTTGAAAAGCCCAGTTTCAAATTTTTTTTGCTTTTTTTCAAATTTTCATGTTCCGACAGGATTCTATTTGCATATCTGGTGATTTTTCACAATTATTCAAAAAGCTCTTTTCTTTTCTTACGATTTCATGTATAATATAATAAGGTGTTTTTTCTTCCCGATCGAGGCATTCTATTCCTCAGATACAGAAAGGAGTCGGCGGAGCCTATGAAATTACAGCTGAATGAAAAACAACGCGCAACCGGTTTTCTGGTTGTCCGGACGTTTACAATCTGTCTCCTGATCGGCATCGGAATCTGGAGATTTTCCGAGCTGACCGCAATCCTTAAAAAAATTATTGCGGTACTTGCCCCGATTATCTGGGGGCTTGTCATCGCATATCTGTTAAGTCCCATTCTCATCTGGACCGAAAATAAATGCAGGCCTCTTTTTGAAAAAAAGAAGCCCCATCCCATTCTTGTCCGTGTGACTGCCGTATGCTGCTGCATCCTCTTTCTCGCGGCAGTGCTGGTCGGTCTGACGGCAATGCTCCTCCCCGAACTTTACAGCAGCCTCAAAAGCCTGATGATGAGTCTCCCCGACTATATGACCTCCGCAACCGGCTGGATCGGAAAAAATATCGAGGGACTTGAGGAAACATAGCCCCAGCTCTATGGATTCCTCACATCAAGCTGGAGCAATCTCCAGGCCAAACTCTCCAGCTTTACCAGCGAATTCGAACCGATGCTCGAAACACTCTCCGGCGGCGCCGACCTCATCAGTACCATCACAAGCGGTGCTTTTACGATCGTCAACGCCATGAAGAATTTCCTCCTCGGCATCATCGTTGCCGTATACCTCCTCTATAACAAGGAAACCCATCAGGCGCAGGTCAAAAAATTCCTCTATGCCGTGCTGCCGCAGGAACGCGTCACAAAGCTCCTCCGCATGGGCTCTCATGTCAGTTACAGCTTCATGCACTTCCTCGCCGGAAAAACACTCGATTCCTTTATTATCGGTATGCTCTGCTTCGTCGGCATGACCATTCTCAAGATGCCCTATGTGTCGCTGATCTCGCTCATCGTCGGCGTTACCAATATCATCCCGTTCTTCGGCCCGTTTATCGGTGCAATCCCAAGCGGCGTCCTCATCCTCCTCTCTACCCCCTCGAAAGTCATTCCCTTTGCCATCTTTATTCTCGTTTTACAGCAGTTTGACGGCAATATCCTCGGACCGAAAATCCTCGGCGGCTCCCTCGGACTTCCGACATTCTGGATCCTTTTCGCCATCTTTGTCGGCGGCGGTCTGTTCGGATTTATCGGCATGGTCGCTTTCGTTCCGCTCTTTGCCGCACTCTATACCTTTGTCTCCGAATTTCTCGCAGAACGGCTCATTGCAAAAGGTCTTCCCTGTGAAACAAAAGCTTACATGAGTCAGGATCCCCCTGATGTCCGGCCGCCGGATGATACGGAAACCGCGGAAGAACCGGACAAGCGCCCGGAGGATGATACGGCAGATACGGAATCCGCCGATGCTCCGGATGAAACAGATACAGATGATCATGAAAGTGAGGCGCAGCAGCCATGAGAACTATTTCCGATGTTCAGGCTTCCATCAAAGCCTATCAGGCAAAAACCGGTGTGACAATCCTTGCACACAGCTACCAATCCCCTGAAATACTGGAAATCGCCGATATCACCGGCGACAGCTATAAATTAAGTGCCGCCGCAAAAGAAATCCCCTCCGAACGGCTGCTCGTCTGCGGCGTACACTTCATGGCGGAAACCGCAAAGCTCCTCAATCCCGAAAAAACCGTCTATGAAGCCAATCCGCTTGCCGGCTGTCCGATGGCGGAACAATTTACACCGGATGAAATCCGAAAAGAACGTGAAAAATATGAGGACTGTGCCGTGGTTGCCTATGTCAATACCACTGCCGCAATCAAGGCCGTCAGCGATGTCTGTGTCACATCCTCCTCGGCCATCGAAATCGTGAAGCGTATCCCGAACCGGCACATCCTCTTTATCCCCGACTGCAATCTCGGCGCTTATGTCCAGTCGAAATGTCCGGAAAAGACACTGCATTTCCTGAAAGGCGGCTGTCCCTATCACGGTGCGGTCACGCTCGAAGAAGCAAAGATCGCAAAATCCCGCTATCCGGATGCAAAGCTCCTCGTACATCCCGAATGCAAGCCCGAAATTTCTGCGCTTGCCGACTATGTCGGCGCAACCTCCGGCATCCTCACCTATGCCAAGCAATCCGACGCCGCGGAATTTATCATCGGTACCGAAATCAGTATCGTGATGCAGCTCCAGCTTGCCTGTCCGGAAAAACGCTTCTACCCGATTTCAACACGCCTCATCTGTCCCGATATGCGGATTACCACCGTTTCGGATATCGAGCGCGTGCTCCGCAACATCGCCGAAGGCTCCGCAAAACCGCTGGAGCTGGACGCGGATACCGCCGCCAATGCAAGACACGCACTGGACGAAATGCTCCGGCTTGGCGGCTGAACAACCGTCTACTACCGCGAAAGGATGAACGATATCATGCGCGAAATTCATGTTGATACGATCGAACAGACCATCCGCAGCCTTTGTATCCGGGCAAATAAGGTGCTCCCGAATTCCCTCGAACAATGTATCCGCTGCGGAAAAGAACGCGAACAGTCACCTGCCGGAAAAAGCGTGTTTGATGACCTCTGCGCCAATCTCGATGCTGCCCGCGAAACAGATATGCCGATCTGCCAGGACACGGGTATGGCGGTCATTTTCCTCCGCATCGGTCAGGATGTGCATATCACCGGCGGCGATCTGCGGGAAGCTGTGAACCGCGGCGTCGCCGCAGGCTACCTCGATGGCTATCTCCGCTGTTCCGTCGTCAGCGACCCGCTCGAACGCGTCAATACCGGAAATAACACGCCTGCGGTACTCCATATCGACATCGTTCCCGGTGAACAGATCGAAATTGATGTCTGTCCGAAAGGCTTCGGAAGCGAGAATATGAGTGCGCTCCGGATGCTCACGCCCGCCGCAACCGAACAGACCCTCATTGACTTTGTGACCGAATCCATCCGGAAGGCAGGCAGCAATCCCTGCCCGCCCATCGTCGTCGGCGTCGGCATCGGCGGTGACTTCGAGCTTTGTGCATATCTCGCAAAAAAAGCCCTCTGCCGCGATGTCGCAAAACGCAATCCCCTGCCGCGCTATGCGGAGCTGGAACAGAAGATGCTTGACGCCGTCAACCGCCTCGGAATCGGTCCGCAGGGCTTCGGCGGTACCGTCACTGCCCTCTCTGTCAATATCGAACAGGCACCGACACATATCGCAGGACTTCCGATTGCAGTCAATGTCGGATGTCACGTCACTCGCCACGCTTCGGCGGTACTCTGAAAACGGATGCCGCTCCATAAGATTCTGATGCCGCCACAGGTGGAATATGCCATCCGTACACTCCAGCAAGCAGGTTTTTCGGCATATATTGTCGGCGGCTGTGTCAGAGATGCACTCCGCGGCGAAATCCCCCACGACTGGGACCTCACCACCTCCGCCATGCCCCTACAGACCAAAGACTGCTTCCGAAACGAAACGGTCATCGAAACCGGTCTGAAACACGGCACGGTGACTGTCCTCATAGACGGGATGCCGCTCGAAATTACCACCTATCGGATTGACGGCGCATATACCGACCACCGCCGACCGGATGCTGTGACATTTACAAGAAATCTCAGGGATGATCTCTCACGGCGCGATTTTACTGTCAACGCCATGGCATATCATCCCGATGAGGGAATCATAGATCTCTTTGGGGGACAGGAGGATTTGGCGCGTCAGCGTATCGCCTGTGTCGGAAATCCATCAGAACGCTTCGATGAGGACGGACTGCGGATTCTTCGTGCACTCAGGTTTTCGGCGGTTCTCGATTTCACAATCGCTCCGGATACTGCTGCGGCGATCCATGCACAAAAAGAGCTGCTTACGGGGATCTCCGCCGAACGCATCTTCTCCGAGCTTTCCAAGCTGCTCTGTGGAATCGGGGCGCAGCGCATCCTTCGTGAATACGCGGATGTATTGTTTACAATCCTGCCCGATCTTGCGCCGATGTACCGCTTCGACCAGCAGAATCCACATCACTGCTACGATGTCTACGAGCATACGCTCCACGCAATTTCTGCCGTACCGCCCGAACCGATGCTCCGCTTCGCCGCACTCCTCCATGACAGCGGAAAACCTTCGGTCTTTACCAAGGACGAACGCGGCGGCCATTTCTATGGTCACGCCGCAGTCAGCACCGAAATCGCCCGCAATGTACTCCACCGCCTCAAAAGTGACCGGAAAACACTCGATACGGTCTGCCGGCTGGTGGAATACCATGATCTCGTATTCCCGACGCCTGTCAGCGAAAAACACCTCAAGCGCGTCATCAGCAAGCTGGGATTCGATCATACGGAAGCCCTCCTGCTGCTGCACCGCGCGGATGTTTCCGCACAGGCAGAGTCCCATCGTGCCGAACGGATCGCACATTCCAACGCGCTTCTCGATACCCTCGCAAAGCTGCGTGCCGCGGACGAATGTCTGACCATCCAGAAACTTGCCGTCACCGGAAACGACCTCATAAATCTCGGCGTTCCGCAGGGAAAACGCATCGGCACCCTGCTCCGTACACTCCTCGAACAGGTCATCGACGGCATCATTCCAAATGAACCTGCGGCACTCCTGAATGCCGCCGAACAATATCTCAATCAGCAAAAATCCGGCTGAATCACGAATATATCAAAAAAGAGGGGGGATTTTTATGCACCAACATCTGATGCGGGTCGCACCGCTTTTTTACCGGATGGCAATGCTGCTGCTCGGAAACCGGGAATCGGCACGCAACCTGACCGCACAAACCCTGCGGACTTTGATGCAGTCGATGACCATGCGCACAGACGAAGCCGAACTTAGAATGACAGGTGCCGGCGAACTGCTCCAAAACTATACGTCACAAGGCGATGCATCCGGATGTGATTTTTCCGAGGACTCTCCGCTGCTTTCACTCCTGACGCTCCACAGCACCGACAGATGCCTTTGCGCCATGCTGCTCTGTGGATTTTCCGAAGCGGAAATATCGGATGTACTTGACTGTACGCTCTCCGCACTCTCCCCGAAACTCCAGAAAGTGCGCCGTCACCTCACCTTCTCCTGCAATCATCATGCGCCCGACTGGGATACGCTGGCGGCTGCGGCAGACGCCATCTCGCCATCAGAAGCAGAACTCGATACCATCCGTTCTGCACTCTCCGCAAAAGATGTCCAGCCCCCGCAGACGCGTACCATTGAAGTGCGCAAAAGCGGTATCGTTCAGGAATTTACACGCGCGGATACCGATGAGATTTACAGCGATGTCCGAAAGCCCCTCCATATCCAGCCGACACCGACAATCCGGATGCCGGTCTGGGGGCTCGTGATTCTGATTCTGGTGCTCCTCCTTCCGGCAGGTATCTCCGGCTATCTTCTGCTGACGCACAAGCCGGAAACACCTTCCAATCCCTCACAGGAACATCCCCTCTTTCCACCGACCGAGGATCCGGAACATCCGCTCCCCGAACTCCCCTTCCTCGAATTCTCCGAAGCCCGTACCCAGGCGCTCGATTATGCCGATATCTCCGCCGAGGAAGCAACCTTCCTGAAAACAAAGCTCTGTACCGATACAACCCCCATCAGCTATGATATTATCTTCCTCAGCACCGATGGTACACAGTATGAATATATTCTGGACGCCGAAAGCGGTACGCTCATCGACTTCCAGAAAACCCAGACCAATACTACCCTCCATCCACAGGATTTTCTGCCGCTCGAAGAAGTCCGGCAGATCGCACTGGATTCTGCGGGACTGAAAGACGCAATCTTTACAAAGGAAAAACTCGACAACGATAATGATACCTTCTACTTCAAGCTGGAATTCCTCGATGCGGAAGAAAAAGTCTATGAAGTATCTATCCTCGCAAAAACCGGCGTTGTCGTCAAATATACCGTCAAGGACAGCCTCCAGCAGAATACCGGCAGCTTCATTACCCTCGAAGCCGCCAAACAACAGGCACTCCTGCGTGCGAATGTTCCGCTGAAGGATGCCGCAGAACAGGTCATCTTTACCAAGGAAAAACTGGACGGAACAGTATACCTCCTCGCATTTACCCTTGAGGACGGTACCCAGTATATCATCGAAATTGATGCCAAAACCGGTCATGTCAATACCGTTGACGTCATTCTCGTTTCTGCCGATACCTCCGACTATATCGGTCTTGCTGCGGCAAAGAAAATTGCCCTCGAACGCACAGGTCTTACTGACTCCGAGGACAGTGTTCTCTTTACGAAAGCGAAAATTGAACGCAGTCAGGCAACCTATGTCTATGAGCTTGAATTCGAAACACCCGAATATGAATACGAGGTCAAGCTCCATACGCAGACCGGTGAGGTCTTAAAATACCGCGCTTTATTCCGATAAGCCGAACGGATGCACCATCTTCCCCGTTTCGACATATTCTGTCAATACAGCGATGTTTAGTTTCTGCCGATTTCGGGCAAGCTAATCTCAGACATCCGCTGCATTCCGCAGCTCCCCCCCATTTTTACGCAGCGGATGGAACTTCAGAATCCGGAAAGGAAGATGGAAATGCTCACAGTTCGGCGCGGTGAAATCTATTATGCCGATTTAAGCCCGGTTGTCGGCTCGGAACAAGGCGGTATCCGCCCTGTACTCATTATACAAAACGATGTTGGAAACCGTTACAGCCCGACAGTCATTGCTGCGGCGATTACCAGTCAGCGCGAAAAAGCAAAGCTCCCGACTCATATTTCTCTGACCGCCGCAAGCTGCGGTCTTTCAAAGGACAGTGTGATTCTCCTCGAACAGATCCGCACGATTGATAAACAGCGTCTCAAGGAACGAATGGGACTTGTGCCGATCGACGCGATGAAACAGGTCGATCATGCACTCGAAATCAGCTTCGGTCTCATCCCAAGACCCAGACATTCCCTCCGTATCAGCGATGAAGCCATGACGATCCGTCCGTCCTGAGCCGTATTCGGATTGTTGCTGAATTGTCATTACTTTGTAAAGTCCACACGCTTGCAATTTCCTGAGATTTCCCGTATAATGAAAACGATTCATATTCTACTCTCATCAAAGAGAACGAGGTGCTTCTCATATGTACTACTGCTGTGGAATTACAGAAAAAGGCGTCATGTCCCATAACGAAGACGCGATGATGCTCCACCATCAGGTGATGACAAAAGGCGAAAAACAAATCAGTGTCCAGGCACCGTTTCTTGCAGCCGTTTGTGACGGCGTTTCCGGCGAGCACGCCGGTGAACTTGCATCCAAGACCTGTCTGACACATTTATCTCAGGTCAGGTTTTCCAAACGACTGAATCTCAAGCGCAAAATTCTCGAGGTGCATCGGCAGATTGCTGCTGCAACACGCGGAAAACGTACCATCGCAAATATGCAGACAACACTTTGCTGTGCCGCGTTCGATGAATTCCATACCATGCACTGTATCAATGTCGGGGATTCACGGATTTACCGCTGCCGCGGCGGCGTCCTCGAACAGCTCAGCCGTGACCAGACCCTCGTGCAGATGCTCTACGAGGAGGGCACGATTACCAGCGAGGAGAAAAAATCCCACTCCCACCGCAATATCATTCTCCCCGTCATCGGCAATCTGGATGAAGATCCGAATCCCGAACTCAAGATCTATCCCGAAGGACTGCAGTATGGTGATTTGCTGCTGCTCTGTTCGGACGGGCTGACGGATTATGTCTCCAATACCGAAATCGAAGCAATCCTTGCACAGCCAAAGAAAATGCAGGATCGCCTTTCGATGCTCGTATCGCTCGCCCTCAAAAAAGGCGGAACCGATAATATCACGATTATTGCCATCGTCCGCTATCCGGATGATATTCCGATTCCGTCCGTTTAAATCCCATACAGAAAAAGCGTGTGAAGCCGAGAGAAGCCTCTCGTCCACACGCTTTTTTATCACTTGCCTGCAAAAAAAATCCCCGATGTATCGCAATACATCGGGGATTTTTCATTCTGAAATCAGTCTGCTGTGTAAGGCAGAAGTGCAACGTATCTTGCACGCTTGATTGCTGCGGTCAGTGCACGCTGGTGGTATGCACAGGTACCGGTGACACGGCGAGGCAGAATCTTTGCACGCTCGGTCATGCACTTCTTCAGACGGTTGATATCCTTATAGTCGATGGTCTGAACCTTATCAACACAGAACATACAAACCTTTCTACGCGGTCTTTTTGCGCCGCGCTGCGGTCTTTCATGATCCATAGGCATAGTAAATTCCCTCCTTTTCAGGAATACAAATTTTAGAACGGAACTTCTCCGTCACTCAGAATTTCTTCAAATTCTCCAAGATCTCCAACACTCAGCGAGCCGCTCTGCTGCGGTACTGCCTGTGCTGCGGCAGGTGCCTGCTGATAGGGCTGCTGATACTGCTGCGGTGCGGGCTGATTCGGGGCATAATTGCCATAACCGCCCTGCTGACCGCCGCCGCCCTGCGAAGCACTCTTGGATTCGCCAAAGGTGACATTGTCAACCTGAACATTCATACGGTACTGTTTCACACCGTTATTATCGGTATAGTTATCATTGCGGAGGCTTCCCTCGACGATAATCATACTTCCCTTATGGAAATAACGGCTGATAAATTCCGCAGATTGTCTCCATGCAACACAGTCGATGAAATCTGCCTCACGCTCTCCGGTCTGCCGATTGGCAAACTGGCGGGTAATTGCGACAGAAAACCGACAGCATGGAATTCCGGAGGTTGTCTGACGAAAATCGGGATCTCTTGTCAGCCGTCCCATCAAAATAACCTTATTGATCATTTATAACACCCTCCTGTCATGAAAAATCTTTGATTAGCCGACTACGGTAATCATGGAACGAAGCACGCCGTCGGTGATTTGCAGGATACGATCCAGCTCTGCCGGGAAATCGGGCGCAGATGTGAAGTTTGCTACGATGTAGTAGCCTTCGGTCTCGTCCTTGATTTCGTAAGCCAGCTTACGCTTACCCCACTCATCGACTTCGCCAAGCTCTGCATTCTTCTCGATGAGAGACTTGAACTTCTCCCATACAGACTGAACACGCTCCTCGCCGTTTGCAACGCTCAGAACGAGCATCAGCTCATACTTTGCAGACAACTTTGCCATGTTGATACACCTCCTTCTGGATATAAAGCCCGTCCGTTCTTCGGGCGGACAAGGATTGGACGCACGTATCCTTTCTCGGACACGGTACAAAGATTATTTTACCAGATTTCTCCCTGTTTGTCAAGGGGTAATCTGAAATTTTTTCTGCTTTTTCAGCAATGCGGCAGGTGCTTATGCACCTGCCGCAAAACATCGGTATTCTTTTAGTCGAACACAACCTGAGAATGGCTGTAAATATAGAACATCTCCTGTGTCGGACGCCATTCCTTTTTCTTTTCGGGGAAGGTACGGTCGAATCCGTCCACATCTTCCGGCTCCCAGTGAACCTTGATATTTTCGGTATATGTCCAGCTTTTTCCGGAAAGTGCACCCGGTTTCAGCTCCTTGACAAGAAGTGCCGTCGGATAGACGCCGTCGGGCATATGCACGCGGGATTTCCGACAGCTCAGAAAGCCGCGCGGAACATAATTTTCCGGATTCCCGAAAATCACTACCGCTTCATATCCCATCTCTGCGGCAATCTCAAACGATGCTTCCAGCAGCTGTTTTCCATAGCCCTTCCGCTGGTAATCCGGATGGACACTCAGGGGTCCGAAGCTCAGGATTGTTTTCGCATTCCCGTCTTCATCTGTCAGCGTCGATTCGGTATAGGCAACATGGGCGATCAGCACCCCGTTTTCTTCCAGCAGCAGGTCAAGCTCCGGTACAAATGCCGGATCCTTGCGCAGCAGCGTCAGATAATAATGCTCATCCGCGCCTTCCTTATACACATTCCAGAATGCTTCTCTGGTGAGTTCTTCGACTGCACGATAGTCAGCCGGGGTTTCGTTTCGAATGATCCGATTGCTCATGACAAAATCCTCCTGAAATCATATTAAGATATTTGATTCGTGATCTTCCAGATTCCGCAGAGGTTGCTTTTGAGAAGATACAGCACCGCTCTGCGGTTACGCTGCAATTCCCTGATTCTGATTGTACTTCAAACAATTCTCTCCTGTTATCATCATATTATTTTTACGCTTTTCCAGCGAAAAAACCATTATTCGCCAATCGGCTTATTCAGAATATCCTTGAGCTTCTTAAAGAAGCCCTCGCGTTTTGCATAGTTCTTGGATTCCAGCGATGCTTCGAGCTGGTTAATCAGGTCTTTCTGTTTCTTGCTGAGATTCTTCGGAACCTCCACAAAAACCTTGACATACTGATCGCCGCGGTCATTGGCACGGTTGGGTCTTGTGACGCCCTTTCCGCGCAGACGGAAGACCGTACCATTCTGGGTACCCTCGCCGATCAGGTATTTCACATTGCCGTCAATCGTCGGTACGACAATCTCATCGCCGAGTGCTGCCTGTGCATAGGTAATCGGAATATCACAGTGGATATCATAGCCCTCGCGCACATAAAGCGGATGCGGACGGACATTCACCGCGACATAGAGATTTCCGTTCGGGCCGCCGTTGATACCGACATCACCCTGACCGCCGACCGACAACGTCTGACCGTCATCAATGCCCGCAGGAATATTTACGGTAATATTCTTCGGCACACGCACTCTTCCGGCACCCTTACATTTCTGGCACGGATTCGAGATCACCTTTCCCTTGCCGCCGCAGCGCGGACATGGCTTCGAGGAGGAAATCACACCAAACGGCGTCCGCTGGGTTGCTTTCACAGTACCGCGTCCCTGACAGTCGCTGCACACCTCGGCAGAAGAACCATTTGCGCTTCCGGAGCCGTGACAGTCCGAACAGCTTTCCATGCGATGAATCTGGATTGTCTGGGACTTGCCCTTGACTGCCTCCATGAAATCGAGTGTTACGCTGGCAGAAAGATCCTTTCCCTGGCGCGGTGCATTGGCATTCATACCGCGGCTTCCGCCGCCGAACATTCCGCCCATGCCCATTCCGCCGAACAGGCTCTCCAGAATCTCGCTGACATCGGAAAATCCGCCCGCGCCGGCTCCCATTCCGCCGTTTTCCAGACCGTCATGGCCATACTGGTCATAGATACTGCGCTTTTCGCTGTTGGAAAGCACTTCATAGGCTTCGGTAATTTCCTTGAACTTATCTTCTGCGGTCGGGTCATCCGGATGGAGGTCGGGATGATATTTTCTTGCAAGCTGACGATAAACTTTTTTCAGTTCCTCGTCTGTGACGCTGCGTCCGACGCCCAGCACCTCATAATAATCTCGTTTGTCAGCCATAGCATGAACACCCTTTCGTGTAGATTTCACAGCAGACATATTCTGCCGCAAAGCGATTCATAACGATTATAGCACATTCTCTTGCCTGATGCAAGGGATTTTCGGAATTTCTTCCCTTTTCTCCAAAATGCACCAAAATCACAGATTGGGGGCGGTGAATTATTCCTCCGCCCCCAATATTTTACCATATTTTATGCTTCGGTAAAGTCTGCGTCAACGACATTATCATCGTTCGGCATACTGCCGCCCATGCTGCCGCCCATATCGCCCATATCCGGTGCAGCAGCACCCGGATTTGCATTCTGGTAGACCTTGCCGCTGAGTGCATAGAAGGACTGCTGGAGCGCATCGGTCTTGGACTTGATTGCGTCATAGTCCTCGCCCTTGAGTACTTCTCTGAGGTCAGCAATGGCAGCCTGAATCGGAGCCTTATCCTCATCGGTCACCTTATCGCCGAACTCCTCCATTGCCTTTTCGCACTGGAAGCAGAGATTTTCGCCGTTGTTCTTTGCGTCAATCTCTTCCTTACGCTTCTTATCCTCTTCCGCGAACTGTTCTGCTTCGCGAACCGCACGGTCGATATCGTCCTTGCTCATATTGGTCGAAGCGGTAATCGAGATATTCTGTTCCTTGCCGGTACCGAGATCCTTTGCGGATACATGAACAATACCGTTCGCGTCAATATCGAAGGTAACTTCGATCTGCGGTACACCACGCGGTGCGGGTGCGATACCGTCAAGACGGAATTCGCCCAGCTTCTTATTATCCTTCGCGAACTCACGCTCACCCTGAAGCACACAGATATCAACTGCCGGCTGGTTATCCGCAGCAGTCGAGAAGACCTGAGATTTCTTGGTCGGGATTGTGGTATTGCGCTCGATGAGCTTTGTGCAGATACCGCCCATTGTTTCCAGACCCAGAGACAGCGGTGTGACGTCGAGCAGCAGCAGACCGCCCTTGACATCGCCGCCGAGTACGCCGCCCTGATATGCGGCACCGAGTGCAACACATTCATCGGGGTTGATGCCCTTGAACGGCTCCTTGCCGATACGATCCTTAACTGCCTGCTGGACAGCCGGAATTCTCGAAGAACCGCCGACGAGGAGTACCTTATCCAGCTCGGATGCGCTGATACCGGAATCGCGGAGTGCCTGCTCAACCGGGCCCATGGTTGCACGGACGAGGTCAGCAGTCATTTCATTGAACTTTGCCTGTGTGAGGTTCAGGTCGAGATGCTTGGGGCCGGAAGCGTCAACCGCAATAAACGGCTGATTGATATTGGTCGTGGTCATCGAGGACAGCTCGATCTTTGCCTTTTCCGCAGACTCCTTGAGACGCTGCATTGCGGTCTTATCGGTGCGGAGGTCAATCCCCTCAGCCTTCTTGAATTCCTCAACCATCCAGTCGATAATTCTCTGGTCGAAATCATCGCCGCCGAGATGGTTGTTGCCGGCAGTCGCCAGAACCTCGGTCACACCATCGCCCATGTCGATAATGGAAACGTCGAAGGTACCGCCGCCCAGGTCAAAGACCATGATCTTCTGTTCCTCTTCCTTATCAATACCGTAGGAAAGTGCAGCAGCCGTCGGCTCGTTGATGATACGCTTGACCGTCAGACCGGCAATCTGACCGGCATCCTTGGTTGCCTGACGCTGGGAGTCGGTGAAATATGCCGGAACGGTGATTACCGCTTCGGTAACCGGTTCGCCGAGATATGCTTCGGCATCCGCCTTCAGCTTCTGGAGAATCATCGCAGAAATTTCCTGCGGTGTATAAGCCTTGTCCGCGATGGTAACCTTCTGGTCGGTACCCATCTTACGCTTAATCGAAAGCACGGTGTTATCCGGATTCGCAATCGCCTGGCGCTTTGCGATCTGGCCGACCAGACGCTCGCCGGTCTTCGATACCGCCACAACAGACGGTGTGGTTCTTGCACCCTCTGCGTTCGGGATTACGACGGCGTTTCCGCCCTCCATAACTGCAACGCAAGAGTTGGTTGTACCAAGGTCAATACCGATAACTTTTCCCATAATAAATTCCTCCTTAAAAGGTTTGGGTGGATTGAATCAACAATATTTTATAGTATGCGCATTCCATGCACGCGGGATTCCTGCATCTTAATTTGCAACCGAGACCATTGCACAGCGGATCATACGGTTTCCGAGCGTATAGCCTTTCTGGTATACCTCACAGACGGTACTTTCGCCATAGTTTTCATCCTCGACCTGACGGATTGCGTTATGCACCTTCGGGTCAAAGGGTTCGCCGAGTGCGGGAATTTCCTCGACGCCAAGCTTCTTGAGAAGCCCTGTCATCTGTTCATAGATCTTTTCCATGCCCGTTTTATATGCCTCGTCGGTACAGGGAACTGCGAGTGCACGCTCGAAGCTGTCCACCGCGGGCAGAAGCTCCTCGATGGTTTTTGCGACAGCGTCCTGATAGGTTTCGGATTTTTCTTTTGCGGTCCGCTTCCGGTAATTATCGAACTCCGCGAACAGCCGCATATACTTTTCTTTCGTATCCAGAAGCTCTTTTGTGACCGGATCAGGCTCGATGATTTCCGGCTCCCCGTCATCCGTTTCCTGATACGGCGCTTCTTCTTCGAGGAAATCGGATTCGGGCTGTGCCGATACGGAATCGCCGTCAGCCTGTTCTTCCTCGTGCAGACCGCTTTCCTCCAAGGATTCACAATCCTCGCAGCCGTCTGCGTCACGCAGAATATCATCTGTCATATGTCGTCATCCTCCTTTTCGGAAATCAAATCCGTAATTTTCTGGGTAAAATATTCAAGATACGGGATCACCTTCGCATAATCCAGCCGCATCGGCCCGATAATACCGAGACCGCCCGCATCCCTTCCATCCTTATGATACCGTCCGACAATCATACTCGAATTGCCGATCACGAACGTATCGTTTTGTGCCGAACCGCTCGCTTCCTCGCTGAACATGACATGAATGCCGTTAAACGTATCGTTCAGCAGCGGCATAATCACATCCTCCTGATGCTCCATGAACTCCAGAATATCCTGGGTGTCCAGCTCGTTGCAGGTCAGCAGATTGCGTGTACCGTTTACGGTAAGCTCCTGCCGCATCATATCGCGGGACAGCTCATAAAGCCCCTGCACCAGCGGAGAGAGCGTTGCCATATAGGCGCCCAGCGCAGTCACAAGCTGCTCCATTCGTTCCGCGGACAGGTCGTTCACCGATACCCCGTGCAGATGCTCGGTCAGAAACGCA
>JAFXIC010000045.1 GCA_017533485.1 Oscillospiraceae bacterium
ACGTAGCAAGGTGATACCCGGCAAAGCGCGGCCGGTCCGCTGTGTGCTGCCGAAACACCGTCCGCTACCACCTCATAGATCACCCCTGCCTGTCCTACTGTATAGACACTGGAATTGTCACCGTAATACCAAACGGTAATAAGCAGTGTGTTTTCGCCCTCGTGACAGAATGCAGAAATATCAATTGTATCCGCTACTTTATAATGCGGGTAATCCGCATACTGACCGAATGCAGCAAGCTTTCCGTTCACAAAAGCGGCATAATTGGAATCGCAGGAAATTTCCAGCTCCGTTTTTCCGCCTTGATAGCAGAAAACCGACAGAAAATCAGCATATTCATCCGGCTGCGGTGCATCGTTCTCCCAAATCCAAGAAGCATTTCGACAAAGCATAGTACTCTCCAAAATCCGATAATATGATAATATATAACTACAGCCATTATACAACAATCTCCCCCAAAGGTCAAGGCATCAAAAAAACGACAAAAAACGAATTTCCCGCGAACGCATAAATTCCGTCCCGCCGCACACAATATAGAAAGCACGAAAGCATCTGCTTTCCGCGAATCTAGTTCGGAGGTTCCATTTATGAAACGATTTACCGCGCGGCTTTTGATTGCCGTGTGTCTGCTTCCGTCTGCCCTATTCTGCGGCTGCGGCAAGGCCAACAGCCATACCACAGCTACGCCCATTACGTTGAAGGTATGGGGGTCCCAAGAGGATCAGGCCATGCTGCGGGAAATGTGTGACAGCTTTGCGGCGACAAATTCCGATCGTCAATACAAATTCGAATTCGGTGTCGTGGGTGAAGGTGAAGCGAAACAAATCATCCTCGACGACCCCGATGCAGCCGCGGATGTTTTCCATTTTTCTGACGATCAGCTGCGGGATTTAGTTGAAGCGGGTGTGCTTGCCCAGATCGGCGGCACATACCGTGAAAGAACCGAATCGGAGTGCGGCAGAGGAGCGGTCGAAGCCGCCACTGCCGACGGTAAGCTGTACGCATTTCCCGCCACGGCGGACAACGGTTATTTTCTCTACTACAATAAGGCAGTATTCCCCGAAGCACCCAACACTCTTGACGAGATTCTCGCTGCATGCACTGACGGACGTCACTTTGCCATGAAGCTTTCCGACTCCTGGTATCTGGCTTCTTTCTTTCTGACCGCCGGATGCACATTCCAAGAAGACGGTACGGTAGATTGGGACAGTGAGGCGGGACTTTCCGCCGCACGTGCGGTTCTTACCCTGAGTACAGATCCCCGCTTCGTGAACTTCGGTGCAGACTATGACGCCTCGATTCTTTCCGGCTTCGGTGACGGTTCCGTCATTGCAGCTGTATCCGGCACATGGAATGCTGCTGCCATTGCTGCGGAAATCGGCGAGGAAAACGTCGGCGCAGCCAAGCTGCCGATGATCCGCCTTGACGGTGAAATGGTGCAGATGCGCGGATTTGCCGGTTACAAGCTGATCGGTGTAAACGCAGCCTCCGAGGAGGCCGAAGAGGCAGTCCGTTTGGCTGCATGGCTGACAAGCGAAGAAAATCAGCTGAAACGTTTCCGGGAGCGCGCGATGGGTCCCGCCAACAAAAATGCCGCCGCCTCCGAGGA
>JAFXIC010000046.1 GCA_017533485.1 Oscillospiraceae bacterium
GACGAGAAAAATGGTTGAAAAAATATGCGTGCAGATGATTGGGGTTCTGTATGGGAGTGGGGTTGGTAAGTAAGTGCGTTCTGGTAAGGTGTGGCATAAGCGAGGAGGGGATGAGGTGGAAGGGGGTACAAGGGGGAAACCCTGAAGGGGAGGAGAGAATGCGCGGGAGCGCTCTTTCCTCCCCTATGGGTGTCCCCCTTGATTCTTTTCACGGATATCAAAAGATAATATGTCAGTGATTCGGCATCATAAGTCATTGCATCCGAATGAAAAATGCGGTATATTGTTATATGGAAATGATTATGTTGTACGGACATCTGAGTGTGCCGAATCTTCAGGCTGTCTGCCAACCGATCGTTTCCGCATACAGAAATGCACAAACCCAAACCAATTTTTTAAAGGGGATCAGAGTTATGAAGAAACGCAGCTTTACAAAGAAACTCAGCATTTGTACTGCGGCAGTCATGGCATATTCGGCATTTTCCATGACGCTGCCGCAAACGCCTGTCCTACCCATCCGCAGCCTCTCCGCGTCGGCAGCCTCTGCCATCAGTACCGCGGTCAGCCACAATTTTACCACACAGGGTATCACAAGCGACTATTTCGAGATTTCAGGCAATCTCTCAACCTCCAAAGGGTCTATGAACTTTCAGGGACAGAATTTAACCCAATGTCTGAAGATGGAAACCGAAACGCGTGTTTCCTTTTCCACATCCGTCGGGGTCATGCTTTCTCTCGCGGTAAAAGACGGCGATACGCTCTATATCGACGAGGTGAAGACAGCAATCGACACAAGCGGTATTACAACCGTTGCGCTCGCTGCCGGTACGCATACCATCCGTAAGGGAAGCGGCACCTCCAATCTCTACTATATCGACATTGTTCCAAGCGGCAGCACCGGCACAACCGCTCCTGTCGGCACACAGTCGTCTGTCACCACAACTACAGCATCCGCTGCGGTATCCCAGCCGTCTTCTACTACCCCTCCCGTCTGGCAGCAGGGGGAACTTGCAGTTGTCTGTTCGGGCGGCTGGAACGAGATGCTGTTCGCGACAATTTCCGGTGTGCGCGATGACGAAATTACTGCGGTGTCGTACAGCGGTACCGCCAACGGCAGTCTGAACGGTCAGGATCTGATGTATCTGGTGCGGGATACCGCGCAGGGCGCACGCATCGACATTCCGGGTCTGAGCGCAGGCACCTACACGCTCTCGGTTGCCACGAAAAAGGGTGACATCACAATCCGTGAGATCGCAGTCAGTGCACAGGACCGCTCCGGTTATGCGCATTTCAATGCTGCCGCAGGCGTGGGCGCGTATCAGGACAACGGAAGCCTCAAGGAAAATGCGATCGTACTCTATGTCACGGACGAGAATAAGAATTCCGTCACGCTGACTGCAAAGGACGGCACAAAGGTTACCGGTATCGGCAATATTCTCAATTCTGTCGGTCAGGATTCCGGCGGCGGAAAGGCTTCGAACGGCGGTGCCGCCAACACCAATCAGGGCATCATCAAGAAAATTGCCAAGGACAATACCCCGCTTGTCATCCGGATCATCGGTGATGTCAAAGCACCGGATGGACTTACCGCATATAATTCACTGGATTATGGCGGAACGGTCGGAGATAACGGATATATGGCACGCATCAAGTCCGGAAAGGATATTACCATTGAGGGAATCGGTTCGGATGCTGTCGTCAACGGCTGGGGCTTCCATTTCATGGCTGAATCCTCAAGCACCGATCTCGGAAAGAGTTTTGAGGTTCGGAATCTGCAATTCCGGAATGTACCGGAGGATTGTATCGGTATGGAGGGCGTACAGTCGGGTACAACGCTGACCGCACCCGTAGAACGCTGCTGGATTCACAACAACGAATTCTATAAACCGACCGTTGCAAACCCTGCGGAGGATGACAAGGACGGCGGCGACGGAGCCTGTGATTTCAAGCGCGGAATGTATTATACCAACAGCTACAATTTCTATGACAGCTACCATAAAACCAACCTCCTCGGCGGCTCCGATTCCAATCTTCAGTATCATATCACATTCCATCACAACTACTGGAAGAACTGTGATTCCCGTGCACCGCTTGCGCGTCAGGCGAATATCCATATGTACAACAATATTTTCGAGGGACAGACCAGCTATTGCCAGAATCCGCGTGCAGACGCCTATATCTTCTCCGAATACAACCTCTTTTCGGGCTGTAAGAACCCCCAGCAGATCAGACAGGGTGCCATCAAGAGCTTCCATGATACCCTGCTGAACTGTACCGGAACGATGGATGCAACCGTCGTATCCGACCGCAGCCAGTATGTACCGAGCAGCAATCTGTACAGTGATTTCGATACGAATTCCACACTTTCCTATATCCCGTCCGGAAAATACCTGCTCCATACGGATACCTCTGCACTGATGCAGCAATTTTCCACGGACGGCGGCACATTGCATGACGCGCCGCTTTCCGGCACACCGGTTCTCCCGTCTGTGACTTCATCCACCACAGCATCTTCTTCCACAACTACAACAACCACCACGACCGCCACCAGCAGCAGTTCTGTTACAGAAGAAATGACGGCGCTGGTCGGAGACGCGAATTGTGACGGGGAAGTGGATATTTCGGATGTCATTCTCGTATCCCGTATTGCTGCGGAAGATACCGCAGTTACGATGACCGCGCTTGGCAGAAAAAATGCCGACTGCGATGGAAACGGGCTGATTTCGGCTGCTGACGCCACAAAAATCCTGCTTCTGATCGCTAAAATCCCAGAAGCAGCCTTCTGATATACCAAAATCTCCCGACTGTGATTACGGTCGGGAGATTTTTTTGTACTGTGGATAAGAAGCGGCGTAAAGCCCTTATATCAGCTTTACAGGAATTGCTTTTTTGAGTGCGAACGAATAAATCCAGCATTCAGACGGGGCGTGACCATCCAGCAGACGGAGTGCGCTTGCATAAAGACGGATCTGCTCGGTATATCGCTCCAGCAGCTCCGATTCCGATTTGACATGGTCGGTCTTATAGTCGAGAAGAATCGTGTTCCCATTTTCTTCAAACACCAGATCCATGATACCGATCAGCATACCTTCGGTATCCCGATATTGTTCATACAGCGCTGCGAGTGCACCGTCAGCCTCCAGATCAGACAGACGGACCGTGAATTTTTCTTCCCGGCGAACCTTGTCCGCGCCGCAGATTCTTTCATACAAATCCGAGGTGAAGAATTCGGAGATCGCAGATGTGCGGACAGCCTTTGCCTGCCGTTTTGTCAGTCTCCCCTCTGTGGTCAGCCGCTCCACTTCCTGTTCCGGATCCGCTTTCGCCGCCTTGAAATCCGCATACTGCAAAAAGGTATGGAGTGCCGTGCCGCGTTCCGCGCCCGAAAGTCCATGACGTTCTCTCACAAACAGCGGTCTGCGCAGCGGTGCGGAAAATTCTTCGCCGTGTGCGATTTCTGAAACACCATATTTCGCCGGCAGATTCATCAGCGGACTGTCATATTCCCATGCACATTGTTCGGAAAGGCAATGGAGCAGTGAGGGATCCGTCTCCGTTTCTGTTTTTGCATCCGCGGCGTCCGTTTCCGCTTCATCAGAAGCCTGTGGTTCCGATACCGGTTCTTCCAGCTCTGTGATGACCGAAAGCGGCAGCATCCGGTCATCCGCATCATAATCCGAAAGCTCCATACACCTGCGCAGATGCGCACAGCCGGGATTCCGCAGCAATGCCATCAGCAGCCAGTCACGCATCGAATCGGCGGACGCGGTCAGCAGGTCTGTCTGACCGCAAAACGCGATCTGTTCACAAAGATATCCCTGTGCTTTCTGCTTGACATAATTTGCACTGTATACGATCGGAAGGATGAGGTATTCGCGTGCGCGCGTCAGCGCAACATAGAGCAGCCGCAGTTCTTCGCTGAGCGATTCCATACGGTTGCGGTTTGCAATGACCATAAAGGGGAGCGTCGTATCATAGGTCAGCGCATCCGGATCACGGAGCTTAAAGCCGAAGCCGAGATCACTCCGGAACTGGAATGGATTTTTATCATCCTCTTTGGAAAACGCGGTATCGGAGTGTGCGAGAATCACAAAGGGGGCTTCGAGACCTTTGGACTTATGGATGGTTTTCAGCGCAACCACATCCTCGGAGACTGCCGGTGCACTATTCGCGGCAAGATCGCTTTTTCGTGCGAGGATCGCATCCAGATAACGCAGAAAGGCGGACAGTCCGCCGCCGCGGTTTTCTTCGAACTGCCTGGCGTATACGGTCAGGGTACGGAGATTGGCTTTTTTTCGGTCGCCTGACTCCGACATCTGCATCAGACCGAGGAAATCCGTCTGCCGATAGATGCGGCGGATGAGCTGTTCGGGCGTTTCCATTGCCGAAAATAACCGCATAGACTCTAAGAATGCGAGAAGCTCCCGACATTTCATCCGCAGCAGTTCCGGCGCATCCTCCTGTTCGGAGACAAGCTTCACCCCGTAATAGAGGCTCTGTCTGCGGTTCGAAAGCCGGACGGTAATCAGGTCATCCAGCGTAAATCCGAACATCGGGGACAGCATTGCTGCGGCAAGCGGGAGATCCAGCAGCGGATTATCGACTGCACGCAGAATATCCAGCAGCAGCCTTATTTCCTGTGATTCCAGATAGCCCTTCTGTTCAATCGGACAAACCGGAATGCCGTGTTCGGACAGCGCTTCCGCATATGCGGGCATTCGTGTCGCAGTCCGGAGCAGAATCAGGAAATCCTTCGGACGGCAGGGCCGCATGGTACCATCACGGTCTTTGACCGGTGTTTTTCGGGCGAGATGTCCCGCAATCAGCGATGCGACGGCGTGCGGTTCATCTGCTTTTGCATCCTTTGTACTCGGAAGCAGCAGCAGCGTCAGCGGACGCTTTGCTTCCGGATAATCTGCGCCTTGTACGAGCTTCTGGGTATCATCATATCGGATTTCTCCCACGGATTCTGTCATCAGCGTTTCAAAAATATGATTCACCGTATCGACAACTTCTTTCGCGCTTCGGAAATTGCAGTTTAAGTGGATACAGGTATTTTGCGTCAGCCGCGGTGTTCTGTACGGTGCACCCTCGCGCATGGCGCGGTAGAAATTATTCGGATTGGCATTCCGGAAACGGTAAATACACTGCTTGCTGTCACCGACCATAAAGAGATTGTCGCCGTAATGGGATGCGTCACCGCCGTGCGACAGCATACGGAAAATCAAATCCTGCTGGTTATCGGCATCCTGAAATTCGTCGATCATAATACAGGCGTACTGTTCGGAGAGCCGGCTTGCAAGCGGTGTCTTTCGGATTTCACCGGTTTCTGTGCGTTCCGCGAGCAGCCGGAGCGTCAGCCGCATGGCATCCCCGAAGCCAATCACACAGCGTTCCTGCTTGCGCAGAAAGAGTGCGTCGTCGAATGCCTTGACCAGTCGGTAGAGTGCAGAAAGCAGCGCCGCATGGCGCGGCAGGTCCTCCTTCGCATACATCAGCGGTGTTGCAAGCGGCTGTAAGGACAGCAGAATATCCTTTGCACGGTTCCGGAGGGTGCGGATCGGCGCAGCTTCGGGTTTTCTCGGAAGGGAGAATGTTGCGAACGAGAGTGTCCGGAGCAGCATACCGAGCTGTTCGGCATCTTTCGCCGCGACTGCGCCGCGGAGACGGTCCGCGAGCACGATCTCATCCATCAGCACGGCAATCTGGGTATCCTTACAAATCGGCAGCATCAGTTCTTTTGCACGGTCATGCAGCTGTCGGACATGGTCGAGCTGTACGGCAATATCGGAAAGTGCCGCGTCCAGCATCTTCTCTCCCTGACAGGCTTCTGCCGCTTCCAGAAGCAGTGCTTCGCCAAAGGGGGCGGCTTCGATACAGCGGTATAATTCCAGAATCAGCTGTTCGAGCGGCATATCATCCTTTTGGCAGAACGCCGAGAACAGCAGCTTTTGGCGGCTTGCCGCTTCTGCATCGGTTTCCGCTTCCTTGCTGAATGCTTCCATCACTGCGGAGAGGGCTTCCCCGCGCAGAACCTTTTCTTCATTTTCTTCGATGATACGAAAACCTGCGGAAATACCCGCGCTTGCGAACTGTTCACGGAGCAGGTCAAAGCAAAAGCTGTGAATTGTGGAGATATGGGCACTCTGGAGAAGCGTCTGCTGGCGGCGCAGCCAGTCATTTTCCGGTTCTGCCGCCATTTTCTGCGTCAGTGCAAGATTCAGTCGGCTGCGGACTTCTGCCGCGGCGTCGTTTGTGAATGTTACGACAACCAGCGCTTCCGCAGGCGTCCGATGTTCGGAATCTGCCAGCAGTCGGATCAGACGTTCTACCAGTACCGATGTTTTTCCGCTGCCTGCCGCCGCGCTCAGCACCAGCGATGCGCCGCGTGCGCTGATGGCGGCGTCCTGTTCGGGCGTCCATTGCCTCATGCGTTCTTCGCCTCCTCTCCGTTTAATATCGCCTGTATCGCGGCGAGAGATTCTTTTTCTGTCATCGGACTGCGGCTGCACTGCGGCGATTCGGGGTCTATGCCGCAAAGCCCTCTGTACTGACAATACTGACAGGCGTTTTCATAGTATTGATCGCTGCTTCCGCGCTTTTTCATCGGATTGGGTGCGACATCGCCTTCTGTATACTGTACCATGCAGTCGATTATGGTCTGTTCGATATAGGCGCGGAGTCTTTCGAGCTGTCGGATATCAAAAACCTGAGAATCCTTCGTCAGAACGGGTGCGCCTTCTCCCGTATCTTCCGGTGCCAGCTGTGCCGGAATATAGATACCGGCAATATCCTTTTCCATCGCGGAGAGAATGCCGCGGTCACAGAGCACTGTTCCGCTCATGCGGAAATAGCGGTTGACATATTCTGCAACAGACTGTGTATCATTGCGCGGACGATTGCCATCGGGTGCGCCCGACGGCATATACAATACACCTGCGGGCTGCATATCAGCATACTGCTCCGCGCCGTCGAGGATGGCGAAGAGATACAGCAGCATCTGTAAATTCAAGCCATAGTAGATGTCGGCAAGATGGAATTGCTTGACGCCGGTTTTATAGTCCACAATCCGCAGATAATGCCTGCCGTCCTGTTCACAGAGATCCACGCGGTCTACCTTTCCGTTCAGCGTCAGCTCCATACCATTGGGCAGCGTCAGCCGATAGGGGGCGGTACCGACCGTATCGCCGAGCCGTCCGATGACCAGCTCACAGGCATCGGGCGAAAATTCGGATTGTGCCATCTCCGCCTGCGTATGCGTCAGAAGTCCGACCATGCGGTTTGTGAGGCGGCGATAGCTCTGGAGAAAGCGAAGCGGCTTACCCTGTGCACCGCCCAGCTCATTTTTTAAGAAGCTTGCCGCACATTCTTCCGCGTGGGCACGCAGTTCGTTTCCGGAAAGTGCCAGGAATGCTTCCCGTGTCGGATAGCGGAGAAAGAGCTGCTCCATACAGGCGTGGACAAGATTTCCGGCGGAGAGGGGATTGATATTATTCTTCCGGCGGATATAGAGCCGAAGACCGTTTTCACAGAATCCCTTGAACGGACACTGCATCGTATTCTCGATCTGGGTCGATGAAACACGAAGCTCTGTGCCGATGAGACGGCGCATCAGCTGTTTGTCCCTGACATAGAGCCGCGAGGGGTCGGTGGTATTGCGGAGCCGCTCTAAGCGTGCCGCATCTTCGGGGAACTGTGCGAGCATCGCCCGGACGGTTTCGCGTTCACGGGCTGACATGGCATAATCCTGTACGAAGCTGTAATATGCCGCCGCTTTTGTGGAAACATAGAACGCGGTTCCCATACGGTCAGCGAAATCTGTTTCCAGTGCCGGGAGCAGCCGATGAACCTGTTGAAGAATCGCAGAGGGCTGGAGATGCTTTCCGCTTTCGCTCGTCAGCGGATAGCTGAGAAACAGCCGCTCAGAAGCAGCGGAAATGGTCTTACAGACAATCAGCCGTTCATCTGCACAAAGGTCACGTACCGAACGGGAAAGCGCAATCCCCGCTTCCGCAAGCATCGACCGTTCCTGTTCGGAGAAGAATCCGCCGCTTGCAATATCCGCCGGAAATGTGCCTTCGTTTACGCCGAGAATAAACACGATTCTGGGTGCGTCAAACCGTGCGGCTGCGGCACTCTGGACAGTCACTGCGTCGAGCATCTGCGGCGGAAGTGCAATCCGGTTCTGACGCAGCACCGTTGTCAGCAGCGAAGAAAGCTGGATTGGCGTCAGCGGTGTTTCCCCGAGTGCGTCATGCAGCGCGTCCAGAATCTCAGTGAAGCGGTTCCAGAGCTTTCGAAGTGCACGTCCGCCTGTCACATCGCCGTTGTCCTTCATACGGGATGCCAGTCCGCCGACACGAAGCGGGATGCCGAGTGCGTCGATACAGCCATATAGTGCACGGCAAAGCCTGCTGCCGGGAACGGGGCTGTTTCCGCCGCCGCATTGTCTGCGGAAGTCTAAAATCGGCTGCATGACCGTATTCCGGAGTGTTTCCGCTTCTCCGTCGGCATCTGTTTCGGACAGAAACGGCGTTTCCCATTGTTCATACTCGATATCCCATGTAAACGCGTAGTTTTCGAGTCTTGCCGCATCTTCGGGCGGCAGCGGGGAGAGCTGGGTCTTTAGAAATAACAGGAGCTGTTCGGTGGTGGTGCGGTGGGCGAGCGCGAGCAGACACAGCGGCAGCTTCATCACTGCGGTATGCAATACACTCCGGTGCAGATCCATAAAACAGGGAATCTCATAGCGGGAAAAAGCGGCTTCGAGGAGTGCACCGTAGGAAGAAAGGTCATGCGTCACAACGGTGATATCCCGACAGACTGCCTTATGCTCCATCAGAAGCTTACGGATCATAGCAGCGGTATATTCCACCTCCAGCGTCATATCTCTTGCTTCACAGATCTGAACCGCCGCAGGCCCCGGATAGGGCGGAAGATCAGCGGTCAGAATATGGCGGCTGAGGTGGGAAAGAGATGCGTCATGAAACCGTCTGAGGTCTGTGAGGGGATGCATTTCACAGGCAGCTCCCAGCTCGGATGCGAGTCTGCAAAGACGGCGGCAGGTGAGATTGGCGGCATCAAAACGGGAATAATCAGGGGCGTTCGGATCATCGGTGCGCATCGCAATCCAGACATCCGTACAGTCGCGCAGAATGACCTCCAGCATAATATACTGGTCACCCGTAAACGATTCGAATTCATCCAGATAGACCGTCTGACCGCAAAACAGCCGGCTGCCATCCGCTGCTGCGGCGGCAGTCACCGTATCACAAAGCGTATCCCGCATCCCCATGCGTTCGAGTTCGTCCAGATAATCTGCATAGATGCGTGCGATATCAAATATTTTTTCGGGAAGCGAGCCTTGTATACGGCTAGCAGCGTCGATGAGTGCTTCGGGCGTGCTGCCCGACTGCATCAGCTCGCTGAGCTGGTTTTGCAGTTCGGAGAAAAACGCAGGCTGATCTGCCTGCGTACCGTAATATCGAAGCCCATGGCTTTTCGAGAGGTTCTGGAGTACACGATGCAGCACGACGGTCTTGATGACATCATCCGCAGCATCTCTTGGGGCAGCGGCAATTTCCGAGAGGATTTCTGCCGTGAGGCTTCGGAAGCTTCCGGTGCGGCAGCGGTTAAAATCGCTGACGCCCAGCGCATCGTACAGGTTTTTATCATATGTAAATGCGAATTGTTCGGGTACGAGTGTACGGACGGTTTTTCCGCCGCATAAATCGGTCCGCAGCTTCTCCATCAGAAATGTGGATTTTCCTGCGCCGACGCCGCCGTAGACAATATGCAGCATTGTGGATGAACACCTCGTTTCGGGAATGATTATTGGGCTTCTTCGAGACAGCGGAAGGGAATTTCATGTTCCTTTGCGTATGCTTCGGCGGTACTTCCCTGCGGCGCATAGATTGTGAGATTCAGACAGCCGAGGAATGCGTCCGCGCCGATTTCAACATCCATACCGGCAATCCGGACTGCTTCCAGCGAGAAACAGCTGAGAAATGCTTCATCGCCGATTGTTGTGACTGACTGCGGGATATCCGCCTCCCTGAGTGCGGTACAGCTGGCAAATGCCGCATGATCAATCAGAAACAATCCTTCCGGCAATATGACTTCCGTGACGCCGCCGCAGCCCGATACCGCACCGCAGTCGATCATGGTAACGGTTTCGGGGAGTACCAGCGTACCGTGAAATGCGCCGTAACAGGCAATCAGAACGGTCTGTTCCTTATCGTAAAGCACGCCGTCCACATCACTGAAGGCAGGATTGTATTCGCTGACCTCGAACCGCGGCAGCGAACAGCAGTCAATCCATGCGAAATCTATCACATTGTCTGCCACCTGCATCACCGGTACAAAGCTCTGGTCGAGTGCACGCTCGGAAATGTCGATGACACATTCCAGAAGCTGCAGCGGCTTTCTTCTGCCCTGCGGCAGCATCATCAGCGTGGTGCCCTCCTTATCGTAGAGCACACCGTCCCATGAGCCATAGGTCGGGTGATTGTCGTCTGCATATATCGCAGGCAGCTTCATACAGCGATCAAAGGCATCGGGGATGAATTCCGTATCCGCATCCAGAAATACCGCACGGTCGCGTGTTTCCGGACAGCGCAGCAGCATCGTCTTGTCATAGTTATAGAGAATACCTTCTTCGGCGGAAAAGAATTCGTTTTCCTGCGGCACATGAAATGCGGTCAGACTCGGACATTCCTGAAATGCGGTCGGCGCGATCTCACGGCAGCCCTTGCCGAGGCTGACCTCCATCAGCGAGATACAATCCTTAAACGCATAGGCTCCGACCGTTTCGAGCGTATCCGGAAATACGGCGTTCCGAAGCTGGAAACACTGTGCAAAGCAGGACTCCTCCAGTATCCGGAGCTGATTCGGGAAACGGAACGTCCGGAGCTTTTCACAGCCGCGGAATGCCTCTTTTCCGATCTGTCCGACAGAATCCGGCAGTGTAATCCGGGAAAGCGCGGAACAGCCTGCAAATGCCTGTTCTGCGATACCCGTTACGGGGATGTGTTCGATCATAGGGGGGATTGTGATATTCTCGATAAACGGAAGACAGCCGATGACTTCCGCGTGGCTGTCCGGTATCATCCGGTACCAGACCGGACCGATTGACAAAGTTTTTTCCTGCTGCATGGAACAATCCTTTCTGCTTGGTTCGTAAGATTCCGTTTTATTATATCACATCTCTCCCGAAAAAGCAACGACCTGATATCCGGATAAAAATTATACAGCTGTCCATCTTCTAAATCAAATGGACAGCTGTATTTTCTTACATCAGACGTTCCCAGAACAGCATTCCGATCGCAAATATGACGGCGGTCAAAATGGATGCCAACAGGAAAAAGCTTTTGATCCACGGCGCTTCATAGATGCCGATATCATTTGCCGGAACAGCATGAATACAGGGGTGAGACAAAAGGCAATCACTGTGCCCGGCATCACGGCGACAGCGCCGCATACGATTGCCTTCGCGATCAGTTCCGACATTTTCCCGTTCTCCTTATATATACTTTAATCCCGATCAAATCAGATTCCCGATGAACAAAAAAGCCGTCCATTCACCAGATTGTGAATGGACGGCTTACCGAATGCATCTTCGGATTCAGCAATCAATAGTTCTCGGCATGAAGCTTGAAATATGCCTGCGGATGTGCACAGACCGGACACATCTTCGGTGCGTTCTTTCCGACAACGATATGGCCGCAGTTGCCGCATTCCCAGATCATATCTCCGTCACGGGAGAAGACCAGTCCGCCTTCGACATTTGCCAGAAGCTTGCGGTAACGCTCTTCATGTGTCTTTTCGATTTTGCCGACCAGCTCGAACAGTGCTGCGATACGGGTAAAGCCCTCCTCGCGTGCAGTTTCTGCAAAACCCTTATACATATCGGTCCACTCATAGTTCTCACCGGCTGCTGCGTCATTGAGGTTTGCGACAGTGTCGGGCATCTCGCCGCCGTGCAGCTCCTTGAACCAGATTTTTGCGTGTTCCTTTTCATTGTTTGCGGTTTCCTCGAAAATCTCCGCAATCTGGACATAGCCTTCCTTACGAGCCTTGGAAGCATAGTAAGTGTATTTGTTTCTTGCCTGAGATTCGCCGGCAAATGCCGCCTGAAGATTTGCTTCGGTTCTGGATCCTTTGAGTTCCATAGTAAATTACCTCCTGTGTCATGTTTTGAGCAGTCTGTCCGATACAGTGCTCATATTCAGATTATACCATGTCCGGAGCTGTTTGGTCAAGAGCCTTTTTCGAAAATTACATGAAATTTTTACCGCGGATCCCCCTGTAATAATGCCATGTTCCGTATGGATGGCAGGGCGGGATTTTGTGAAATATCGTAGAAATCGGGGGAGCAGAGAAAAAATGCTTGACAAATCGGCGGAAAATGCATAAAATAATATCCAGAGACCCGCGCCGGATGGAAATCCGTCCAGAGAGATTATGTGCCGTCAGGCTGGAAGCACAATCACGGAGAGTAGCGGATGCGGCAACACTCGTCCCCTTGATTCCGATATCAGGGGATTCCCCGAAAATGCCCCATAAAAGAGAACGGAACCGATCATAATGTTCCGTTAATTCGGGTGGCACCGCGGGCTGTTTTTTTCAGAAACGCTCGTCCCGAAGCAAGCGTATACCGGATGGATTGGCTTGCTTTGGGGCGTTTTTCTTTTATCCGTTCCCTTTTTCTTTATTTTCTATTCTTTATAAGGAGGCTATCTTTTATGTATCGTACCGTTATGTGCAATGATCTTCGCGTCGAAAATATCGGCCAGACTGTTTCGCTTGCCGGCTGGGTTGACACCATCCGTGACCACGGCGGCGTCATCTTCCTTGACCTGCGCGACGAAACCGGTATCACACAGGTCGTATTCCACGATGGTACACAGCTCGATGGAATCGGCAGAGAAACTGTCATTACCGTCACCGGCGAGGTCGTCAAGCGTGACGAGGAAACCGTGAACACCAAGCTTGCAACCGGTCTGATTGAGGTCCGCGTCAGCGAGATGGAAGTGCTCGGCGGCTGTAAGTCCATGCTCCCGTTCATTCCCGCGGATTCGATGGAAACCCGTGAGGAAGTCCGCCTCAAGTACCGTTATCTCGACCTGCGGAATCCTTGGGTGCACAACAACATCATCCTCCGCTCCAAGGTGATTACCCATCTCCGCAGAAAGATGGAGGAACAGGGCTTCCTCGATATCCAGACCCCGATTCTGACCGCTTCTTCTCCTGAGGGCGCAAGAGACTTCCTTGTGCCGAGCCGCAAGCATAAGGGTAAGTTCTATGCACTCCCGCAGGCTCCCCAGCAGTTCAAGCAGCTGCTGATGGTTTCGGGCTTCAATAAGTATTATCAGGTCGCACCCTGTTTCCGTGACGAGGACGCAAGACAGGACCGCTCCCCCGGTGAATTCTACCAGCTCGACTTCGAGATGGCATTCGCTTCCCAGGATGAAGTTCTCAATGTCTGCGAGGATGTTATCGCAGATACCTTCCGTACCTTCGCACCCGATAAGAAGATTTCCGATGCACCGTTTGAACGGATTACCTACCGCGATGCAATGCTCAGATACGGTACCGATAAGCCTGATCTGCGCAACCCGCTCGAAATGATTGACCTCACCGATTTCTTCGCACAGGTCGATTTCCCGATCTTCAAGGGCCGTCCGGTCCGCGGCATTGTTGCTGACTGCTCGGCTTGTTCCAAGAAATTCTTCGAGAATTCCCTGAAATTCGCAACCTCGATCGGCATGAAGGGTCTGGGCTACCTGACCGCAGCCGGCGATCTCTTCAAGGGCCCGATTGATAAATTCCTCTCGGACGCACAGCGTGCCGAAATCCGCGAGATTACAGGCATTAAGGACGGCGAGACTGTGTTCTTCATCTGTGACGCGGCAAAGAGCGTCGATTCCTATGCCGGTCAGATCCGTACATGGCTCGGCGAGACGCTCGATATCATCGAAAAGGATGCGTTCCGCTTCTGCTTCATCGTAGACTTCCCGATGTACGAGATCAACGAGGAAACCCATAAGCTCGACTTTACCCATAACCCGTTCTCTATGCCGCAGGGCGGACTGGACGCGCTCAACGAGAAAGATCCGCTCGATATCCTTGCTTACCAGTATGACCTCGTCTGCAACGGTATCGAGCTGGCTTCGGGTGCAGTCCGTAACCACAATGTCGAGATTATGAAAAAGGCATTCGCGCTCGCCGGTTATTCCGAGGAAGAGCTTGCCGCAAGATTCTCCGCGCTCTATACCGCTTTCCAGTATGGTGCACCGCCGCACGCCGGCATGGCACCCGGTATCGACCGTATGATTATGCTCCTCGCAGATACCGAAACTATCCGCAATGTCATTGCGTTCCCGCTGAACGGCAATGCGCAGGATCTCCTCCTCGGCGCGCCTTCCCAGGTCACAGAGCTCCAGCTCCGTGAAGCAAATATCCGTATCCGCGAAGACGACTGAGGTTTCAAATCCGTTTTCTTCTGCCGCCCCCTGTGCCTGACGGTCATAAGGGGCGGCTTTGCTTCGCGTCCGCCTTGACATTTCGGATGCGATTCTGTATAATAAAGGAAAAGCTTGTAAATAATATGAACGGCGTCATGCTGTCCATATCCGGAAAGGAAGAATTGTTTTGTTCCATGCTTCTGCACGGCGCGGCGGGATGCCGCCCAAGCGTTCCAAGGCGGCACGCGGTTTAACACTCGTTGCTGTTTTTACGTTGGTGATGTCATTCGGCAGCGGGCTCTGGTATACCTATACCAACGGCTATTCCGCTGTCGTCAATCTGGATGATATCGAGCTGATTCAGCTCGAACCGCCGAAGAACGGTGATCCTGTCGCGATTATGCATACAACAGCCGGAGACATGAAATACTGTCTCTACCCATCCAAATGTCCGCAGGCTGTCGAAAATTTTGTGCAACTTGCCGAAAGCGGATATTACGACGATACTTTCATCTTCACCGTGGAAAAGGGTGTGCTCTTCGCCGGCGGTGCACCCAATCCCGATGGCTCCCTTCATCCGGATGTGCAGAATGATGCAAAAGAGGAGTCGGTGCCGCGTGAATTGTCCGAGGATCTCTGGCCGCTGCGCGGTGCGCTCTGTGCGCTCAAAACCAAGACGGATGGTGGATTTTTCCGCACACTTGCTGGAAAACAGCAGTTTTATAACGGCAGCCGCTTCCTTGTCGCCGACAGCATCGAGATGACGGCGGATATCCGAGAGAATCTCCTCGCGGACGAGGAGAAACGCATCATTGCCGAAGCCTTTCTCGAATATGGCGGTATCCCGAATTATTCCCAGCAGATGACTGTATTCGGTCAGCTTTATGACGGTTTCGAGGTGCTCGATGCAATTACCGATACCGAACTCATCGGTGAAAAAGGCGCGATGCGCCCGAAAGAGGAAATCCGGATCGAATCCATCGAAATCGACGTGTATTCGGAAGAAACAGGGGAAGACGCCGGATGAGCATCGCCCAATGTCGAAAAATCTTTGAAAAAAGTTACAAAAAAGTTAAAATTCGCTTTACAAACGCAAATGATTGTGATATACTAGATATATATGTATTGCTATCTCATGAAAAGGGAGAATTTTCTTATGCGTAAGCATCTTCTTGCAAAATTTACTGCGGCTGCAATCTGCGGCGCGCTTTCTCTTGGAACACTGACCGCTTGTGATCAGAAAAAAGTAACCCTCGATAATGAGCAGGTCATGAACTTTATCGCGCCCGAACAGGGCGAGAAAATTGCCGTCATTACCTTCAAGGATTACGGCGATGTCAAGATTAAGCTGTTCCCCGAAGCCTGCGAAAAGGGCGTCGAGAACTTTATGACACATATCGAAAACGGCTACTACGATGAGCTGATTATGCACCGCGTCGTCAAGAATTTCGTCATTCAGGGCGGCGATCCTACCGGTACCGGCAGCGGCGGTGAGGACTGCTGGGGCAACGAGGGCTTTGCACAGTGCATCTCCCCCGACCTCCATCACTTCGTCGGTGCTGTCGCTTATGCGGTCAACGCCATGGACAAGCTCAACGGCAGCCAGTTCTATATCGTAACCGGTGAGGCAATCAACGAGGATTACCTCAAAAATCTTGCCGCAGGCTATGGCAAATCCTTCAGCGAACAGGTTCAGAAGATGTACTACCAGTTCGGCGGCCAGCCCTTCCTCGATAATGATTACGAGGTCTTCGGTCAGGTCTTCGATGGTCTGGATGTCTGTCTCGAAATCCAGAATGTCGCTGTCGATGAAGCCAGCAAGCCCTTCGAAACCGTCATGATCGAAAAAGCCGAAATCGTAGAGTATGACGGAAGCGGCACCAATTACCGCGACCACCTGGGCGAAATTCAGGTTCCGGGCGGCTCTGACAACAAATAAAAGGATGATGAATCCAAGTGGATATAATCGACGGAGCGAGCAGTATAAAAAAGAAACAATGCTCGGATGCTCCGATCACAAAAACTCGTGGAGAACAAGGAGATAATACCGTGAAATCATCTGACAGATTTGTCATCCGCGGCGGCCGCAGACTTTGCGGTGAAGTGGAAATCAGCGGCGCGAAAAATGCTGTCGTTGCGATTCTGCCTGCCACAATCCTTGCGGATGAACCATGTGTGATTGAGAATGTTCCCGATATCAGCGATGTCGAGATCAGCTTCCGTATCCTCAAAGAACTCGGTGCGACCGTTGAATGTATCGCGCCGCATACCTATCGTGTGGACGCAACCGGCGTTGACAGCTGCTGCGTTCCTTACGAGAGTGCGAGAAGAATGCGTGCATCCTACTACTTTATGGGCGCGCTCCTCGGTAAGTTCAGCCATGCCAGAGTTTCGATGCCCGGCGGATGTCCGCTCGGCGATCGCCCCATCGACCAGCATATCAAGGCGTTTTCCAAGCTCGGTGCCGTCTGTAAGCTGGATCGCGGGATGATGGATATCACCTCCGACGGGCTGCGCGGAAACCAGATTTTCTTCGATGTCGTAACCGTCGGCGCAACCATGAACGCTATGCTCGCTGCCGTAAAGGCGGAAGGTCTGACGATCATCGAAAATGCGGCGAAGGAACCCCATATCGTCGATCTCGCAAGCTTCCTCAATTCGATGGGTGCCGATATTATGGGCGCCGGTACCGATACCATTAAGATTCGCGGCGTGAAGTACCTCCGCGGCACCGATTATGCTGTCATTCCCGACCAGATTGAAGCCGGTACCTATATGGTCGCCGCTGCCGCAACCGGCGGTGATGTGCTGGTGAAGAATGTCATCCCGAAGCACCTCGAATCCATTATCTCCATCATGGAGAAAATCGGCGTCAATATCGACCAGTATGATGACAGCGTCCGCGTCAGCGTAGACGGCCCGCTCGTCAAAACAAGCGTCAAAACACGCCCCCATCCCGGCTTCCCGACCGATATGCAGCCGCAGATTTCTGCTCTGCTCTGTCTCGCGGAAGGCACCTCTATGATTAAAGAAGGCGTCTCCGAACAGCGCTTCCAGTATGTCGAAGAACTGCGCCGTATGGGTGCGGATATTCAGGTCGATGGTAAGGTCGCTGTCATCGAGGGTACGGGTTCACTGACCGGTGCTCCGGTCAAAGCCTGCGATCTGCGCGCCGGTGCCGCACTGATGATTGCCGGTCTTGCTGCAACGGGCGTCACCTATATCGAAGATATTTTCCATATCGAACGCGGTTATTCCGATATGGAAGGAAAGCTGAATGCGCTGGGTGCGTGTATTACAAAAGAAGCAATTTCTGATGCGAAGGAAACTGCTGCACCACAGGCGGATGCTGTTTAAATATCAGATCAGACAGAGGGCGAATCCAGATTCGCCCTTTCCTTTTGTCATCCCGACAAAGAAAACTTGCGAAGAGGAATAGAAAATGGCACGGATGTACTCACTTTTTAGCTCCAGCCGCGGAAATGCAACCTTCATCGGTTCTCCGGGCGGCGGTGTGCTGATCGACGCAGGCGTCAGCTATAAGCGGCTTGTGGGCGCAATGCATCGCTGCGGTTTGTCGATGGATGCGGTGCAGGGCGTTTTTATTACCCATGACCACTCTGACCATGTCCGCGGGCTGAAAACACTGACCGATCATCACCGGATTCCGGTCTATGCCCAGAGCCAGACGCTCCGCCATCTCATTGATACGGATTCTGTGGCGGCTTCTGCCGTGCTCGCGGAAATGAATGGGACGGTCAATCTCGCGGATATGGCACTCTCTGCCTTCGATACGCCGCATGATACGGTACAAAGCTGCGGATATCGGATTGCAATGCCGGACGGGAGAATATGTGCGGTCTGTACGGATCTGGGCTATGTCACGAAAACAGTCGATGATGCGCTGACCGGCTGTGATCTGGTGCTGCTCGAAGCAAATTATGACGAGAAGATGCTGCGGTCGGGCCCTTATCCGCCTTATGTCAAGGCGCGGATTCTCTCCGAATCAGGCCATCTTTCCAATGAGATGTGCGCGAGACAGGCGAAGAATCTCATTGACCGCGGAACAACCCGTCTGCTGCTGGGCCATCTCAGTCAGGAGAATAATCGTCCGGAGCTTGCGGAAGCTGCGGTCGTCCGCGCACTCGAAGGCTATGTGCGCGGTCAGGATTACCTGCTCTCGGTGGCGAATGTCGAAACAACAGGGGAGATGATTGCGTTTTGATGCATCTGCGTATGATTACAGTCGGAAAGCTGAAGGAAAAATGGCTGAGAGACGGCTATGAGGAATATGCGAAACGGCTCGGTCGGTATTGCAGACTCGAATTGATTGAGCTTCCCGAAGCCCGTCTTCCGGAACATCCGTCCGGCGGAGAGATTGCTTGTGCACTCGAATCCGAGGGAAAAGAAATCCTGAAACGCTGCGAGGGAAAGGTCATTGCGCTTTGTATCGAGGGGAAACCCTGTTCCAGCGAACAGCTCGCACAGAAAATTGAGGCGTTCGCACAGCAATGCGGTACGATCTGTTTTATCATCGGCAGCAGCTTCGGTCTGCACGAATCCGTGAAACAGCGTGCGGATTTCCGGCTCTCGATGTCTCCGATGACCTTTACCCATCAGATTGCACGCGTGCTCCTTTCCGAACAGATTTATCGTGCATATCAGATTATGACCGGTGGAAAATATCATAAGTGAAAAACGCCGCTTTTGCTTTGGTTTTGCAGAAGCGGCGTTTGCTGTACAGCAGGGGAAAACAGGACGGATTGCCGGATATAAGATCCCACCCCCTCTCGGATTGCGCTTGTAGAAATTTTAAGCTCTATTTTGTGCAAATCGCTAGCGGCGGCTTGAAAATCAACAGAATGTGATATAATTTCAGTTCCGATCGCTTAAATTTGTATCATTTTGCTTTCGTAAAGTAAAATTTTACAATTTTCAGCGGAAAATTATACAGATAGTTTTTTTTTACCGGGTATTTACAAAATCGAATCTATATGGTATAATGGTACAATACATATTAGGGTAAAATTAAGATTGGAGCTTCCGGTCTTATACTATTATAATAGGGTAAAATGTGTTTCGTCGAAAGGAGGCATATTCCTGTGAAAAACGGTGTTCGGATGTCCGATATCGCAAAAGAGCTGAACGTCAGCGTCGTAACCGTATCCAATGCGCTCAACGACCGCGGCGGCGTCAGCGAGGAAATGCGGCGGAAAATCAGAGAGCGTGCTTCACAACTCGGTTATCGACCCTCTGCTCCGCGTGCGCCGCGGAAACCTGCCGGTG
The DNA here is from genome assembly GCA_017533485.1 of Oscillospiraceae bacterium. GTDB lineage: Bacteria > Bacillota > Clostridia > Oscillospirales > Ruminococcaceae > Firm-04. Next base: position 19,752 of record JAFXIC010000046.1, read on the forward strand.
ATGTCCTCACCGAAAGCGGCAGCATCGGAATTCTTACCAGCGAACGCTTCGCCGGTGTGCGCGGTACGTTCTACTGGTTTTTAACGGCAGGCGTTTCGAAAGAACTGACGCGCTGTAACCTCTATTCCGTTTATGAAAGTGTTTCGGTTGCGGACGAACACAGCGGTACGCTTCCGAGAATCGTAACGGAACGTCAGGTGCGCGGACTGATTATTGTCGGCCAGCTCGCCAGAACCTATCTCGATCGCCTGACTGAAATGCATATTCCGGTTCTGTTCCTCGATTTTTATGATAAACACAGCGATATCGACGCGGTTGTGTCCGATAATTTCTACGACAGCTATCTCATGACGGAACGGCTCGTCGATAAGGGCCATCGTAAAATCGGCTTCATCGGTACGCCAACTGTGACAAGCAGTATTCATGACCGCTGTCTGGGCTATGTCAAGTGTATGATGGAAAATGATTTCCCGATCGCAAAGGAATGGGTCATTGATGACCGGCTGCCCGACGGAACGGTGTTCCATTCGTTCGATTTTCCGTTTGACAATATGCCTACCGCATTTGTTTGCAATTGTGACGAAACCGCGTTCCGTGTCATCAGTGAGCTCCAGAGACTCGGATACCGTGTGCCGGAGGATATCTCGGTTACCGGATATGATAATTATACCGTATCCGATATGTGTACGCCCGCAATTACCACGGTTGAGGTCAATCTCACCGAAATGGCGCGTGCTGCCGTCTCGCTCCTCGTCCAGCGCCTCCAGAATCCCCAGAAACCTGCGCGCCGTCATGTCATCCCCGGACGCCTGATTGTCAAGGATTCTATGGCGGATGTGCCGCCCGGAAATGATGTGGATTCAGTCAAATGATTTTGGCGAAACAACTAAAAATTGAGTGGAAATTTTGGCTAAAAAACTGTTGCAATCGAAAAAAATCTATGTTATAATATGTATGGTTCGTAGTGTGGCTATTGCTATGCCCATTTGACAATGATGCCGGCAAAGCAATTGCTTCGGCGAAAGCCCTTACACACGGAATAGACCGGTGTCCGTGTTCGCTCAAAGAGATACCGGAAAACACAAATCATGGCTTGTAGGAGGTGGTTTTATGCCAAGTTATGCTTATACTGCGAAAGATGCTGTCGGTAATGTGCGACAGGGTAATATGTATGCGGAAAATGAGCAGGAATTCAGGGCAAAAATCAGAGAAAAGGGACTGTATGTCAGCGACTTTAAAGAACGGCGTACCGATGTTAAAACCGTTAAAAAGTTCAAGACGAAGGATTTGGCATTCTGTACGAGACAGCTCGCAGCAATGCTGACTTCCGGTCTGACCCTTGTAAAGGCGTTGGACATTCTTTGTAAAGAGCAGGAGAGCGAAGCTGCTCGTAACGTATGGAGAGATGTTTACGAAAACGTCCAAAAGGGTGAGTCCTTCTCCGATGCGCTGGAAGTACACGGCGGTGTATTCCCCACACTGTTCTCTGCAATGGTCGGTGCCGGTGAGGCCTCCGGTTCTCTGGACGTCATCATGCAGCGACTCAGCGACTATTACGCAAATCAGAACAAGATTTCAAATACCATCAAGAGTGCGATGATCTACCCGATCATCCTCGTTATCCTGACTGTTGCCGTCGTTATCGGCGTATTCGTATTCATCATGCCGACATTTACCGACCTGTATGAAGACGAAAACCAGATGCCGATGCTGACAAAGGCTATGGTTGGTATCGGTAACTTCCTCGTATCTTACTGGTATATCGTGATCAGCTTGACGGCGGCCCTCATCTTCGCCTTCATTTACGGCATGAAAGTTCCCAGCTTCCGATTGAAATGGGACCGCTTCATCATCAAGGGACCCGGCTTCGGAAAGCTCGTCGTCAAAATCTATACCGCACGTTTTGCGCAGACAATGGCATCTCTCTATTCGTCAGGTCTGCCGATGGTTGAATGCTTGAAGCGTTCTTCCGATACGCTGAACAATTCTTATATTTCTTTGAAATTCCGTGACATCATTGATGAGGTCAAGAGCGGTGAAACGCTGAGTTCTTCGGTTCAGAGAGCCGATATCTTTGACTCGATGTTCTGCTCGATCATCTTCGTCGGTGAAGAAGCCGGTGCACTGGACGACATCCTCGCGAAAACTGCTGCTTACTACGATGAAGAAGCAGACTCCGCTGTAAAACGTCTGTGCGCAATGCTCGAACCGGTCATGCTCATCGTACTGGGCGTTGTCATCGGTCTCGTCTGCGGCGCGTTCTTCCCGGCAATGTACGGCGCATTCGAAAACGTCGGCTAATTCCCAAAATCAGCAATCCCCCAAAAGGAATCAAAAGCTTTCTCTGCGGCAGATATTACCGCCGCAGAGAGGCTCTGACTATTGAATTAATTTAGAGAGGTGGAACTCGTAAATGCTTTCATTTGATATTACCGACCGAAATATACGAATCATTAAGGGTACCGAGAGCAACGGTAAAATCCGTATCAACTCTGCTGCAACCCTCAATCTGGATCCCGAAATCATCGAGAACGGCCACGTTTGTGACGTCCCCAGACTCGCTACCCAGATCAACCAGATCCTTCGTACCAATAAGATGGCTGACAAAGAAGCAATCGTCAGCATCTCCTCCAACATGACCATTTTTAAGGAACTCCATATCCAGAAGGCGACCAAAGAACAGGACTGCATGAAGATGGTCCGCGCTGAAATGGCTGCCGCACTCGGTATTGATGATTCCTACTCCGTTTCCTATATCATCGTCGGTGACTCCGATCAGCTCGAGGGCGGAGATAAGATCCTCGCAACTGCTTGTCCGTACGAGGTTGTTGAATCCTATAAGCGCGTGTTCGCAATGCTCCAGATTTCTCTGAGAAGCGTTATGATCGGCTGCAACTGTATTACAAAGGTTCTGCTCGCAGATACCAAGGTAAGATCCAAGATGCCGCTGCTCGCTGTCCAGATCGACAACAACTTCATCTCCCTCAACCTTTATGAAAAGGGTCAGCTCTCGTTCTCCCGTTTCGCTTCGATCTCCGCAGAAGACTATGCCGGTTCTTCCGACTATGTATTCGAAGCTGTCAACGAGAACATCTTCCGTATGCTCCAGTTCCAGAAGTCCAAGTCTGATGGCGAAAATATTGAGAATGTTATCTTCTACGGCGATACCCACGAATATGTCCGCTTGACCAACGAGCTGGATAAGATGGGCATCCGTACCAGCATCATCAATGTCCCGCCGCAGATCCACGGCTACGAGAACCTCGAATTCTCCTCTTACGCAAATGCCATCGGCGCAATGTTCAAGCGTAATAAGGATACCGAGCGCATCAACCTTCTCGAAACCGATACCTTTAATAACAACAAGATTAAGTCTGACTCCAGCTACTACATCATTCTCCTCATTTCTGTACTCGCTGCTGCTGCAGCTTGTTTCGCAGGCTGGCTGTTCTTCTTCGTCCGTAATCAGGTTGTCACTGGTAAGATTAAGGAAATCAATGACAAGCAGAATTCGGCGCTCTGTAAGGATCTCGAATTGCAGATGGAAGATCTCAAACAGCTCCGTACAGCCGTTAATACATACTATAATGGTGTAACATCCGCAAACGAGGCTTATAAGAGCCGCGCATATGTGCTTTCTGAGGACTATGAGCTCATCCTGGATACCGTCCGTGCAACTGCAATGGAAGTATATAAGGAACAGGGTATCACTGAGGAAACAGCAGAAGATTTCTATCGTTTCGATAAGTTTGATTTTGTAACCGGTACTTTCAACATTGACCTGATTGCAGATGCACAGAACCTGCCGCTCGAAGTTTTCCCGACCACATTGTACGAGAACCTCAATGCACTCGACAGCGTTTATCATGTTGCTTACAAAGGCTATGAGTACGACACCAAGAAAGAGGATTCGAATAAGCAGCAGACACAGCAGCCGCAGCTGGATGAAGAGGGCAATCCGATTCCGCAGGACAACGCAGGCAATAAGAATACCGATGAAATGAAAACTATTAAAATGAGCATGAGCATTATTATGAAGGGCGACGGCGTCAGCCTCGATGACCCTAGCGTTGGTACTGAGGAGGTAGCAAAATGAAATTAGGATATCGTGAACGTGTTGCATTACTCGTTGTAATTGTACTTGCCATTCTGGCACTCGGCATCTTTGCTTTTATGAGACCGCAGTGGAAGAAGCTGGCAGAAAACCAGAAAAAACTGGAACAGGGAGAATCTGACTGGACCGCAAAGCTCGGAAGTTTCCAGACAATTAACCCCATGAGAGAGAACATTACTAAGCGCCGCGATGAGGCATATAATGTTTCTCAGAACTTTACCGATGAGATGACTTCTCTGGAGCTCGACCGCTTTATGCAGGATACATTCCTCAATATCGATAAGTTCAAGGAAGATAAGGTCGAAGGTGATAAGGAAGTCATGATCTCCGACGAGACGACCACTACACTCGGCTACTACTACTATACGCCTTCTATTGCAACCTATCCGCTTTATACAACCGCTGACTTTGACGGCACACTCCAGAAAGCAGCTGCTGAAAAGCTGAAGGAAGCTACCGCCCTCAGCAGCCGTTCCGCTGAAACCGTTGGCTGCGGTAATGTTGCAGTAACACTCAAAATTACCCGCGAAGATACTTATGCATTCATCGACGCTGTTCGTGAATATGCAAAGAAGAATAACGACGCAATGCTGATTCAGTCGGTCGAAATCGAAGAACCGGACTTCAATGGTGAAGTTGAAAAAGAAGGCACTGCAGCACCTTCTGTGGACGCAGAAGGCAATCCGATTCCGCAGGACAATAAGAAGGAAGACAGCAAAGTTACCCCCGGTTATACAAATGTTACATTCAAATATCAGGTATTCTATATGCAGGAACCGATGGAAGTAAAGGAAAAGATTGGCCCCGCTTATGACGAAACCATCTGGGAAGGCAAAGAGTGGAAAAGCTATACTTCTTCCAGAACTCCTGCTGAAACCGCTGCACAGTAATCCCTGAACGCAAACGAGAGGATTTGGCAAACCCTTTCTGGGAAAAGGGTTTGCCACTATGGGAAAGGTGGATGCCATATGAAGAAACGAAATGGGAAAGGAAAGGTTAAGGGCAGCGTCCTCTTTACTGTCGTTACTGTTATGATGGTAATGGTCGTATTCCTGATGTCTACCCTGATTCTCACAGCATCTTCACAAAAACGTACTTATTATACGTATTATCAGAAACAGGCACAGTTTGCCTGCCAGTCTGCGCTCGATGTCATTACCCAGCAGCTCTATGGATATGCTGCGGCGGATTCCGGCGCACTGGATGAACTCGCAAACCACGGCACGTTCTATGATTGGGTAAAGAACGAAGTTACCGAAGCAAATGGCCCAAAAGAAATTTTTATCGAATATAATTACGCGAATAATGTGTCGGGTAATGCACATGTTATGGGTCTTACACCTACAAATACATCTACAGGTGCGAAGACGATGGTGAGCTGCGTCATTGAGAAGCTCCCCGATAAGCATATCGTCTGGGATCCGGTCAATAACGCCGTTCTCGCACAGGATCAGTGGAAGATTACTGCGTCTGCTTCTGTCGGTTCAGGCAGAAATGCTGCGCAATATTCTATCTGCAACTATATTTACGATGAAATTCCGTCCGAACATACGGACGGTATTACCCCCCCGCAGAATATTGCGGACTGGGATCTGATGAATGAGTTAACACTGCTTCCGGGCGTACCGGTTCTAGTTCCGGGCAATCCGATTGAAGAAGGAAGAACCGGATCTATCTCCAACGCAGTCTATACCATGAGCCCGGTGGTCGGTGCAACCGCGAACAATATGCTTTGTCTCGGACCGCAGATTACGGGTATTACCACGTTCCCTGCCGGCAGAGGCAGATATGACGCTTACGACGCGATCCAGAATCGAAATGATATGGTTTCCGTTGGTCAGGCGACAATTGTTGGTAATGTGAACCAGAAAACACATTGGGAATATACATTCCAGACTGCGGGTGAGGGTGCTGTCATCTATGGTAACTATACCGGCGAGAACCCCTCTGTATTCCGTTCTACCATAAATCCGGAACCGGCCAATTATAAGGACCTTGCATATTTTTATGTAGACGGTGTGTTAACTCCGGCTCACTTTAATCTGGATGGCGACCAGCCGGTCAATCTCTATTGCGGCGCAATTCAGAAGTCCCCAAATCAAATTCAGTTTAAAGAGGGAGCAAATCCGTTCTCGGATATCTATCTCTACGATCCCGCAGAGGACTCTGAGATTCAGCTGACAAATGGTGTTACGAATCTGTATAGCTTCGCTTACAACAACATCAAGAAGCAGGATGTTTCCACAAAAGACAAAATCGGCGGCGATGTGATTTCCAATAACAAGTCGCTGACAATTCGCGGCAATGGTGTCATTGACGGTGATGTTGTTATGGCGAATCCGCTTGGCACGCTGACGATTGAAAACACAATTACCATCAATGGTGCTGTCATTTGTAACGGTACTTATAATGTTCCGGCAGGAAGCGCGGTCACAGTTGCAAATGGTGTTGCAGCCAGAAATGGCGACCTGAGCGCAACCGTTACAGCAGCCAAATCCATCGGTATCTCTGAACCGAAGACAGCGGAAGAAATCCTGAACGGCTATACCTGTCCCGGTTATGACAATGAAGTCAACAACAATAACTACAAGGGCGCGCTTCAGGGCGACCTTGGCGCAAGTGCAGACGACTATAATTACGGATTGTTCCCGTATGGCAGCCGTCTCGATGAGATCTTTGAATGCTATATCCGCTGGGATCTTGCAGAAACAACAGAAGCCGCAGCGCAAGCGCATATCAATTCGGACTCGCTGATTCTTGAAAGCCGCTCCGCAGGTCATACATGGGGTGTCAAGCAGAAGGTTTCTGATGCCGGCGCAGTTTATGTTCCGTATACGACTCCGAGAAATAAAGACGCGAACGCATTTATTAAAGAGCTTGTAACGCAAAGATCGAGTGAATGTATTCCGAACTGTATCACCAGTCTTGCTGCACTGAATGCAAAATATGGCCCGACACCGGATATTGCTACTCTGCAGCAAGTACCTTCTGTTAAGATTGTAAGCCATATGGCAGACGGTGACCCGAACGATCATACAGTTGATCTGAATAACGCTTATGTAATCAGACAAAGTGGAACGCTGGATCTTTCCAGAGCTGAATTCCAAAACAGAAACAATGAAACGGTAACAGTCTTTGTGGATCCCTTCCAGATGGAACACAGACCGCTCGTTCTGGTTTTGAAGGGTACCGTGCAGAACAGTATTGTTGATATTGTTGTCAACAACACCGCACTTTATACCGGAAACGGTCCCGAAATCTATCAGAATCCGGATGCGTTCTATGACAATGACAACAGCTACTATGCCGGAAGATCGGATGTCATTATCTTCCTCGACAATGGTGCCCCCAATGCCGAACAGCGCGACATCACAAATAAACCGTTTAACATCACAACGACCGGCGCTTATCGCCAGATGAAAGCAAAAGAGTATAACGTCGTCAGCAACCCGTACTATCCCGGCCAGTCCGGATATACAAATCTTCCTGACCACGAGAAGTTCCGCTTTGAGATGGTTCCGAATATTGTTGTCTACGGTAACGCAGGTGTTACTTACTGGGCACAAAACGGTATTGGCATGAGTGCTGAAGTCCTGATGCCGCAGTCGAACTTCCATTCTCCTTCCGGTGAGGCTTCGTCGAAGGCAGCTTGTACTTATCGTGAATTCCACGATTCTACACCTTATAATTATACAAAGGGCGTTGCAAACTGTAACGGCGTCGGTACGCTCTGTCTCAATCAGTTTAGAGGCGAAAATATCCCGATGTCCATCTACGTCGGCGACCTCTATCGTGTATCCGTTCCGTATACGGAAGAAGTCCAGGATACGTACGAATTTGACTTTGGTTCGGCTGAACAGCAGGTTCAGGATCAGATCGGTAACTCGATCGGTAACTTTGGTAATGATCACCAGGGTGCAAACTAATCGGAGGTGATTTTATGAAACGCAAGAAACTAAAAGGTCTATCGTTAATGGAAATCATTATTTCGATTGCCGTTTATGCCATTATCGCACTTCTTATGGCTGAGATTATGGGCTGTATTAATGCGACAATGACGAGCACTTCCCGATTGAATGAGCGTCTCGATTCCGAAGCGCTTCTGGTTGACAATAAGGATACCAATCCCGGAAGTACACCGTATCGAAATCCGAATCGCGTTAATGTCATTGCACATATCGAGAACAACAGTTCTGCCGGTCTTGCACTCGATCAGGGTACGGAGCTGATTCCTGCAACCAGTTCAGAGCCCGGAAGAATTGAGTTCGGAGATAACCAGAATTCAACGCATTTTCGTTTTATGTCCTTTACCAACCGAAATCTGAATATTACGCTTGATCCCAATGCTAGATTTACTTTTAAAATTAAACTAACGCAAAATCTCGATGATGCAAGCTTTGCGGCACTTCCCGGTAATGCGGCAAGAAAAGTTATCGGTATTGATAAGGTAGTCGTTAGTTCGACTGCTGGTATGATTGATGATGCCGATAACATCGTGAACACACCCAGAGAATTTACCGGTGCCGAGCTTATCAATAGAAATGCCGGTGATGACTTCATTACGCTTCAGTTGCCATACGATCAGTTAAACGATCGTGTTGTAGTCACAGTCGATATCTATCCGATCTTCGAGAGCGGCGTTGTTTTCAATGATCCTGCCGCGGATACAAGATATATCCGGAATGCAAGACTCGATTTCGTACAGTTCATGGAAACCGGCGGTTCTGAGAATCAAACCTATCGTTACTTTGATGCGATTTATGAGTTTGACGGTCAGGGATTCACTCCGTGTACTTCTTCCCAGCGTCCGGTTCTTGTACCGGACGGAACTTGACACGAAAGGAGCATGAATAGATGAAACAAAAGCTAAAAGCCTTTACGTTGGTCGAACTTGTCATCGTAATGGGTATGTTTACAATTATCATGTTCAGCGTGCTGCAGTTGTTGGATCCGGTTTCGAAATTCTTTGTCCGAAGCAGCAACTTCGAGTATACGACAGCCTGCGTGGATAATATCAAGCGTGCAGTCGATGGTAACCTGAAGTATGCGGACCGCGTTCGTCTTTACTACGGATTCGATCCGTATGATCAAGGCGTTACCGGCACAGCAAAATGCGGCACGGCTCCCTTTGATACAATCAGAACTGCGGTCAATCGTTTCTATTCCGAGTTCTTCTATCAGAGAGTCTGTACCGCGACCTCCGGCACCATTTATGTCATGACCTTCGATAACCGCGTGAAAAATCCGAATTATCGCGACTTGCAGCAGCTCAGCGCCTATAATGAGGGTAAGTTTAACCGCGGTGAAATCGACCTTTTCGAGTTCCGGTTCGATAACTATGATCCGAACCTGTGTAATCCGGATGATGTTGCAAATCAGACTCCGGGTGTTAAGGAATGGTATGTCAACGAGTCCCTCTACGGTAATTTTGACTACATCTTTACCATGGATACAACTGGATCTGCACTGAGCTTCGACCCCAGAAACTTCCAGATGAATATCGACATTGTCGAGGTTCGTAAGGCAGAGGGCGGCGGTCTGATGAAAACCGATGCCACGAATAATGCGAGTATATCCTTCTCCATGAAGAATGTTCTTGACGTTACCACCGGAAACAGCAGTTTGGATTATAGAATTACACTTCCTCCCGGTATTGATGAGGGCTCTGCACTCCCGACCGATTTTCAGGCGAATGAAGTTCAGCGCTATATTCCGTTTAATGGCGGAGACTATTTTGGCGCGAATGCCCCTTCAATCGACATGAATAATCCGGATGTGATGGACGAAACCTGCTTCTTCTTCGTATTTACCGTTCCGGAGCAGATTTTCGACGGCGGTCCTTATGTTGAAGGTCTGAGCGCAACTCCCATCACTTGATTTGAATCCAAGAGATAAAAAAGGCAGCCGGTGTTGCCCGGCTGCCTATCTCTTAAACCCTTTTTCTTATCGCATGAGAATACAGTTTGCGTAGTATTCATATGTCTCCGGCTGCGGAAATCTGGAGATGTACCACTCGGTAATCATCGGACCGAACATTGCGCCGAGATATAATCCCATACAAAGATACGGCCCAAACGCAAATTTCGATTCTCCGGTCTTTTTCTTTAGGATTGATCCGAATACTCCGGCAAAAAGAATGCCGATGAATGCGGACGGAACCATCGCTTTCCACCCAAGCAGCAATCCCGAAAATGCCATCAGGATTGTATCACCAAGTTCCACTCCGCGGACATCTTCACCGGTTTTCTTTTTGGCGTAGGGTCTTGTCAATTCACCAATCAGGAAAAACGGAAGCCCGATGCTGGCGGCTCCGATCAGCCGATCCGCTATCGTCAGTTCCGATGCAAAATAGCTCGGAATCACAAGCAGCACGATTACCAGCAATACGCGCATATCCATTTCCTGTGTGTCCCAGTCCATGAACCCCACGACCACAAGTACAGATGTGAAAATGCACATGATGAACATATTCGCGGTCAGCCCGAAAATCAGGAAATCTGCAACGTACAATAGTCCGTTCAGCGTTTCTACGATCGGATAGCGCGGCGAAATCTTTTCCCCGCAGCTATGGCATTTTCCTTTCAGAAACAGCCAGCTGAATACCGGAATCAGATCTATGATCCGGATCTTCGTTCCGCAGGTCATGCAGTGTGAGGCGCGCTTCGTCAGCGACTCCCCAATCGGAAGCCGTATGATGACGACATTGAGGAAGCTACCGATACAGATTCCGTAGAGAAATACGACAGGAATCGCAAATAAGAAAAATGTCGGTTCCATGTACTTCCAGTCGTCGAAGCCTGCCGGTGCTGCGGGAATGCTCGCAGCAAGCAATAATTTTTGGTACATAGCGGTACCTCCTTTATGGTTTGTACTGTTATTCTAACACAGAAATGCAAATTTTGCAAGTTAAATTTTTGGAGGTTGAGTATGAGAAACATCCGTATCGGTGACTATCTCGTTGAGGAGGGTCACATCACACCGGAGCAATTGCAGCAGGTGCTGCTAAAGCAGCATGAATCGACAGAATCGAAGCGTTTCGGTGATGTCCTCGTCGAACTCGGTTTCATGACTGATGTCAAGTTCGCACAGGCACTCTCCGGTAAGCTTAAGGTTCCGTATGTCGATCTCAACAGCGTAGATATCGACGGCGAAATCGCTCGTAAGGTTCCGCAGGATCTTGCGGAGCGTAACTGTGTCATCGCAATCAGCATGACCGGACGTCGTCTGACTGTCGCAACGGATGACCCGATCAATTTCAATATCCTTGAAGATATTAAAGTAAAAACCGGTTATGATACCATTCCTGTCCTCGCTACCCGTGCCGCAATCAAGAAGGCAATCGGTAAGGCTTACCAGATGTCCGACCTCGGCGATATCGAAGGCATCGGCGGCCCGATTATTGAGGAAGATGATGAATCCAAGGACAGAGTCGAGAGCGCTCCGATCGTTAAGCTCGCAACGCAGGTCGTTGAAAATGCGTTCCGTATGGAAGCAACGGATATTCATATCGAGCCGTTCGAGAAGTATACCCAGATTCGTGTCCGTGTCAACGGTGACCTCGTTCCGCTCATGAATGTTTCCAGTAATGTCCAGAACCAGCTCGCTACCCGTCTGAAGCTCATCTCCGGCATGAACATCGCTGAAAAGCGTATCCCGCAGGACGGCCGTTTCTCCCAGACGGTTGACGGCATCCCGCTCGACGTCCGTGTGTCTGCACTCCCGATGGTTCACGGCGAAAAGATCGTTATCCGTATCCTTTCCACTGGTGCAATCAAAACCCGTCGTCTGCAGGATCTCGGTATGTCCGAATATAACTACGACCTCTTTAATAGTATGATTAAGTGTCCGCACGGCGTTATCCTCGTTACCGGCCCTACCGGTTCCGGTAAGTCTACGACGCTCTATGCGGCTCTCGGCGCAATCGCCAGACCTGATGTGAACGTCGTTACTGTTGAGGACCCGGTCGAGAAACAGATGGAAGGTATCAACCAGTGCCAGGTTAACGTAAAGGCCGGTATGACCTTCTCCGCTGCACTCCGTTCTATCCTCCGTCAGGACCCTGACGTTATCATGATCGGTGAGATGCGTGACGGCGAGACCGCTGAAATCGGTATCCGTGCTGCTATCACGGGCCACTTGGTTCTCTCCACACTCCATACCAACGATGCTGCTTCCACGATCGTCCGTCTGGTCGATATGGGTATCCCCGCTTACATGGTTGCTTCTTCCCTCATCGGCGTTGTCGCACAGCGTCTCGTTAAGGTTCTCTGCCCGAAGTGCAGAAAACAGAGAATGTCTACCCCCGAAGAGAATAAGCTCATGCACATCGACCACTCTGTTCCGATTTATGACGCTGTCGGCTGTAATGAATGCGGAACCGGCTACCACGGCCGTACCGCTATTCACGAAATTATCCACTGCTCCGCTGGTATCTCTACCCTCATCGCCAATGGCGCCGGTAAAGAGGAAATCGAGATCCTCGCTAGAAAGAACGGTACAAAGCTGCTGCGTGATAACGTATCTGACCTCGTTATGCAGGGCGTTACCTCCATGGACGAGCTTGTCCGTGTAACCTACGCTGTATAATGTTCGCCTAATTTGAAATGAATGGAGGAAAACCCCATGCCTACTATTGTGATCAATAAAATTCTGGACGATGTTCGTTCGCTTGGCTGCTCTGACCTGCACTTCACCGTCGGTATTAACCCCGTTGTTCGTCTCCACGGTCAGCTCCGTAAAATGTCCAGCTATCCCGAAATGACCGACGAAATGATCGGCGAAATTATCGACCAGATGACCAACGAGCGTCAGCGTAAAACTGTTACGCAGCATATCGACACCGACTTCTCCTATGTGACGCGTGCAGGCTTCCGCCATCGTTGTAATATCTTCTTCCAGCGCGACCACGCTGCAATCGCAATCCGTTTGCTCCGTAACGATATCCCGACGCTGGATGACCTCTTTATGCCGCCCGTTATGGCTGAGTTCGCAATGCGTCCTCGTGGTCTTGTTCTCATCACCGGCCCGACCGGTTCCGGTAAGTCCACAACCCTCGCCGGCATGATCGACTACATCAACTGCAATAAGAGCGCACATATCATCACCATCGAAGACCCGATCGAGTATGTTCACGAGCATAAACGCTGCATGATTAACCAGCGTGAAGTCGGTTCCGACGTCGAGAGCTTCGCAATGGCGCTGAGAGCTGCACTTCGTGAAGACCCGGACGTTATCCTCGTCGGAGAAATGCGTGACTTCGAAACGATTCAGGCTGCCATTACTGCGGCTGAAACCGGTCACCTGGTCTTCTCAACCTTGCATACCACTTCCGCGCCCGATACCATCAACCGTATCATCGACGTTTATCCGGAGCATCAGCAGGTTCAGATCCGTACACAGCTCGCGAATGTTCTTGTCGGCGTTGTCTCTCAGACACTTCTTCCGCTCAAGAATGGTACCGGCCGTATCGCTGCTATGGAAATTCTTGCGGTTACCGACGCAATCTCTGCGATGATTCGTGAGGGTAAGATTCACCTCATCCTCTCCAGCATTCAGGCTGGTAAGGCTCACGGCATGATGTGTCTCGACCAGGAGCTCGCTCGCCTCGTTAAGAACAATACCGTTAACGAAATTGACGCGCTCGAAAAATGTCAGGATAAGACCGAATTCTATCGCTATCTCACTGCTATGGGCGGTCAGTCCGTTATCACGCGTGAGGGCGTCCTCGGCTAAAATGATATGCAAATCCTCTCCGATCCGGAGGGGATTTGTTTTATTCGGGCGCATTGTCAGAATGACGGAAAATTTTGTCCGATTCATGAACAAAATGATGCGAAGATATGTCTCGAATAAGTAATCTCACTTACCAATAAATCGAAAATTCACGCAGCATCACACTTTTATAGAAAAGAATATGCGTTTTTGATAATTTGATTTGGTTACAAATGTGTTACAATTTTTGTGCAAAACAGCGAAAACGTATCTGAAAAAACGTGTAAAAAAACCGTTTTCGTAAAAGTTTGTTCATAATCTCGAAAAAAACTCGAAATCTATTGACAATTCTTTCGTAATGTGGTATACTCTAAACATGGAGAACAGGAGAACACTTAGACGTCGAGTGAGCTCCTCGATACTCTAAAGAAAATTTCGTTTGGACATTCCAAACACAACTTTTTGAGGAGGTTTTTATCATGAAAAAGAAAGGTTTTACTCTCATTGAGCTGATCGTCGTTATCGCTATCATCGGCGTTCTGGCTGCTATTCTCGTTCCGGCAATGCTCGGCTACATCAAGAAGTCCAAGATCACCAACGCTAACGCTGCTGCGAAGTCTATCATGACTGCTGCTACTTCTGCTGTTACTGATATCGATGCAGAGGATAGACTGAGTGTTACTGCCATTACTGACGTTGCTTCTTCTGATCCCGCTGCTGATTTTGCTAACACCAGCACTAGCAATGTTAACATTCGTTTCAGGGGCAAGGTTGGTACCTACTTCTCTGACATTGAGAAGCTTGATGCTGTTTCCATCGATATGGAAAATGGCGTTCCGGTAGCTGTTGCAGTTCAGGATGGTCGTTATTACGGCACCAACCCTCATCAGCTTTCTGTTGATGACTACGATGCAAACTCTACTTGGACTATGACTAACTGGATTGCTTACGCAAAATAATTTGCTTTAATCGTTACGTCATAAGCATTTTTAGTTGAATGAAAATTTGAATGCCCCCTTTTAAAAGGGGGCATTCCTTGTATACAGGGAATATTGTGAGGGTATATGATGAAGAAAAAGGGTTTTACTTTAATTGAGCTGATCGTTGTCATTGCGATCATTGGCGTACTTGCTGCAATGCTTGTACCTGCCATGATGGGATATATTTCGAAATCTAAGATTATGAATAGCAACGGAGCTGCCAATTCTGTTTTAAAGGGCGCAAACATTGCAATTGTTGAGCTTTCTAACCGCGATTATAATTATTCGCTTCTGGATGGCAATATTACAGTGGACGCTGCGGATATTGTCGCGTGTAAGGACGTTATAATGTCCTCCGTTTCCAGAGATTCTACGAACGTGAATGAGCTGAGATCCATTCTCTATGCCAGTATTTATCGGTATTTTACTGATGTCGAGGAGCTTGATGAGGTTTCCTTCCAAATTAGCAATGGAGAATGTGTTGGTGTCGGTGTATTGAAGGGAAGATACCCCGGTTCCGCGCCGATTGCTATCGGCATTGAAGATTTTCAGCAGGTCGAAGAAACCGGTACTTGGGATTCGGATGTTGCGCTCGATTACGCAACAGGCACTACCACTCCGTAATTGCCGGAGTCTTTCATTGAATATCGAAAAATAATACCGCGGCATCCGTGATAGATGCCGCGGCTCTTTTATTATTTGGAGGATGCGAGTTCTTCTTTGGTGATGAGTTTTGCGATGAATTTCAGGATCTTAGCCGCGTCTGCTGCGGAGATACCCGTCTTTCCGTCAACGTCTGCATTCAAAGCACCCTGTGCGGTCAGCGAAACAGAGGTGTCTTCGGCTGCGATTCTTGATACGAGAATTACGTCGGAGATATCGACTTCACCACTGAGATCTGCGTCACCGGGGTGGATCTTAGTACCTTCAGTACCTAGGACTAAGTTGACTTCAACCTTGGTCAGCTCTGTTTTGTATTTGCTGGAGCCTGCATTGCTGTACTCAATTGCCTGGATCGAGAGCTTGACTTGTGTACCGACCGGATGCTCCATCAGCTCGCTCAGGCCTTCACAGTCTTCTGCAAACTGGAAAATAATTGTCGTTCCATTCGACTGATCTTCGAGGGTAACAGATTGATCGCTGAGGTCTTTGATGACAGCTGTCATTTCATACGAAACCGGCGTTGTTACAATGTTCGAGGAGACGATCGGAGTAGGTGTCGTTGTGGTGGTGGTAGTGGTTGTGGATGCGGTTGTGACGCTCTGCGGCGGTTTGGTGTCACCGGAGGTGCTGCCCTTTGTGCCGCCGTCTAAGTTGCTTCCCTCGGAGTTCGCATAGCTCGAATAGAATTCCGAAAGCGAAATGCCGTTTTGTCCGAGCGGAATCTGGTGGTCGAGTCCGATATATTTACCGGAAGACGAGGTCTGCCAGAGGGATTCCTCGAACAGCGCATACTTCTTATTGTCCCATGTCGAGAAGGTTGCGTCCAGCAATCCGC
Source organism: Oscillospiraceae bacterium (assembly GCA_017533485.1). Classification (GTDB taxonomy): domain Bacteria; phylum Bacillota; class Clostridia; order Oscillospirales; family Ruminococcaceae; genus Firm-04. The sequence continues at coordinate 36,055 of JAFXIC010000046.1, forward strand.
CCGTATCACCCGAGTTCGGGTTCAGACACCAGAAGGTATGGTTGATATGGTTGTCGATCATATAATCACGCAGCAGCTCCATCCATTTCTGGTTCTTGCCGCCGTCCATATGACCGCCCCATTCGCCGATCAGCAGCGGTGCGATATCTTCTTCTACGATGTATGCCCAGGTATCATACCAGTAATCGTCCAGCAGCGTCTGGGTTGTGAAGTCCTTATCGAACCATGTCTGTGCATAAACGGACGGGCCGTAATCGTGCGGGGAGTAGACAATCTGGGATGTACCGCTCGTCGGGGTAACCGGATATTCACGGACACCGCGGAGATTTCCGCCCCACCATGCGCCATACCAGCGTTCTTCACCTGCCTTCGGCTGGAAGACATCGGGTGTATCAAAGGTATATCCCTTTTCGGTAATCGGAGACTGTTCGATACCCTCGATGAGGATCAGTGCATTCGGATTGACCTTGAGAATGGAGTTTGCGCACATCTCAGCGGAATATTTCCAGTTGTTCTTAAACTCCGTATCATCCCAGCGTGCCATATCCGGCGGACAGGTATCTCCGTTATAGCCGCGCTTGCCGTGCGGCTCGTTCTTCAGGTCATAGGCTACGATCGTATCATCATTTGCATACTTCTGCGCGAGCCATGTCAGCGACTCAATCCAGTCATCCCATGTGACCTGTGCGCCCTTATCTCCGGCAGCCTCCGCGATGGTTGCCATACCGTCACAGTCTGCGGCGGTCGGCTCATAGTACCAGAGGTTGTAGTTATGACCGGAGTTATGGGATGCGGGGCTATGGACATCTACAAGCGCCTTGATGCCGTATTTCTTACACTTCTGGATAATGACATCGAACACTTCCATACTGTTCATTTCCGAGCCGTCCTCGTGACAGAAATCGGGGTTGAACTTATAGGCTTCGGTATTCTTCGGGTTGAGGCCTACGGTCATATAGGGGTCGCCGTTCATCCACGAGAGCAGAAGCTCGGTGGATACAGGGAAACGGATGATATTGATACCGTGGTCAGCAACCGACGAGAGCAGAACATCTACATCTGCACTCCAAAGACCGTGGGGGAAATTCTCTGTACAGTTCATGCCGAACCAGTTTGCACCGGTCAGCCAGACTTCTTTGCCGTCCTTATCATACAGGCGGCTTCCTTTCGCGTGGAGCCAGTCATCATTGGTGTCGTCAGCAGCGGACGCGATATTGACATTCTTTACGCTGCTGTTGCTGGTCAGGATTGCAGTCGAGCTGACCGCTAGAATAGACGCCAGTCCCAGCGACAGGATACGATGATAAGATTTCATATCGGGTTCCTCCTTTTTTTCGTACTGTGCTGCAGCAGGCAGTTTGCTGCGGTTGTTTTCGGAAATACCTCCGACCTTTTCCGGGACGGAGGTATTCTTCTTGGAAAGCTATGGCCGGACTCAGCCGCGCTGCGGTTCGAGTGTGTCAATCAGCTTTGCGATATATCGGAGAATCATTGCCGCATCACCGGCAGAAATTCCTGCATCCGAATCCACGTTTGCATTTACCGCGCCGCGTGCAGTCAGCGAAACGGAAGTATCTTCTGCGGCAATTCTCGAAACGAGAATGACATCAGAAATATCGACTTCTCCGCTGCAGTCTGCATCGCCGTACAGGATACGACCCAGGCCGGTATCAATCGTCGTGGTGACCGTCGTGGTTGTGGTGGTAGCGGAAGAAGTTGTCGTGGAGGTTGTGGTTGTTGTTTTCGGTGTGGTGCTGGTCGTTGTTGTAGTGGTTGTGGATGTTGTAGAAGTGGTGGAGGTTGTAGAAGTAGTGGAGGTTGTAGAAGTAGTGGATGTTGTAGAAGTGGTAGACGTTGTAGATGTTGTGGTAACCGTCTGCGGCGGCTTTGTATCACCGGGTGTGCTGCCCTTTTTGCCGCCGTCCAAGTTACTGCCCTCGCTGTTTGCATAGCTTGCATAATACTCAGAGAGGGAAATACCATTCTTTCCGAGTGCTTTCTGATGGTCAAGACCGATATACTTTCCGGATGTGGAAGTCTGCCAGAGCGACTTTTCCATCAGTCCGTATTTCTCGCTGTCCCATGTCAGGAAGTCATGGCTCAGAAGACCGCCGGTATCACCGGAGTTCGGATTTAAGCACCAGAAGGTATGGTTGATATGGTTTGCGATCATATAATCACGCAGCAGCTCCATCCATTTCTGGTTCTTGCCGCCGTCCATATGGCCGCCCCACTCGCCGATCAGCAGCGGTGCAATATCCTCCTCTACGATATATGACCATGTGTCATACCAGTAGTCATCGAGGAGCGTCTGGGTTGTAAAGTCCTTATCGAACCATGTCTGTGCATAGACGGACGGGCCGTAGTCATGCGGAGAGTAGACGATCTGGCTGGTACCGCTTGCGGGCTGGATCGGGTAATCGCGGACACCGCGGAGATTACCGCCCCACCATGCGCCGTACCACGGGGAAACATCCGGACTTGCCTGCCAGATATCGGGCGTATCATAGGTATAGCCCTTTTCGGTCTTGGGGTACTGTTCGACGCCCTCGACGAAGATCAGTGCATTCGGGTTGACGGCGAGAATGGCGTCTGCGGCACGCGTTGCGGCATATGCCCAGTTATTCTCATCCTTTGTGCCGTCCCACTTTGCGATATTCGTCGGGCAGGTCGGATCGAATTCACGTTTTCCGTGCGGTTCGTTCTTCAGGTCATAGCCGATCAGCGTATCATCATTCGCATATTTTTCCGCAAGCCATGCCAGCGTTTCGATCCAGACTTCTGTTGTCACGCCGGCTTTTCCGTACCAGAGCTCATAGTTATGACCGGAGTTGTCGGAATGCGGGCTGTGGATGTCGATAAACGCCTTGACACCGTATTTCTTGCACTTCTGCATGATGATGTCGAAGATTTCCATGCTGTTCTTGATGGTCTTTCCGTCTGCTTCACAAAAGTCGGGGTTGATGTTGACATAGGTACCGGCGGGTGTAATACTGCCGTCCTCGTTTACAACATCTTCCGGTGGAGAAAGTCCTGCCTGTACCGAGCTGACAGGATTGGGGCTTCCTTTCATCCACGAAACCAGAAGCTCCGAGGAGATGGGGAAGCGGATGACATTGATGCCGTGATCCGCAACGCCTTCCAGGAACTTATCCACGTCTGCGGTATAAAGACCGTGGGCACAGTTCTCCGTACAGTTGAAGCCGAACCAGTTTGCACCGGTCAGCCATACTTCATTGCCGTCCTTGTCATACAGACGGCTGCCCTTGGCATGGAGCCAGTCGTCGTTGCAGTCATCGACTGCCGCAACGCTGTCCAGTCCGGGCGCGAGGTCTGCGCTCAGCACTCCCGTCGTGCCGAGTGCGAGGGCTGCCGCCAGACTGAGCGACAGCACGCGCTTGTGTTTCATTGAGATTACCCCCTCTTTATGATGCTCCGGTGCTGCGTGCAGCCGGAGTATATTCCGAAAGCCGTATGGGATATGTTTTCGGTACAGCATATGACAGACGGCTTTTTTGGAAACAAAGTGGAATGATCAGAAGATGCCGAAACGCTTTTTCTCGTAGAACGGTTTTTCGTTTGCGACAAGTTCCTTTGCACGGATATTGCCTGCTGCGACACATTCAAACGGCAGATCCGAGTAGTCGGCACATTCTGTGGAAACGGTATTGCCGATTTCGGTGAGGTCAGCACTTTCGTCTGCTTCGAGTGCGACCAGAAGATAACGCTCGCCGCTCTCGGAATCCACACGGATATAGGCTTTCTTGACGGACTTCTGCTTCTTGAGACAAGCCTTCAGTGCGGAAATCAGTTCATCGGTGATGACTTCCGCTGCGTCCTCTGCGGTATTGTCCGAAGCGTTTGCAGCTTCCATATCTGCCATTGCCTGACGGATTGCTGCCTGCTGCTGCTCACGGCTGTTGGAGACTGCGCCGAGCGGATTGGAGGGATTGGAAGGCTGGGGTGCAGCGGGCTTGTTCTGTGCGATCACAGCGTCGAGATTGCCTGCGTTATCGCCGATCAGGATGACCTGACGGCGGATGAGGCAGAGATTGCTGCCGAACGGGTTGATGACAGCGCCGCTGACGGATTCATTGTTCTTGATAAAGCGGTAGAGATCCATGAATCCCATAACAGCGACCTGGAAGCGTTCACCGGGCTTCCGGTTTTTCCGAAGCTCGATTTCATCGGTGAATGCGGGCATAAACTTATCGCCCTTGGGATTTGTGAGGAGCTGGAATGCAACACGGGTCGGAACGGGTTCACCTTCGGGTGCGTCCGCGGGCTGTTCTACCATAGCCGGAATGAGATATCTTGCATTGATTGCAGCTTCGAGAAAAGCACGTTCGTGCTCACGATTGGTCAGGTCTAACTTAAAGGTTGCCATTGCATCCACGAGCAACGGGTTGGTAATGGGCTGCATTGGCTGATTGGGTTCTGGCATAATTCAGATTCCTCCGTTTCAGAGATTCGCCGTGCCCGTAAAAGAGCACTATGGCGTTCATACTTATTCTAACATATTTTCCCCAAAAATGCAAGTGTTTTTGAAGATTATATCTCCCGGAAAATATACAGAACGGATAATTTTTTGGGCTTTCGGATTTTTTTTAGAAACTTGTATGTTCCGGTACAAGAAATCACAGGTTTTTACCTATGAATGGAGGGCGATTTGAAATGAAAGGAGATTTTGCTGCATGAATCTTGAGATTCGGATTGCGGAGAAGACGGCGGCTTTACAGGGGAGTCCGCAGATTATCTGCGGCAACAGCGACTATACGCTGACCTTTTTCTTCGACAGCGAGTGGGATGCATATCCCGTAAAAACCGCACGATTTGTGTATTTCCAAAACGGAATCGCAGTGCATCAGGATGTTCTCTTCGAGGGTGATACGGTGACGGTACCGGTGCTGCATGGCGTCTATGAGGTTGCAGTTGGCGTATATGCCGGCGATATCCATACGACCACACCGGCCCGTATCAGCTGTGTACCGTCAATTACCTGCGGCAGCTCGCCGCATGACGCACCGTCACAGGATGTGTATGATCAGCTGATGGCATACTTAGCGAGCATCCGCAACGGCAATTTCGTGGATGCACAGCGTCTTGCCGCTGTCTGCACAGGGAAGACGGTAATTTCAATTGCACAACAGGAGGAATGAGAGATGGCAATGACAAAGGAATATATCGGATATCATTTTGACGCGGACTTTCTGGCGTGGCTTCGCAGTCATCTTATCCCCGAATATGTGGACAGCATCGAGGTCAGCGCGGACGGTACTTCCTATCAGATGCTGCGCGGCGGCAATCAGATTGCGAAAATTACAGCGACGGATTGGACGCTCTATCCCACATCCCAAACGACGCCAAGCCAGTCGGCAATGGCAAATGTCGGCAGTCAGGTTTATGGGTATGCCGGTCAGAATGCGATCGCAATCTGTTACCGCGGTTATGGCAGTGCGGCGAAAAACAATCAGAGTCTTGTGCTTTTTACGCATGATAACCATGGCGGGGCTGTCGTACTTATGGCGATGCGGCTGTCCGAGAATTCTACCGGCGCGACATTGTTCTCTCAGACAGCTACGACATACCTCATGCGCTTACAGACTTCGGAAATCAATACCGTCACATCGCTTCAATTGAAGTATAATTCCGGTTCTGTGAGCTGTCTTTGTCCGTTTGTGCTCAATACCGAGGAGCCGGAAATTTTTTATACGCCCGATGTCTTCTGGTGTCCGGTCTATCAGCATTCTGCGATCGGTACGCTGCTGATTGACGGCGCACGGTATTTTACGTTCGGACCATGGATGGTGAAGGACGCGTAACGGCATGAAAAAACGCGGCTGCATGAAATTTGCAGCCGCGTTTTTTTATATGGATCAGGATTCCGCCTATGCTTGTTCGATGAATTTCAGTGCGCCGGTCGGACAGACATCCGTACATTTCCGACAGTCCTTACAGCCGGCGATGACCGAAGGATCACGGAATTCCGGGCGGACAGCGGTCGGAAAACCGCGCCCGACCAGTCCGAGAATGCCCTTTTTCGCCTGTTCCTCACAGACGCGTACACAGAGTGCACAGAGGATACATTTCTCGTTGTTCCGCTCGATACAGACAAGCTTCCGCTCGGTGGGGTGGCTGTTTTTCAAGCCCGCAAGCCGTTCCGGGTGGATTTCCTGCCGGTTGGCATACCGGATCAGCTTACAGTCTTCATAATCATGACATCCGCATTCCAGACAGCGTCCGGCTTCTTTCTGTGCGATTTCGTCCGTCAGTCCGAGATTGACTTCATCAAAATCATGGCGGCGTACTTCCGGTGCCCGCGTCGGCATCTCGCAGCGTGCCTGCTTCACCCGATCCTTGAATTCGTCCGCCGATACGTTCTCCCGCTTCGATACAAATGGTGCACGATAGGGGGTAAGGCTGCCGCTGAGTGCGCTGTGTACCACCTCCGCACAGCGATTCGCTTCTCCGATTGCCGCGATGGCAATATCTGCGCCGCGGTTGGTCGCGTCACCGATCGCGTAGACATCCGGAAGATTGGTCAGATAGGTTGCGGTATCTGCGGCAATGGTTCCTTTCGCTGTCAGTTCAACACCGTCCAGTCCCTGTGCATCGAGCTTCTGGCCGATCGCCATAATCACAAGATCAACATCCAGCTCCTCGAATTTTCCGTCTACCGGAACCGGCGCACGCCGTCCGGATGCGTCCGGTTCGCCGAGTGCCATGACCTGTAAGCGGATTTTCGAAACATGACCGTTTTCACCGATGATTTCGGCAGGGTTGGTGAGGAATTTATAGGTCACGCCTTCTTCGATGGATTCTTCGATTTCGAGCGCGTCCGCCGGCATCTCATCTCTTGTACGGCGATAGATCACATAGACATTTTCCGCGCCGCAGCGTATCGCTGTTCTGCACGCGTCCATTGCGGTATTTCCGCCGCCGCAGACTGCGATATTCTTTCCGCGCAGATCGGGTGCTTCGCCCTCTCCCGACGAGATATCATGGAGAAATCCGATGCCGCCGATGACGCCGCTTAGCTCCTCTCCCTTGCAGCGCATTCCCATGGATGACCATGCGCCGACTGCGAGAATGACAGCGTCATATTCCCGGCGCAGCTCCGAAAGTGTGATGTCCTTACCGAGCCGCACACCGTTTTTCATCTCGATGCCGAGCGCGGCGATTTCCTCGATTTCCCGATCCAGTACCGCTTTCGGAAGCCGGTATGCCGGAATTCCGTAGCGCAGCATTCCGCCCATTTTTGCGGCTGCATCCAGAATCGTCACACGATGTCCTTTTTGGCGGAGGAAATAGCCTGCGGTCAATCCGGCAGGGCCGCCGCCGACAATCGCAATGCGCTTTCCGGTATCGGGCTTGCATTCCGCACGATAGGGCGCATCCGCGAGATCTTTATCTGCCGCAAAGGCTTTCAGGTAGGCAATCGACAACGGCTGCTCCACGAGTGCACGCCGGCAGTTCGATTCACAGGGATGCGGACAGACTCTTCCGATCGCCGCAGGAAGCGGTAATTTTTCCTTGATGATACGGACAGCACCGTGATAATCACCCGCCGCGATTTTTTTGAGATAGCCCTGACAGTTCGTTCCGGCAGGACAATTCAGTTTGCACGGCCCGACGCAATCGCCCGTATGATCGGACATCAGCAGTTCGAGTGCAATTTTCCGGGACTGGTTGACGCGCTCGGTATCAAACGATACCACATAGCCGTCCATGGCTTTGGCGGAACAGGCACGCAGCAGCTTCGGAATCGGTTTTCCGTTTCCATCGTCTGTGACCTCGACCGCACAGAGTCCGCACGCGCCGTATACGCGGACAGACGCATCATTGCAGAGATTTGGGATTTCAATGCCGTTTTGCCGGGCGGCCTCTAAAATCGACACGCCTGCTTCACAGCGGCAGGGGATGCCGTTAATGGTAAGCTGAATCTGGTTCATGTATTTCGTTCCTTTCAGCATGGTTTTCAGTAGACTTCGACTGCGGCGAATTTACAGACAGTATGACACTGACCGCAGCGGATACAGATCTCGGCGTCAATGCAGTGGGCGGATTTCACGGTTCCTGTAATCGCACCGACCGGACAGCGTTTTGCACAGAGCGTACAGCCCTTGCACTGATCCGCATGGATACGGTATCGGAGGAGTGCGCCGCAGGCGAGAGACGGACAGCGCTTTTCTTCAATATGCGCTTCGAATTCATCACGGAAATACCGGATTGCGGTCAGCACCGGATTCGGTGCGGTCTGACCCAGTCCGCAGAGTGCGCCGTCCTTAATCGCTGCGCAAAGCTCCTCCAGCAGCTCGATATCGCCCGTTTTTCCGTTTCCTTCTACGATCCGTCCAAGAATTTCCTGCATCCGCTTTGTACCGATCCGACAGTGGACGCATTTTCCGCAGGATTCCTTTGCGGTAAAATCAAGGAAGAATTTTGCCATAGATACCATACAGGTGGATTCGTCCATGACAACCATACCGCCCGAACCCATAATCGCACCCGTCGCACCAAGCTTCTTATAGTCGATGACCGTATCCAGCAGCGATTCCGGTATGCAGCCGCCCGACGGACCGCCCATCTGAACTGCCTTGAACTGCTTTCCGTCACGGATTCCGCCGCCGATTTCGAAAATAACCTGTCGGAGCGTCATCCCCATCGGAATCTCAACCAGTCCGCCGCGGCGGATTTTACCCGTCAGCGCAAAGACCTTTGTGCCCTTGGAATCGGGCGTGCCGAGTGCGGCATAGGCTTCACCGCCGTTATTGATAATCCATGCGACATTCGCATAGGTTTCGACATTGTTGATATTGGACGGCTTGCGCCAGTAGCCTGCTGCGGCAGGAAACGGCGGCTTTAAACGCGGCATTCCGCGCTGACCCTCCAGCGATTCGATCAGGGCGGTTTCTTCACCGCAGACAAATGCGCCGGCACCCGCCTTAATCCGGAAGCTACAGGAGAAATCCGAGCCTAAGATATGTTCGCCGATATAGCCTGCGGCTTCTGCCTGTGCAATCGCAGCCTCCAGACGCTTGATCGCGAGAGGGTACTCCGCTCGTACATAGACAATCGCTTCCTTGGCACCGATTGCGTAGGCGCCGATCAGCATTCCTTCAATCAGCGTATGCGGATCGGATTCAATCACCGCGCGGTCCATGAATGCGCCGGGATCGCCCTCGTCTGCATTGCAGATCAGGTATTTTTCCTCGCCGGCAGACTGGCGTGCCGCATTCCATTTAAACCATGTCGGGAAGCCCGCTCCGCCTCGTCCGGCAAGTCCGGATGTCTTGATACAGTCGATGACGGCTTCGGGACGCATTCCGCCGTCTTTTCTAAGAATTCTGCCGATCGCTTCGTATGCGCCGGCTTTTACGGCACTTTCCATCGAATTCGGGTCGATGATGCCGCAGTTGCGGAGTGCAATTCGGGTCTGACGCGTGAGGAATGCGCTGTCCTCCTCGGTGATTTCGAGGGCAGAGAGCGCGTCGAGGGTATTGTTCCGACAAGCCGCCGCAATCTGTGCTGCGTGGTCGGCGGAAACACGGACAAGCCGCTTTTTCAGCGTATCATCTTCATAAATATCGACAATCGGTTCCAGCCAGCACATTCCGATGCAGCCGGTTACGCCGAGGGTGACCGAAGAATCTGCGAGCAGCGGTCTGAGTGCATCATAGACCTTTGCCGCGCCTGCTGCGATGCCGCAGCTTCCTTCTCCGACAAGAATACGGTAGCTCATGTATCGGATTCCTCCTTGTCCTTGATTTCTTTCAGAATCTCAAGTGCTTTTTCCGGCGTCAGTGAGCCGTAGGTATCTTCGTTGATCATCATGACAGGGGAGAGCGAGCAGCAGCCCAGACAAGCGACGATGCTCAGCGAGAACAGCCCGTCTTCCGAGGTTTCACCACTCCCGATTCCGAGATATTCCGAAATTGCCGCTGCAATCTTCTCGCTGCCGTTGACATGGCAGGCGGTTCCGTCACAGAGCATAATTAGATACTTTCCCATCGGCTGGAACCGGAACTGGGTATAGAATGTCGCAACGCCCAGCACCTTTGCAGGAGTGTTGCCGGTTGCTTCTGCGATATGGTAGATCACATCCATCGGGAGATAGCCATAAATTTCTTGTGCCTGCTGTAAAATCGTGATAAGACTTCCCGGAATCCCGGCATATGCCGAAAGGATCGGGCCAAGCTTTGAAAGATCACTGTTTTGATGCTTGCAATCGCATTTCATAGTATACGCCTCCATTGATACTTGGATAAATTGGCTGATATTCTTATTATATCAGCCCGAAAAAACTTTGTCAATGCCGCGGTGCCAAGAAACCATCGAAGAAATTTGGCAGGAGAGCAAAAAAGTGCAAACCATTGCAAGAAAGGCAATGCGGAAATGATAGCATCTGCAAGGAATAAAACTGCTAAAACCACATAGCTCCATGAATCCGGACGCAAAGCTTCTGAAAACGGGAATCATATCACTATTTATTTCCATTTTTGTTAAATTTGCAATTTTTGGTGAAAACTTCACTTTTATTAAGTTTACATTATTAAAAATACATAGAAAGTGTTGACAAAATATTACGAATATGTTACAATGAGGTTGCAATGAACAGAAATATGCACAGAATATACAAACTATCTTCATGGTAATTGTATATTGTGCTTCATCCAGCTAAAACAGATACAGATAGATAAAGAACAGATAGAGAAATAGGGAAAAGGCTGTGGGAGAATAACATCCCCTGCGATGCAGGAGAAAGAGGTGCTCTCATGCGAAATGTGTGTACTACAATGAAAAAGATAATCCCTGCGATCGTAAGCACTGTGCTTGCGCTGACGGGAGCGGTTTCTTTCCCTGCATCCGCAGCGGAAACAATGCGCGCGGAGCTGACCGGCGTCAGCTTCACCGACTCCGAAACCCTTGCCGCGCTGGTCTATGAAACACAAGCCGGCAACTGTAATCTTTATGAAGACGAAGACCATACCATTCCGGCAATTCTGCCGCTCGATTCCGTCTACTCCACCAGCCAGAAATTCTATCTGCTCTGCGGCACAAGTCCGATGAAAACATGGGGCAAACAATGCTATATCTATGCACAGGGTGTGTTTGCCCATCTCTTTGATGAAATGCCCGCACATGGGCCGGAAAATAGTTACAGCTTTCACCACTGTATCAGCGTTATGGGCTCCAGCCCCGAAGTCTCCTTCAGCCAGTTCCTCGACAGCCGTGTCATGCCGGGCGCTTATCTGCGCACAACAAATCAAGCCGACGGAAAATATTCCGGAAGCGCCGGCCATTCCCTTATCATCCTCGGCTATAATCAGGATTCTGTCACAATTCAAGAGGGCAATGCATTCGGCGGCGGCGAAATCCGTCTGGCAACCATGGACTGGGATCGCTTCAACCGCTCCTTCCTCTCCGGAAAAGGAAGATATGTTTCGCATATCGTTCAGCCGCGCGAGGACTATTATCTCAGTCAGTTCGGTCTTTCTTATGACTTCTCGAAGGAAAATCAGCAGGTTTCCTATGAGCCGGAGCAGCTCCTGCTCCGAAGACTGGGCAGCGGTCTGCGGCTCTCTCTCCCAACAACCGCAAAGCCCGATGACTATGTCTGGACCAGCAGCGATGAGCAGATCGCAACGGTTGATCCCTCCGGCAATGTCACCGTACACGAGGACGGCAATGTGACCATTCAGGCAGAAGATGCGAATGCGATCTATTCCTTTGATGTCACAGTCGATGCTGTGAAATGGGAAAAGATCGGGGATGTGGACGGAAACGGTACGATCAATTGTGACGATTCCACCGCGATCCTCCTGACCTATCTCAATGACATGATGGAAGGCTCTGATGTGAGCGCGGAGGAGTTCGCACTCTACGATATCGACAATGACGGCAATATCACTGCGGATGACGCGACACTCGTTCTGTATTACTACCTCAGCAATGCGATGAGCGGGGGGGCGCTTGATGCGGAAACACTTTGGAAAGAAATTCTTGCTTGAAATTTCCCGAAAAATATGGTATCATATCGTCTGTAAGCATACGATGCTTGCAGACGATTTTTTCTCGCTTTTGCAGGCAATCAGATGAATATCCGAATATACGGGAAGGAGAACGGTATGATAGATCTGCATATGCACAGCAGTTGTTCGGACGGTCAGCACTCCCCTGAAAAACTCGTGGAAATTGCGGAAACATATGGGATTACCCATCTCGCGCTGACCGATCATGACACCATCAGCGGACTTTCTGCGGCTCGTACTGCTGCGCAAAAACACGGAATCCGGTTCCTATGCGGCATCGAAATCAGCACGAATGTCCGCCATCAGCATATTCTGGGACTCGGGGTCTCTCCGGCGTCCGATGTGCTCAGGGATGCCTGTGAACAATTCGAACAGCGCCGCATCAAGCGGATGCACGGGATTCTCGATGCACTCAACGGGCTTGGGATTGCGCTCGATCCCGAACAGGTCACACGCTATGCGTCCGGTCAGGTCGGAAAACCCCATATTGCACGCGCGATGATGGACAAGGGGTATGTTTCTTCGGTTTCGGAAGCATTCGAAAAGTACCTGAGTCTGCCTCCGGTGCGTGCGGTCAAGGATTCCAAGATTTCGGATGCGGATGCGATTGCGCTGATCCACGCTGCCGGCGGACACGCCATTCTTGCGCATCCGCTGGAGCTTTCGGATTCGATGGATGCGATCGTAGAACGGATGGACTGTCTGCGCGATATGGGGCTTGACGGCGTTGAGGCGTTCTATCGTACCCATACACCTGAGCAATGTGCGTTTTTCTCTGCCTATGCCGAGCGGTATGGGCTGATTGTGACCGGCGGTTCGGATTACCACGGCGAGCTGATAAAACCGGATGTGCTTCCGGGCATCCCGCCCTACCCGCAGATCTTATCCCAGACTGCGCTTTGCTGGTAATCCTCTATTCCCATATATACAAAAACAGAGGGAAAGCCTTCCTGCTTTCCCTCATGTTCGTTATTCAATTGTAAAGCGCCCAAAATGACTCTATATCAGACCGCAAGGGTCGTAAAGGGAGCATCCGCTCCAAAAGGGGATGTTTTTTCTTTTATTTCCCATTACGCCATTGACACGAGAGTTTTGTCATTCTTTTTTCGGGTGCGGCAAAATCTATCTGCCGCGTCTGATGCACTCTGCATTTGGCCCCTACATATCGCAAACCCATTGGTCCACGGTTCTTACTGTGCGGCTTCCATATCGGAATGCAAGTTGCATCGCGGCGAAATCAAATCAACCGTTCAGTCGATCCTTGCGTTATGCACAGAAGAAGCTGTTTTCGAGCCTGCATCAATGGACGGGACGCTTGTTTCCGTATCCATGGGACTCACACAACCTTTCCGATTCAGTTTTTCGGCGGAGGGATCTGCTTTCGTGCCGTCTGCAATACAGCGCAGACTCTGATGCGAGACTGCGGAGGCAGCCGGGAGAAACGCCGCCGGGATTCTTCAGGATTCCATGCAAACCTTGCGTGAATCATCAGCGCAACGGATGCTGCGTTGAATCCGAAGCATAGTATACGCTGATACCCTAATTCACGTATTCCCCTTCGGATCTGTGAGGGATGTCTTGCTGTATCCTGTGATTGTATTATAGCACATATTCCTACAAATGTCAAGAGGTTTTTGAAAAATTTTATGAGAAATTTTCAAAAGATTAGGGCTTGACATTTCGAAAAAAATAAGGTACAATATACCCAGCGAATATCATGTTCGCAATAATCAGCCCAAAGCTTCCCCGCTTTGGCAGAACGGAGTTAAGATACTATGCTGGATCACAATGCTGAAAATGCACAGGATGAAATGATGGAAGATTTTGAACCGGATCTCTATACCCTCGTGGATGAGGACGGCAACGAAAAGCTCTTTGAGCTCGTGGATGTGCTGGAGGAGGGCGATAAGGCTTACTTTGCGCTGATTCCTCATGTCGAGAATCCCGAAGAACTGCTCGAAGAATGTGAACTCGCTGTTCTTTCTGTCGTGAAGGATGATAAGGGCAACGAAATCCTTACACCCGTCGAGAGCGATGAAGAATATGAGCGGATCGCAAATCTCTTTATCGAACGCCTCGAAGAAGACTGTGACTGCGGCTGTGAAGATGATGACTGCGGCTGCCATCACCACGACTGATACACCGACAAGCGCTGACACGCTTTGGCAAAATCTCTCAGGAAATTCCGGTTGATTTTCTGGAGCGATGGGTGTATACTACTATCATCAGCCTTTTCATTTGATTTCTGCCTTGTTCGACCAAGTCCGATATGATATAATCCAACACTTCATATCAGGGAATCTTGGCTCTGCGCGTGGATTGCAGACCTCCCGCTTTCTCCGGTTCCGGAGCGATGCGGACGAAGGGAGCGTGAAAGGCGCAGGCGGATACCCACCTGCTTTGTGCGGGTTTTATGCGTCGGACGACGGCAAGGCGGAGCTTGAATATTTACGCGGATGCGGCAACTCGTTTTGCTGCATCCGCTTTTTTGTCATTCCGACGAATCCGGATACAAGTTATAGAGAACATCTGTTCTATTCTCTAAATCCAAAAAAGAATCTGTTGAAACTTGTATCCCGGAATACAAGAAAACGCCGCTTTTGCCATATGGGTGAAGGCGGCGTTTCTTCTCCGCGGAGTGCCGCCGGGATTCCCCCCCACACACATAGATTCACAAAATGTTCGAAAGGTGGTTTTCAGAATGACGGATACTGCGCGTTCCGAAACACGGATTGCAGCACTGCGGCGGAAGAATTTCTGTCGCTACTACCTGCTGCTCGGCAACCCGACCGAAGCGGCGCTCCAAGCCGGTTTTGCACCGGAGAAGGCTGCGGAGGAAGCCCTCGCGCTCCTCCAGAATCACAGCTGTCGTGCGTACCTCGCAAAACTTGCCGCACAGCCCGCACTTCCGATTCAGACGCTTGTTCTTTCGGGGCTGAGCCGGCTTGCGTTCGGTTCGGCAAAGGATGCCGTAAAACTTGTGTTCTCGGAAGAAATGCCCTCGGACGAAATGCTTTCGCGTCTCGACCTTTTTCAGGTTGCTGAGCTGAAGCGCGTCAAGGGCGGCGGCGTTGAAATAAAACTCTTCGACCGCCAGAAAGCGCTCGAACGGCTGCTGGAATGTGCGATGTCGGCAGATTCTTCTGCTGCCGCAAATGCGCTCCTTTCCGCCCTGAGCATTCCGCAGGAGGAGGCGAATGCACTTGACGATGATGAAGCCGACGCGCTTCTCCCAAAAACAACGGCGCGTTCTTAACTGGTGGATGCAGCCCGAAACAATGCACTATGACGCGATTATCTGTGACGGTGCGATTCGTTCGGGAAAAACCACTGCGCTTGCGCTCGGATTTGTCATCTGGGGCTGTACGAGATTTGACCGCCAGAGCTTTGCGCTTTGCGGAAAAACCGTCACCTCGCTCCGCCGCAATCTTGTGACACCCCTCATCGCACAACTCTCTCTCCTTGGCTTTCAGGTCGAGGAAAAGGTCAGCAAGGCTTATCTCGATATCTCCTTCGGCAACCATCGGAATCGGTTTTACTGTTTCGGCGGTAAGGACGAGGGCTCGGCTGCCCTGATTCAGGGGATTACGCTGGCTGGAGTTCTGATGGATGAGGTGGCGCTGATGCCGAAGTCCTTCGTCGAACAAGCACTCGCTCGTTGTTCTGTACCGCGCTCAAAGATGTGGTTTTCCTGTAACCCCGATAAGCCGTCCCATTGGTTTTATCGGGAATGGATTCTGATGGCGAAGCAGAAAAACGCCCTCTATCTGCATTTCACCATGGAAGACAATGCAGCGTTGACACCTGAAATCCGTGCGCGGTATGAACGGATGTATGACGGCGCATTTTATGACCGCTATGTGAAGGGGCTATGGGTGGCATCACAGGGGCTTGTCTATCCGATGTTCTCGCCGAGTAAGCATATCGCAGAACCGCCTGCACCCTGCGAACGGTATGTGATTTCCTGCGACTATGGTACAATGAACCCGACATCCTTCGGACTCTGGGGACTCAGCGAAGGCTGCTGGTACCGGTTTGCGGAATCCTATTATGACGCTCGGAAAGCAGGTGTGCCGAAAACCGACGAGGAGCATTATCTTGCCCTCGAAGCACTCGCAAAAGACTATCCGATTGAACAGATTGTGATCGACCCTTCGGCTGCAAGCTTTATCGCCTGTATCCGAAAACACGGACGCTATGTGGTGGTACCGGCAAAGAATGATGTGCTCGCCGGAATCCATCGCGTTGCAGACGCGATTCGTGCGGAGAAAATCCGCATCGGTGCGGCGTGTCAGGATGCGCTGCGTGAATTCTCCCTCTATGCATGGGATGCGCACGCGGGCTCGGACGCGCCTGTGAAGGAACATGACCACGCGATGGACGATATCCGCTATTTCGTGAGTACGGTTCTGGATTCTGAGGAGCGCACGGGCTTTTATGTCACCTCGCTCTCCCGCACCGATGCAGCAAACTGAAAGGAGGTTTTTGATTTTGCGATTCCCCATTCCTCCCAAGAAACAGCGTGCAGCAGACTTACCGTCGGTTCCGATGCTGCTGGCGCCCAAACGCACCGCGCCAACGCATACGGCAGAAAATCTGCCGCTGCGGACGCCGCCGCCTCCGTCACCTGCGGAGTGGAAGCTCTATGACGCGCTGCGGTATGCGGTGCCGGTCGTGGACGCTGCACTCCATAAGATTGTGCGGCTCTGCGGCGGATTCCGGCTGACGGCTCAGACCCCCGAAGCACAGGCGGTTCTGGATGCGTTTTCGGAGAATGTTCCGGTGAATGCGGCAGGCTGTTCCCTCCAGTCTTTTGCGGATCAGATGCTCGATGCACTGCTGACCTACGGAAATGCAGTCGGTGAGCTGATTTGCGACGCACAGAGCGGTATGCCGCAGGGACTTGTGACTGCGCATCCGTCCATGCTCGAAATTTGTCCCGATACGCCGGTTTCCTGTCGGTATTATCTCCGCGGCACGGATGAAGCAAAGCGTCAGCCGCTTGCACATCCCGAACGAATTCTGTTCGCGGCACTTTCTCCTCCGCCCTCCGGCATTTATGGTGTATCGGTATTGCGCGGTCTTCCGGCACTTTCCAAAATCCTGCTTCGGATTTACGAATGTGTCGGTCAGAACTATGACCGCGCCGGAAATGTCCGCTATGCGGTTACCTATCACCCCGATGCGAATGCCGCAGCGTTCGCACAGTCCCACGCAAAGGAAATCAGTGATGCCTGGAAACATGGCATTCAGGCGGCTTCCTATGGCGAGGTTCAGGACTTTGTTGCGGTCGGCGATATCGACATCAAGGTGATTGGTGCCGAAAACCAGCTCTTCGATACGAATGTGCCGGTGCGCCAGCTCCTGGAGCAGATCGTCTCGAAACTCTCTATTCCGCCGTTCCTGCTGGGATTTTCGTGGTCCACAACAGAACGGATGTCTACCCAGCAGGCAGATATTCTCACTTCCGAGCTGGAATATTTCCGCAGACTCCTTTCCCCGATTCTCCGGAAAATCGGAAATGCCGTTCTCCATAGCGCCGGCTTTTCCGAATCGGTTCAGGTCGCTTGGGACAGCATCAATCTTCAGGATGAAACGGAGCTTGCGGAAGCACGCCTGAAAAATGCGCAGGCAAAGCAAATCGAACAGCAGCTGGATGCGTCCGGCTGTCAGTCCCCCGAATCATGAAAGGAGCAGTAGGATTATGTACGATTCTGTAAAACTCGAAAAAGGTATGTACCATCTCGCCAATCAGTCTTTTCTGGATGCGCTGGAGCACGCCGACCCGTCCGAACAGTATCTGGGTACGCCGCTTGCATCGCTGGACGCGTTCGAGCGTCAGCTCAAGCGTTTCGATATCCACCTCAGCGGTGAACACTGCGATAAGGTCGAGAAATTCTTCTCCACCACCGAGAGCGCAGTCCTTTTCCCTGAATTCGTCCGCAGAGCCGTGAAGCAGGGTATGGAGGAATCCATTCTGCCGGAGCTTTGTGCGGCGGTCACGAAAACCAATGGCACTTCCTATAAGGGCTTTGCCATCGACGAGGCGGACGGCGCATATTCCGAGACGGTCGAACAGGGTGAGTCGCTGAAAATCACTGCGCTGACCGAGGCGGAGACTGCCATCGTCCTCGAAAAGTATGGCAGAGTCATTACCGCATCCTATGAGATCGTCCGTCAGCAGCGTATTGATGTGTTCGCGGTTATGCTGCGCGCCATCGGTCATAAGCTTGCGGGGGCGATCGCCGGTGCGGCACTCGCGAAGCTCGGTACTGCGCTGACGCCCCTTACCCTCAGCGGCAGTACCCTCGCATATGCAGATCTTGCGGCACTGTACGGCGAGTTCTCTGACTATGATATGACCACCGTGATCGCCTCTCCGAAGAATGTTGCCGCAATCCTCGCGATGGATGAGATGGCTGACCATACAACCGATGCGGACGGTACGATCCGTCTTCCGTTCGGCGCAAAGCTCCTCAAGGATTCTTCGCTTTCCGATACAACCATTATCGGTATCGCAAAGGATTTCGCACTCGAATGCGTAACCGGTTCGGATGTGCTCCTCGAAACCGACCAGCTGATTAACTGTCAGCTCGATCGGATCGCAGTATCTGTGCGTGTGGGCTTCCAGCCGCTGATGGAGGGTGCCGCAGCTTCGATCGACTGGACATAATACCGCAGGGGTGCGGGGGGGACCTCGGATTGGGTTCCCCCCATCCGCTCTCCCCGATTTTTCCGGCTTTTTTATGCCTTGAATATCATCCGAACGATATGGAGGGATTATGATGCAAAAGAATGATTCCGAGATGCTTGCGGCACTGAATCACTTCACGCGCCGTGCGCATACGCTCGAAGAGGTCTATCTCTTTGACCTGATTCTCTGTGACAATGAAATTGACCGTGACGGGGATTGTTTCTCCGAACAGGCACTCAAAGCGATGCAGAAGCTGTTTGTCGGCGTCACGGGGATCTTCGACCATAACTTAAAATCCGGCAATCAGACTGCCCGTATTTTCCGCACAGAGGTTCTGACGGATGCTTCGCGCCGGACAAAGACCGGTCAGCCCTATCAGTATCTGAAGGCAAATGCCTATATGGTGCGGACGAACGCGAATGCCGACCTCATCCGCGAGATTGATGCCGGAATCAAAAAGGAGGCCAGTATCTCCTGTGCCGCGTCCGAACAGATCTGTTCGATTTGCGGTACGAACCGGCTGAAACAGCACTGTGGGCATATCAAGGGCCGCTCGTATCAGGGTGCGCTCTGCTATACCACACTCGACGGGATTTCCGATGCATACGAATGGAGCTTCGTCGCGGTACCGGCACAAAAATATGCCGGCGTTACGAAAACACTCGGCGGAAGCACAGCCGCACAGCCCGAAACCAAGATGCTGGAACGTGCGCTGGAGGCTGCGAGCGGTACACTCGATAAGCTGACGGACGCGCTGAGAAAGGATGTCATCCGACTCTGTTACCGCGGCGGAGAAACTGCCTGTGCGAAGGCGCTGGCGGATTCCACGATTCATATGGACGCGGAAGCCCTCTTAAAGCTGCGCCAGAGTCTTCTGATCGGCGCACAGGCACAGTCAGAGCGTGAAGCCGCCGCCGCAAAGGCGAACTCTCAGCTCTATCCGCAGAAAAATGCTGCCTCCGCATCCGAACCGCTGCCTGCAATGGACGAATTCCGGATGCACCGCAAAAAGGAAGGGGACGCGAGATGAATACAGCACTGGCAATGCGATTGTTTGTGTTATTCGCCGGTCTTTCCGATGGTACCGAGTATCAGGCGCTCCTGGATGCGGCGGCAGAGGAGGTAAGCGGCGAGCTTTTGCCGGAGGCGGATGCGAATGACCGCCGCCTCAGCTATTATTGTGCCGCAATCGCCCATCTGCGCTATGTCCAGATGCTTGCCGCACGCAGCGAGCTGTCCCATACCTATGCCGGTACGGTTGCAAAACAAAAGGACGCAACCGTACCCTGTGGATTTGCGGAGCGGCTGGTCTGTCAGTACCGCAATGCGGCGGCTGATCTCTTAAAAGACCGCTGCTTTGTCTTTACGGGCATCGCCTGAATCCACGGACGAGAAATTATCTGAACAAAGGGGGGGACAGCCGATTATGGCATATTACGCAACATTTCTGAATCAGATCGTGACCATGCTCCGGGAACGCGGTGTGGACGCAGACCTCGAATATCCGCGCAAGTCACTTTCTGTCCATGCATCCGGACGCTACCTGACCATCGGGCTGGAGTCCGCGGAATATCAGCCCGCACTCGCATACCGGGATGGGCTTGCATTCCCCGTGACACTGCATCTGCGCCTGCGGATGCACCAGAATCCGACGAAGAATGTACAGGCACTTTCTGCACTTTATGAAGCGGTTGTGCTGCCGGCATTCGTGGATGCGGGGTATGATCTGCGGAGCATGAAGCTCCATAGCCCCGAATATGACAGGTCGCTGGATCGAATGGTGATGCGGGCGGACTGTATGCTGCATGGCTATGTGGTGAAAACGGCATCAGCGGCGGAAACGGAGCGTGAGGAAGTATGACGAATCTGATGACAGCGGAAGATAAGCTGCGGCTGAAGCTGGGGACGCTGGAGCTGACGGCGGACAGCTACCGTATGGAGCTGCACCGTCCGACACGCCGACAGACGCTTGTGGACGGACGCTTCCGGGAAACGATGCTGGATGTCGAACCATGCGTGCTGCGGATTGAGAGCCGTGTGATTTCCGCTGATGCTGCCGCGCTGAAAGCGGCGATCCGGACGGCAATCCATGAGAATACGGTCTTTTCGTTTTCCTTCGACAGAATGCGCTTTACGGAGATGACGATCCGGGATATTCTTTTCTGCCGGTCGGAAAACCAACAGTATATGACCTTGACGCTGACGCTCGGCGGAACATTCTCCGGAGAGGAGGATGATGTGTGATGCCGACAGCAGTCCTGACGCTTTATGCGGCAGACGGAAGTTTCGTGACGCAAACAGATTGTGCGGCATTTTCTCTTTTAAAGGAGCGGTATCTGCCGTATGATACATTCCATGCGGTGTATTGTCTGACGGAGGAACGTCTGCCGCAGCCGCCGGTGCGTGCGGTCTTTACACTGGATGGTGTGAAGCTGCACGACGGGATTGTACGCAGCGTAAAAGCGGAACGCCGGAATCATCTCACACAGCTGACGCTCACCTCGCGCGGTTATACGGAATCGCTGATGCAGAATCAGATGGTACCGGGGCTGTATACGGATGTCACACTCGATTCACTGATGACAACCTACGCGCTGCCGCATATCACATACGAAAGCGGATTGTCCGCGTCAAATTATATCTATGTCAAAGCAAATACGGCGATGTGGGATGCACTGTCCGCGTTTTGCTATAAGTATAACCGTTCTCTGCCGTATGTGACGCGCTGTAATCATCTGCGGCTGAGCGCGAAACCGGAGGATGCGGCAATCCTTCTGCCTGCGGAAGGCTTGCTGCGGTATTCCGAGGACGGGGACGCTTCAACCATCATCAGCCGTATCGACATGGCAGATATCGACGGAACCTACGGGCAGTTCACCTGTACCAACGAAAAAGCTGCGGAACGTCAGATTGTTCGTGTGAAACAGATGCTGTTTGACCGCCAGTTTCTCTATCAGCCCGAGGACGCACTGCGTTACCGGATCGCGTACAGCAATCGGAAGCTGATCGGAAAAACAGTTTCCTACTGCGGCTACTGCGGCGAGGATATCGAGGACATGGTGGAGCTTTCGGGCGTGCTTCGCGGTCATGTCAGCCGGATACTGCTTCGGGGAAACGAAAACGGGCTCGAAACAACGGATACACTCTATTTCGACAGCTTCTGCAATGTCGGCTGAGGGTACGGAATCCATCTGCCTTTTCCGGGAACACATACGCGGAGAAGGCAGATTGTTTTTTTTCGGAAAAATATGGAGAATTTGAAAATTTGCTTGACATCTTGACCATTTTATGCTATGATAATAAAAATCACAAAATCTATGCTGTCATAGGATATCTTTTTCGGACAGTTTGAATAGTATGAATGGAGGCATATGGATGTTTCAATCGAGCGATTGCGGATATGATGACGCAGCATTGACTGCGCGCGGAGAATCTTTGGATGCGCTGTTACAGGAAGCGCATATCTCGGAACAGGATAAACAGAATGCCTTAATGGAGTATCTGGAGCTGCTGCACAGCAAGCGTGCCGCAAAAGTCGGTGTAGAATTTGCCGAGCGGCTGATGGATCGTGTGTATCAGGCGTTTCTTGCACATCCGACCTCGGAGGTGGCAGTAGACCTGCTGTATAACTGTCTGCTGGTTCAGCAGTTCCATGCGATGAATTTCGACCAATGGCGGTCGCATCCCTCAATTGTGAAGTGTGAAAATGCGCTGGCGTCGCTCGAAGCAGACGGCAGATTATCGGACTGTTTCCGTTTTTGTCAGGAGACTGCGGCGACCTATGCTGACGCAAGATTCTGGCCGGAGGCACTGCGTTATGCGACGCGTGCGCACGGTTACAGCAAGCAGCTCATCCAGAAAAAGATTACGGTTCTGGAAAATGACGAGATGCTGGATTTGCGGGATACCGCCTGTCTGATCTGCGAGTATGCGCTGCATACGGCAGAGGGGCTGACGGAGCGGCTGGAAGCAATGCTGCAGTCGGATCTGGGCGCAGAGAATTTCGCGTTCGTCCTTCAGGAAGCACAGGATAATGTGGATGATATTATCGTGGATCCCGTGGAGTTCACACCCGAATATCTTGCCATCCGGTATGAGCTGGAAGAAAAGATTGATGACGCGCTGGAGCATCAGCGTGGGTATTATGAATATTGTAAGGATTATTGGATGGCAAAGCGGCTGATTCTTCGTTCGGAGTTCGGTATTTCATGGAAATCGCCTGCCGCGCTGAATCCGAACATGGATTTTGACGGATAAAAAATGGATAAAAAACGCTGTCGGCTCAATAGAGAGCTGACAGCGTTTTTGTTTGAAAGAAAAGATTGTTTTGTGGTGAGGAACGATGCGACTCGTTCTATGCCTGCCCCAAAGAGTCGTGTACGGATCGTGCGAGCGTGCCGGACAGACGTATGAAAAAGCTGAGCCGAATTTCAGATTTCCTTGCGAAGCGATTTGGCATACTTGAGGTTCTCGGCGTTATACCCGAAGCGTGCATTGGTACAGCGGTTCGCAATTTCATTGCAGGCATTTTCGAAAACTGCCGCATTGCGTTTTCCGACCTTAAACGGATAGTCAAACGAGTCGCCGTATTCATCCCATGCCACGAGAAAGATGCCGTCTAAGATTCCGTTGGTACGGTGTTCTTTTTTATAGAGCAGACGGACGGATTCATAGGGCATAAAGCTTTCAAAATTGTTCACGGCAAGCAGAAAGCGGTCGGAAACAAGCACCTGCTTGCTGTCGATGAGATTATTGAAAGCGGCCTCGGAAATCTCCGCAGCCAGTTCATCAGGCGAGCCGTATTTCCGGAATACCTTGCAGTTTGCAACGTCCTTCAGTATGACCAGCTTTGCGATAAAGAGTGCGCCGCCGCCGATGAGGAGTGCGGCACCGACCAGCATCATGAGGATGGCGCTGGCATAGTCGTGGTTATTCCGGACATTGGCAACTGCCGCGAGGATCACGACGACACCGAGCACCCACAGTAAAACTCCGCCAAATGCGCTGGCGAGATTGGCGTTCCGGATTTTTTTCACCATCTGTTTTCCGGTCAGAAAAGCGAGTTTGGACATCTTTTGCACATCCTTTCTGTCGGAAAACTTCAGGCTTCGGGCTGTTTGAAGCCGAGCTGTTCATCAATACGTGTCAGGATTTCCTTAAATTTCGGTTCGCGCGTCAGGTCATAGGCAACGCGGTAGAACAGCCCCTCCAGCTCCGGACGATTGTATTCATGCGCCTGTTCGCCGAGTTTGATGGCGAGCTCCACGATATTGTCATTGGGGGGCGGCTGGATGCCGTATTTCTCGTAGGTATCGAGCACCTGACCATTCGTCGGCGGATTGAATTTCTGACCGAGTGCCTTCATGTGCTTGACAACATCCTGCAATTCCAGTTCGACAGCCTTGCTGGGGCTGAAGCGGACGCTTTCGAAGTAGAAGACTGCCGCCGAGAAATAATCTCCGACCATATTACAGTAGTATCCCATATTGCAGAGTGCTCTTGCGATACGGTCCGCGGAGGTGCAGACGCGCAGTGTATCGAGATTGACGTTCATCAGCGATTTTGCATCGCCGCCGAATTTACAGATTTCTGCAAGCTCGAAGCGGAAGTCTGCATTCACCGGATTGAATGCGATGCCGCGCTCGACCGCCTTTGCCGCAGCAGGGAGATTCCGCTGTTCGAGGAGCACATAGCCATAGATGGTGAGGTAATGTGCGAAATCGAACGGTGCGCGTTCAAATTCGGTCATCGTGGGGTAGTAGGTGCGGAACAGGTGGTATTCAAACGGATTGCGGAAGCTGAACCATTTGATATCGCCCTGTTCGAAGTGTTCATGGATTTTATCGGAGATTTCGGAAAGGAGTGCCTCTGCTTCGTTCATCTTATCTTCTGAGATGTACTGGAGTGCGACGCTGAAAGCCTTATCCATCCGCATATCACGGACGAAGGTGGCTTCGAGCATATACTTTTTCTGTTCATCGGGTAAGAGCTTGAACGCATAGTCAGCGAGAACGGAGAGAAGCTCCTCGGCATTCTCCTCTTTTTTGAGTGTATCGGAGAGCGTATGGATATAATGGATATCCGCCTGGGGATCGCCGGTCATTTCGCCCTCGATTTGTTGCAACAGTTCATCTGCGGTCATGTTATTTTCCCTCTCTTTTCATGTTGGTATATGGTGTTCAGTCTTCTTCGACCGTGCGGATTGCGAGTACGTCGAGGTCAGCCTTGTTGACGGGCGACGGACAGCCGCTCATCAGTTCTCTTGCGTTCTGAACCTTCGGGAACGCGACAACATCGCGGAGGCTGTCTGCCTCGGCGAGGGTCATTGCCAGGCGGTCGAGTCCGATGCCAAGGCCGCCGTGCGGCGGTGCACCGTACTGATAAGCCTGAACGAGGAAGCCGAATTTCGCTTCGATTTCTTCCTCGGTGAGACCGAGCGATTCGAACATTTTCTGCTGCAATTCATAGTCTGTGATACGGATAGAGCCGGAGCAGAGCTCGGTGCCGTTGAGTACGAGGTCATATGCTTTTGCAAAGACCTTTTCGGGTGCGGAATCGAGATATCGGAGCGAGTCGTCCATCGGCATGGTAAACGGATGATGCATCGCGAGCCATTCGCCGGTTTCCTCGTCCTGTTCAAAGAACGGGAATTCGGTAATCCAGAGGAAGTTGAATGTGCCGGCGGGAATGAGGTCAAGGCGTTTTGCGACCTGTGTACGGAGCGCACCGAGGACAGGGAGTGTGACGGAATTCTTATCTGCGATGATGAGGACAACGTCACCCTGCTGTGCGCCGACCGCATTGAGGATCGCGGAAAGTTCACCGTCCTTGAGGAATTTTCCGAACGAACAGGCAGGTTCGGCATCTACCCAGCGGACATAAGCCATACCCTTTGCGCCGATGCCCTTCACCATTTCGGTGAGCTTGTCGATTTCCTTACGGGTATAGGTTTTTGCGGCGTCCTTGGCGACGATGCAGCGGACAGACCCGCCGTCAGCGAGTGCGTTTGCGAATACAGGGAATTCCGAATCCTTCACCAGTGCAGAAAGATCCTGAAGTTCCATACCGAAGCGGGTATCGGGCTTATCCGAGCCATAACGGTTCATCGCTTCGGTATAGGTCAGTCTCGGAATCGGCATTGCGAGTTCCTTGCCCATAACATCCTTCCAGAGACGGGAGAGGAAGCCCTCGGTGATATCGAGGATATCGTCTACGTCCACAAAGGACATTTCGAGGTCGATCTGTGTAAATTCCGGCTGGCGGTCTGCGCGCAGGTCTTCGTCACGGAAACAGCGTGCGAGCTGGATATAGCGGTCGTAGCCTGCGACCATCAGGAGCTGTTTATAGATCTGGGGGGACTGGGGGAGCGCATAGAATTCGCCGTGATGGACGCGGGAGGGGACGAGATAATCTCTTGCGCCTTCGGGCGTGGATTTCATCATCATCGGGGTTTCGATTTCGAGGAAGCCGTTCTCGTAGAAATATTCTCTTGCGCACATCGCAATCTTATGACGGAGGATGAGATTCTGCTGGAGCGGTGCACGGCGGAGATCGAGATAGCGGTATTTGAGCCGCAGTTCTTCATTGACCTTTGTTTCGGGGGTGATTTCGAAGGGTGGTGTTTTTGCTTTTGCGAGGATGCGAAGTTCTGTGACATAGATTTCGACATGACCGGTCGGGATTTTATCATTTTTGCTTTCGCGTTCGCGCACTTCGCCCTGTGCGAGAACGACATATTCGCTCTTACAGGAAGCTGCCTTTTCGAACACACTGCGGTCGGTGGTATCATCAAAGGTAAGCTGAACGACGCCGGTGCGGTCGCGCAGTACGATAAAGATAATACCGCCCTTATCGCGGATGGTATCACAGAAACCGCCGACTGTGACTGTCTGACCGGCGGTGAGGACTTCGCCGCAGTAGTGCGTGCGTTTTAAGCCTTGCATATTGTCCATAGAAGAAATTCCTCCTGAAAAAAAATAGATTTCGGTGCTGACGCAGCGGGACAGCATCCGGTATGATGACAGTATGGGTTTGCAGCAGGGGGGCTGGGGGAGATCAGCGTCTTTTGTTTTTTCCGAGTACACGCGGCAGGAATATTTTGCGAAGAAAGAATCCGAGCTTTCCGAGAACCGCGTCATACAGGAAAAAGACAGCGTTTGCAGCAATGGCGAGTGCGAGGAGCATCCATGCCTTGCTGTCCTCGAAGGTCGGAAGCCCCAGCACATAGACGGTGATCCAGTAGTCCAGCACAAGGAAGCTGTTATAGAGCACAAGCCGCCAGAGAAAGCGGAAAAGTCCGGATTTTGCACGCATTCCATAAGGTCTCAGAATGGGGTAGTATCCGTAGAACAGGATAAACATCAGTGCGGCTTCCTTATCGAAGGTGACCACGAGTGACAGCAGGGAAACAGCGAGATAGGTAAGGAGTGCCCAGCCGACGGAGACCTCCTCGACCAGTATCATCAGCAGCATACCGGCAGCCATGGGTGCCGCGATATAGAGTGCAGGCATGATGCCTGTCAGAAACATTGTCATCAGACAAAAAGCGGCAACGATGCCGCCGAGCGCAACCCGATAGCTTGTACGGATAGGAGGCGCATTGGAATTTCTGGATTTCATCGGTTGATACAAGGCCCCCTTGGCTTCGCAGCAGGATTCCGGAGTGAGGGAATGGGGAGACTTCGGCGGCAGAAAGCTTTGCTGCGGATGATTCGGAACTGCCGGAAAAGCGTTCGGCAATACATCTTATATTATACTGTTTTTTGTAGAATCTGTCAAGAGGAAATCGGGCGCTTTGGGGGGAGCGGTGATGGATGACGAGGCGCTGCGGCGCTATCTCCGTCACACAAACAGGAACGCATAGAAAATTTCGGGATTTCCTGTGCAAAACACACAAAGTTTGTCGGTGTGCTTGACATCTTTGCAAAAACGTGGTATTCTATGTTTAGCACTCAAAGAGATTGAGTGCTAGCACATGAACCGCCGGTTTGCGACCGACAGATTCTCAAGGGGGAAAGGAGCGTGATGCGCATTGGACGACCGCAAGCTGAAAATACTTGCCGCTGTTGTGGATGCGTATGTGACAACGGGAGAACCGGTTGGCTCGAAAGCCATTGCTGCGCTTCCGGATATTCACGTTTCTCCTGCGACAATCCGAAATGATATGGCGATGCTCGAACAGCTCGGACTGCTGGAGCAGCCGCACACCTCTGCCGGAAGAATCCCGACGTTTCAGGGCTATAAGCTCTATATTGAAAAATGTATGCCCGGCGCAAAGCTCAGCGAAGATGAACGCCGTCAGCTTGACGGGATGTTTTCGGAGGATGTGCCGCTGACCGAGGAGCTGCTGATCCAGTCCGCCACGACCGCGCTTGCGGAAATCACGAAATGTGCCGCAGTCGCTGTGAATGCAATGCCGCAGTTCTCGGTGATTTCGAAGGTCGAGGTCATTCCGACCGGAAAACGACTGTATGTCATTCTGCTGATTACCTCTGCCGGAAGTATCAAGAATAAGGCTTGCAGACTCGAATTCGACCTTTCGGAAGAACAGCTTCAGTTCTTTACTGCGTTTCTGACCGAGCATCTGCACGGGGTATCGGTGAACGACCTGTCCGCGGAACGAATGGAGCAGCTTGTGACTGCGCTGGGCGCCTATATGGCAACGCTCTCTCCGCTGGTGCAGGGGCTTTATGAGCTGTCCCGCGA
>JAFXIC010000047.1 GCA_017533485.1 Oscillospiraceae bacterium
GCGGCATGAAGCCGAGCTTTTCACGGAAGCGCACGCCCATGTCGAGGACGTTTTCGCGAACGCTATTAGCGTCTTCGTACAGGATTTCGCCGGAATCGGCTTTGAGGTTGTCGGTGAGGATGTTCATCAGCGTGGATTTTCCAGAGCCGTTGGGTCCGAGCAGGGCGTAGATGCCTGCATCGAGGGTGGCGGTTAAATTATTTAAGGCAATGTTTGTGCCGTAGGATTTGGAGATGTTGTTTATCATAAGTACCATGGTAAACCTCCGTTAATCGTATCTTTTTTCGATCGTTATGCTTCCATTCTCACACCGAATCAGACAACTGTCCCCGAAATCGTTGTTCTCATACTGTTTTCTGCCGTTGGAAATACCGATGCGAAGTGCCGTATCGGTTGCATAACTGATCGTGATCGTGTCTTCAGAATCAAAATCGTTAGATGGAACAAATTCCGTAATGCTGTAATCAGCGGGATCAATGCGGCATAGCTTGGTTGTAGCTTCGACATAGTAATCATACGGCGCAGTTACTCCACCGGGTGCGCCCGTGGGTATTTCCTTAGTGCCGACAAAGACGGGTTCTGCCTGTTCGGTATACCAGATGCCTCCGCCGAAGGTGTATATGCTTTTTCCTTCACAAACAAGCGTAAATTCATCGTCCGTCAGCACATACAAGTCCCCGTTATACGTCTGAAGCCATGTTTTTCCTGCATACACAGCGATCGAATACATATCTTCATTTGCTTCCGGCAGAACATTTTCTCTGACCGCTTTCGTTTCGGAATCGATGATATCAAGACGGCACACACCATTTCCGTAAGGGGACATCAGATAATAATTGTCCGCATCCACATAGAAGGAACACCCAATAGAAAGCTCATCCGAAAGAACTGTCTCAGCCTTGCCACCATTTACGGAAATACGCATGACGTGCATGGACTGTACTTCGGAGGAAGTATACTCGCTTGTGGGATCGTAATTTTCGTTATAGAATCCTTGCTCAAAGTAGAGATATCCGTCCGCATACTGCATATATGGTGAAGAATTGCCCGTGGCATCGTAAGTATGGAGCAATTTGAAGTCCGAGCCGTCCTGGTTTACCGAGAAAATCTGGCGGTACATTGTCGCGTTTTCGTCGGTCAGCAGAAAATTGAGCGCATTCAAATATAGCCGTTCACCGTCCGTGACCACCGTTTTCAGCTGAAGATTGGTCGAGGACGGGCAAAGACTGTCGGTGTTGTTATGGGTACACAAAGGATCGCGGCATAGCCCTTCCATCAAATTATCCCAAGCCGGATTCCACAGTTGAATGTCGAGTCCTGCGAAGTTTTTGTAATACGTAGAGCCGAGCAAACAGCCGTCTTGTGTATTGAAATAATCCTGTACCGTAGACTGAGAACAGGAAGTAAGCAGGATAAGAGAAGCGGTGATTGCAAAAATTGTTTTCTTCATAGTTTTATCAATCCTTTCATTTCAAGAATTACTTTACAAACATTCGTTTTGCAGGTATCATCATTGCTGACACCGCCGCAATCGCCACTGCAAGCCACAGCGTCAGCATGGCGTATCCATTCCCGAACAGTGCCATTTCAGCCGAGCGCAGGAACAGCGGCGTACCGGCAAGCAGATTGAGGAAATTCACGTGCTCCGCCGCCGCCAGTCCGAAGTAGGCGCAGAGTGCGGGCAGAAGCGTCAGAAGTACCGCCGTACC
>JAFXIC010000048.1 GCA_017533485.1 Oscillospiraceae bacterium
CGTTCTGCAAGAATGGCACGTTCCTTATACACACAGCAGCGCATCGTGGGGGTGGTATTGGGAACAATTATCTTCGGAATATCGAGGACATTTTCCAGAAGCGTTCCCGCCCATGCCTGACGTGCCACTTCACGAAGGACCTTATATTTCAGATGCTGTACTTTGGTATCAAATTTTTTCATGCAGCATTCTCCTTAAAAATAACTGACCTTGATCCGCTTGCCCATCCGTTTCAGACACTCGGAAAGTTCTTCTACCAGATTCATCTTAATGCTGAATGTGATGGGAAGATCGGGATTCTGATGAGCCGGGTTGATTGCACGGCCCACATAGAAATTGATATCGGTCGCTTCTTCAAACAGCAGACGACTGATCAGCGATGCACCGTCACGCTGCTGACTCCAGATATCATATTTTGTGTTTTCTGCAAGATGGTCTCTTGCATATTCCAGAACACGGTTGACGGTAATGACCCCTTCCGTTACCAGATCGACCCCTTCCAGCTCCGCAATCGGAGGAATGTCGGATTTCTCGAATTTCAGGCTTGCCCTGAGAGGCTTGCGCAGGAATTTCGCAGCGATGGAGGACGTCGTTCCCCCGCAGATGATATGTTTTCCTTCTTTCGAAAAAAACAGAGACATCATACGGTCGCAGTCATCGCGGTTGGAAGGAGGCCCGAACAGAATATTCATCGGTTCACGCTTCCGGATACGAACAATACACGCCGTCGCATCATCCCCGGGTTTATTGTCGTACAGACGGTTGCATTCGTTCACCAACATCGTAGAAAGCGTTTTTGCGGTGTATCCGACGGGAACAAGCATTTCGATAAAATCGATAATCTCACTGCGCTTCCATCCGAAATTATACGCAATTCCGATTCCGGCATGAGGACATCCGTCGCTCATGGCAACGAACACATCGTTTTCCTGAAGTTAAATTACGGATTTCAGAATTTTCTTTCCACCAATATTTACTTCTGTGGTCGGATAATCGTAATTTTTTTCATCTCTTATCACAATCACACCGGGATTATCGTACTGGATAATTTCCGCAGTCTGATTGTTCTTGAGCTGGATGATTGTAAAAGTCGAGTAAGCCACACCGCGCACGGAGCATACGGGAAGCGTTGCTGCGATCGTGGCGACACATTCTTCCAGCCCAAGCCCCTCGGACATCATAGTAGAGATGATTTTGGACGTCAGAGTAGACAGAATACTGGCTTTTACGCCGCTGCCCAACCCATCGGCAAGAACAATCACGGTAGCGTTTTCATTGCTCTGCTCAATCACATCCACATGGTCGCCGCAAAGCTGTTCACCGTAATGATTGATACTTTTATAGCCGATATCAGCACATAAATCATTCATCTTTAATCGACTCCTTCAGCTTGGAAAGCGCGATCTTGGTTTCCGCTGCCGTTTCTCCGAGAAGCGAAGCGATTTCCTGTACAATCCGCATCTGTTTATCAACAACTCTGTCAGCGACTTCAATGGTCTGGCGGCTGATATTTTCTTTCTTTACCCGCTCGTTCTCTTCGTTCGTCACGTCACGCATGATACCGATCAGAAGGTGGGAATCCCGATCGTACACAACAGTCTGCTCCACAAACCGCTTGTACTCCGCGAGATAGATCCGCTCATCGGTGACATCACGGCCGGATTTCAGCACCTTCCAGAACACCGACGGATCCAGGATACGGACGACCTGATCCCCCAAAATATCCGAATCGTAGCGGATATTCATAATTCGCTTTGCCGCTTCATTGATCTGCTGTACCTCCAGCTGCTCGTTGAGAACGATCAGACCGTTGGGAGAGCTGCTTACAATTGCATCGGAGAAGCTTTCCGCCTTGTCCTTCAAAAAGGGCAGACACATGGATGCCTCCGCTTTCCCCTGGAAGATTGCGATCGCCTTTTCCCGGCAGGTATTATA
>JAFXIC010000049.1 GCA_017533485.1 Oscillospiraceae bacterium
CTATGGTTTTCCCCTTTCAATCCCCTTTCCGTTACCCATCCCCCTCTAGCGGCGTGCTCTTACGATAAAAATGGTTGAAAAAAATATGCGTGCAGATGATTTTCGGTTTGTATTGGGTGTTCTGATTCTAGAATACGTTAGGAAAATCATGGGTTTCGGATAAGAGAGGAGGGGTTGAGTTGGAAGGGGGTACAAGGGGGAAAACCAGAAGGGGAGGAGAGAATGCGCGGGAGCGCTCTTTCCTCCCCTATGGGTGTCCCCCTTGGTTTATTTTCACGAATAAAAACCAAAGATAGATTATTTCGTATGACGGCGGATAAACCGTTCCATACGATCAGCCGCTTCCGATAAGTGCTTCAGCGAATACGCATACGAAATCCGGATATTATCCTTTCCGCTCTCGCCGAATGCGCTTCCCGGTACAACCGCAACGTGTTCTTCCTGCAAAAGCTGTTCACAGAAAGTCTCGCTGTCCATACCGGTGGACGAAATATTCGGAAACAGGTAGAACGCACCTGCGGGCGGGAAGCAGTAAAGTCCCATCTGGCGGAACCGCTCCAGCAAAAACCGGCGGCGATGGTCATATTCCTCGACCATATGTGCAACTTCCTTATCACAGCTTCTGAGAGCTTCGATTGCCGCACGCTGCGACAGCATCGGCGCACACATAATACCATACTGATGAATTTTTCGTGCCTGCTCGATAATCGGTGCAGGCGCCGCCATCCATCCCAATCGCCAGCCTGTCATCGCAAAGGCTTTCGAGAAGCCGTTTATCACAATCGTCCGCTCCCGCATTCCATCAATCACAGCAGGCGAACAATGCGTTGTACCGTAGGTCAGCTCGGAATAGATTTCGTCGGAAAGCACCATAATATCCGTACCCTCCAGCACCTTTGCGATTTCGATATAATCCTCGCGCCGCATGATTGCGCCGGTGGGGTTATTCGGGAACGACATCATCAGAAGCTTTGTCTTTGGTGTAATTGCCTTGCGCAGCGATTCCGCAGTCAGTCGGAATTCATCTTTCTGATGGGTGGGGAGTGAAACCGGAACGCCGTCCGCCATCGTCACCAGCGGTGCATAGCACACAAAGCACGGTTCGGTAATCAGCACCTCATCTCCGGGATTGAGGAGGGTGCGGAAGGTTAAGTCCACAGCCTCCGAGCCGCCGACTGTAACGAGAATTTCATCATTCGGACAGTAATCCAGTCCATACCGCCGCTTCATAAACACGGAAATCTCATCACGCAGCGGCTGGATACCGGAATTTGCGCCATAGAAAATTGCCTGACGCTCGAGCGTATTGATTGCCGCAGATCGGATCGGCCATGGCGTTCGGAAATCCGGTTCTCCGACGCCCAGCGAAATGACATCATCCATCGTTTCCGCAAGGTCAAAGAACCGGCGGATTGGTGACGGCTGGATGTCCTGTGTCCGCCTGGAGAGAATCTGGTCATAGGATTTCACAGATAGACACCTCTTTCATCACTTTGCTCATCCAGAATGGAGATGCCTTTATCCTTATAGCGTTTGAGTACGAAATGGGTGGTTGTGGAGAGCACGCCGTCGAGTGCGGAAAGCCGCTGTGCAACAAATGCCGCAATATCTCTGAGGCTGTAGCCGGTGACCGTAAGTCCGAGGTCATAGCCCCCCGACATGAGGGTAACGGACTCCACCTCATCATATGCCATTACGGTTTTCGCCAGCTCATCAAAGCCGCTGTCGGGCTTCGGTGTAATCTTCAGTTCGATATATGCAGAAACCGCGTCACGGTCCGCAAGCTCCTCATCCAGAATGACGCTGTAACCGCGAATCACACCCGCTCGTTCCAGCTCTGTGATTTCGGCGGCAACCTCCGCCTCGGTCTTTCCCATCATCACTGCAAGCTCGGCATTGCTGAGTCTTGCATTCTGTTTCAGAAGCTGTAATAATTCTTTCATTCGGATATTCCTCCTTTAATCTCAACGGACGGATCCGCATAGCGAATCACGCCGTCGGTTATCGTAATGACAGGCTTTCCCTTGAGGGTCATGCCTTTCCAGACGGTATTTTTCGATTTGGAATGGAGCAGCTCCGGATCAACGGTCCATTCCAGCGCCGGATTCACCAGAATCAGCTCTGCTGCCGCACCCTCGGAAATGGTACACTGCGGAAGTCCGAGGAGTCTTCGCGGCGCATCACTCATCAGCCGCACAATATCGCGCAGCTCCAGCAATCCCGTATGATAAAACGCGGTAAGGGTTGCGGAAAGCGAGGTTTCCAGCCCCACGACACCATTGGGTGCGGTTTCAAAATCCGCCTTTTCTGCTGCGGTATGCGGCGCATGGTCTGTGATAATACAGTCGATGGTGCCGTCCAGAATGCCCTCGATGATCGCCTTCCGGTCATCCTCCGTCCGAAGCGGCGGGTTCATCCGGTAATCCGCATCGCGTGCCAGAAGTTTTTCTTCCGTCAGCATAAAATAATGCGGTGCGGTTTCACAGCTTACCTTTGCACCGCGTGCTTTTGCCTGTCGTACCGCGTCTACGCTGCCTCTGGTACTGACATGACAGATATGCACGCGCGTATCGGTTTTCGCCGCAAGCGCAAGATCACGCTCTGTAATCGAATCCTCGGAACGTCTGTCCATACCGCGCACACCAAGCTGCTCCGAGATTCTTCCGAGATTGATAATGCCGCCGTTTATGATTCCGAGATCCTCACAATGGGAGACAACCAGCAAATCTTCGGCGTCTGCACGGCGGAGGGCTTCTTCCATCAGTTCTTCTGTCGGCACAGGTCTTCCGTCATCGGAAAGGGCTGCGGCACCGGCGGCTTTCAGCGCGGCATAATCCGCAAGTTCTTTTCCCTGTAAGCCCTTGGTAAGACAGCCTGCCTGATAGACCGAAACGCCCGTTTGTGCGGCGCGTTCCAGAAATTCACGGAGCTGTGCGGGCGCATCCATCGGCGGCGTCGTATTCGGCATACACAAAACGCCCGTAACACCGCCTGCGAGCGCAGCGGCACAGCCTGTCTGCAAGTCCTCCTTATGCGTCTGACCGGGATCACGGAAATGCACGTGCATATCGAACAGTCCCGGCATCGCAGCCAGTCCGCTTCCGTCAAGCAGAAGATCGGCATCCGCAGAAATCTGCGCCGCAATCTTTGCAATCCTGCCGTCCTGAATCAGAATATCACAAACCGCGTCCTGTGTACCGTCTACCGCGCGCACGCCGCGTATCAATATGGATTGTTTCATGAAAATGCACCTGCTTTCGCAATTCGTTACCGCACGCGTTTCTTTTTCTTCCGAAACGGCGCACGAAGTATTTTTCCGACAATGATACTGCCCAGTATCAGCTTCCACCATTGGTCAACACCCTTTGCAAAGAGCAGTCTTGCGCCCTCCTGCAAGGGAATGGTATCGCTTGGTTTTTCGCTGCCGCTTCCGACAGCCGTCTGGGAACGATAGCCGATATCGAGAAATCGTCTGCCGTCCTTACTCTGAAAATGCTTCTCCATCGTTTTCCAGCTCCTGTGAACGGTTCTTCGGGGCATATTTCTCCGGCAGCTTTGCTTCGCCTGCCGGCGGTTTCGCAATCAGGAATTTTATCTTCTTTCCTTCATTTGTAAACATCTGCTCGTGCTCGGTACGGATATTGTCATCCGGCTCATCCGCATGAAGATCTGTGGTCCGATAGAGAATCTCCCAGCCGCAGTCTTCAAAATAAATGACGGATTCCGCAAACAGATCATCATCATCCGTTTTGAAATGCAGCTCGCCATGCAGAATTGACTGATACTGCACAAGCTGTCTCGGATGTGTCAGCCGGCGTTTTTTATGCGACGGCTTCGGCCACGGATTACAGAAATTGATATAGATGCGATCAACGCCGTCCTCCGGACTCAGCACCTCGGATATCCGCTCGATATTGAGAATCGAGAGCCGCACATTGTCCGGGCTTCGGTCCAGTTCACGGAAGCGTGCTTCGATTTTCCGCTTCGCCATCCCCAGCATCTCATCCTTAATATCAAACGCAAGATAATTATTCTCCGGTCTTCTCGCGGAAGCTTCGGATACCCAGCCGCCCTTTCCGCAGCCCAGTTCTACATAAAACGGCTGCTGCGGACGGGGAAACCGGCTGCGCCAGCTTCCGCGCAGCGCAAAGGCGTCATCCATACAGAACGGAGATGCGGCGATTTCAGGCTTTGCCCACGGTTTATGACGGATTCTCATAAATTTCATTCCTTTTTACATACATATAATTTTTTCTATTATATCATATTTTTTCCCCGATTGCAACTTGACAGCGGATTTTTTTCAAGCTATAATATTCTCATCCTTTGAACGCCCGATCGTCCGATTCCAAAGAGGAGGAAACCTATGAACCGAATCGAAGCACTCTGTGACGTCGTCCGTACAGCAGAAGCCGATGCCATGCTGCTGACGGGGGAGGTCAATCTGATATATGCCACCGAAGCCACCGGACTGGAGGGGTATTGTCTGCTGCTCGCCGACGGGACGGCGCTGTTTATCACCGACGGCAGATATATCGAAGCCGCTGAGATGATGCTTCCGGAGCGCGGCTTTCAGGTCATCCTGCGCACAGCCGATCTCACATTCGGGGAATTCATGCTGACGCTGCTCCAAGCCCACAATGTCCGGAATCTGCTGTATGAGGATGATGTGCTGACGGTTCGCCAATACACCCGTTTCCGCACACTCTTTGAAGATATTACGCTTCACCCGATGCGTGACGGGATCGAGCGGCTGCGCGCAAGAAAATCAGAAGCGGAAATCGAAGCTGTCGTTTCGGCACAGCGTATTGCCGAAAAAGCATTTGACGAGCTGTTGTCCGCGCTGCACGACGGAATCTCCGAGCGGGAAGCTGCCGCATTCCTCGACTACCGGATGGCTGTTCACGGCAGCGAAAAACCATCGTTCCAGACGATTCTCCTGTTCGGTGAAAATACAAGCAAGCCGCATGGCGTACCGTCCGACCGCAGACTCCGGAAAGGTGACCTGATTACCGCAGATTTCGGTGCGGTCTTCCGCGGCTATCATTCCGATATGACGCGCACCTTTGCATGGGGGGAAGTGACCGATGAAGTACGAAAAGTTTATGATATTGTACTTCGGGCACAAGCCGCCGCATTCGAACAGGCAAAAGCCGGAACCCCCTGCTGTGCGATGCATAACGCCGCACAGTCCGTCATTTCCGCGGCAGGCTACGGCGAATATTTCACCCACTCCCTCGGTCACAGCCTCGGTCTTGAAATTCATGAATCGCCTTCCGCCGCGAAAAGCTGTGGAACCCTGCTCGAAGACGGCATGATCCTGACGGACGAGCCGGGAATCTATCTCGCGGGACAATTCGGTATCCGTATCGAGGACATGGTTCTCATCCACGGCGACACACCGATCAATCTTACACATTGTCCCAAGTCGCTGCGGATTCTCTGATATATAATATACAACATTCGAGCCGTATAAAAATAACCGACCGGAAATTCCGATCGGTTATTTTTCTTTCTCGATGATCGTAAAATACAGAAACGCGGAAAAAACAGATCATCTCCGCACATACGCCCGATGGCCGTTACTCGGATGCCGGACCGAACGGATTCTTATAGTGCGTGATATCGGACTCTGTAATCTCACAGCTGATGGTATCGTTGCTGTAATACTTATAGGGTGTATAGACGAGTTTCAGACTATCAAAACTTGCCGGTGTCTTGAATGCAACATAGCCATCCACACTCTGACCCACAGCAATTTCCTGGTTGAAGTTCATATAGGAATCCTTATGGATGGAGGCATAATACTGACGGGAATAGATTGCTGCCGAGACATCAATCACAGGCATATAGGAAACCTCGCCGTCTACATCGAGGGAGAAATGGGTACCGGTCGAGCAGTC
Source organism: Oscillospiraceae bacterium (assembly GCA_017533485.1). Classification (GTDB taxonomy): domain Bacteria; phylum Bacillota; class Clostridia; order Oscillospirales; family Ruminococcaceae; genus Firm-04. The sequence continues at coordinate 5,904 of JAFXIC010000049.1, forward strand.
GATCGGCTCACTGCTCTGGTTGGCAATCGTCATCTCGGCAACAAAGAATCTGCCGCCGGTGCTGGCTTTCGCGTCCAGCTCGGTTACATTATGAATGGTCATAGAAACCTTACCGCTATAATCAACCGCGGTACCGATCGCAGCAGCAACATTGCTGCCGGCAATACTTTCATCAATCGGATTATCCGGAATCGTCGGTGCATAAATCGGCTTTCCGGCAGGCTTTGTTTCCTCGGAAACAGTACCCTTGCTGCCTTCATCGCCGGAATTGTTTCTCTCGCATCCGCTCAGTACGGACGCGGACAACAGCAGTGCCGCGGAAAGCAGCAGGGCTGTGGATTTGTGGAAATATTTCATAGCGGAACAGTCCTCTCTCTTGGTTTCATCCATCGCACCGCCTGGCGGCAGGATGCGCTCGATATTCTGATTATATCATATTCTCCGTCAAATTGCAAGCATATTTTCAAGAAATACAAAATCCATATAAAAACGGAAAAGGCGGCTCTGAAAAAGCCGCCTGATTGGTTCCGTATTCTGTGTGGAAAATCAGCCCTGCTGAGGAGCACCGACGGGGCAGGCATCTGCACAAGCGCCGCAGTCGAGGCAAGTATCAGCATTGATGACGTACTTACCGTCACCCTCAGAAATTGCGCCAACGGGGCAAGCGTCTGCACAAGCACCGCACTGGATGCATTCGTCAGAAATAATGTAAGCCATTTCGTTGTACCTCCTATCCATATTCCGACATTCCCGAAGATATGGAATACCGGTAATCTTATTGTAGCACAAATTTGAAAAATTGCAAGTGTTTTTTCAAAAAATCTCATACTTTGTCAAAAAAGCGGTCGGATTGTCCGCGGAATTATCGCATCCCTGTCCGGGCACTTCATCGGATATTACGCGAAAACAAACGTATCTGCATCCGTTTCCTCATTTCGTAGAGGGCGTATTGGAAAATACGTCCGCAATATCATTGATTGCAATAAACGCTTTTTTATCGAGCGCGTGGACGATATCACGCATCATAGAGACCTGAAACCGGTTGATGATAATATAAATCATCGTGCGGCTGTTTCCGGAATAATAGCCTCTGACCTCCGAAACCGTAATGCCCGTTCCGAACGCACGCGAAAGCTCCTCACAAATTACATTCGGATTTTCGGTAATAATCGTTGCGGCTTTTACTTTATTCAAGCCCTCGACAATGAAATCAATCGTCTTGGACGCCGCCGCATAGGTCACAATCGAATACAGCGGCAGAATCCAGCTGTTCGACGCGATTCCGCAGATAATATACAGAATGACGTTATAGATCATCACGAATGTACCGACGCTGATGCCGATCCGCTTTGCGAACAGGACCGAGAGCACCTCAATCCCGTCAATCGCACCGCCAAACCGAATGGTCAGACCGCTTCCGATTCCGGAGATGATACCGCCGAAGATCGCGCATAGAAACAAATCCTGTTTCGCAAGCGGCGAGGCGAACGACACATCCACCGGCAGAACATCCGTAATCAGATATGCCGCAGCCGAATAGGTGACAACCGCAATCGCAGAATAGATCGTAAACTTTCTGCCCTGACGCCTGAGCCCCAGAATAAACAGCGGAATATTCAGTATAATCAGAAAAACCGAAAGCGATACCTTCCCCTCCGTCAGCTCTCCGAGCAGCATCGAAGTACCCGAAATGCCGCTGTCATACAGCGAAACAGGAGCCAAAAACATCGTTACACCAATGGCGTTGATGATGCCGGCGACGAGTATCAGCAAAACATTGATGATGTGCATCCGCTCAAACATCCGCTTCATCGTATTTCAACACTCCTTTTTTCTGAGCTCCCGCATAAAAATCTTATGCAGATTCTATTTGAATGATACCATCCGAAGCCGAAAAAGTCAAGGGCTTTCAAAACGTATAAAATCCGCAAAATCCTTGACAAAGAAAGTCGGATTTGCTATAATGAAATAGTATGGAGTATTATGACTTATATCGCTTTTGATGTTGAAAAAGCACGAAAATACGTACTATATTCAAATATCCGGAGCATACGGAATCGGCAAGGAAGGTGGGAATCGGATGAAACAGAATATATTCTGCCGTATGGCAGCGGCACTGCTCGCAGGCTTTCTTTCGGTACAGCCGTCTGCTGCACTTTCCTGCACGGCATCGAACCTCCCAAAAACGGCGGATGCTTCCGTCTTATCCGCAGCCCCGTCTGCGGAGACTGACGAACCAGATTACTATACGCTGAAATTCGATCGCCGGATCAGTTACAGCGATTACTATGACAAGTATGCAGACGCCCCGACACCCGATACCGAGCTGATGCTCTATGGTACACAGTACACTGCCGCAGAACACGGCACATTTTCAGTCGGTACAGTCGGTGAAAATGCGGATGCACGCGAAAATATCCTGATCTGGAACAGTCCGCAGGGAGAGCTCTCCTATACGCTGGCGGTCGAAAAAGCCGGTGTGTACTGTGCCGAATTCTCCTATTACGCGCTGAAATCCCCCTCCAATTCAATAGAATTCGAGCTGCTGATTGACGGTACGCTGCCGTTCGAATCCGCGGCACGTATCTCTCTCAATAAGATTTTTGTCAACAAAACCGAAATCAAAACCGATGCGCGCGGCAATCAGATCCGCCCTTCACAAATCGAACAGCCTGCATGGCAGACCGCATTCCTGTATGACGCGGACGGCTTATTCAATACGCCGCTTCGCTTCTATCTCTCTGCCGGCACCCATACCATCACCCTCAGAGGCGTCAAAGCCAATCTCGGCATCGAATCCATCCGCTTCTGTCAGCCGGAACAGCCGCCTGTGCATCAGCCCCCGTCAGAACAGCAGCTTGCACAGACACCTTCCACCCGTTACCGGCTGGAGGGAGAAGCTGCCGTATACAAATCTGCTCCCACGCTCTGTCCTGCTTACGACAATAACAGCTACCTGATATCACCTTCCGATCCGGTGAAAATGGTCTATAATACCATTGGCGGCGAAAACTGGAACCATGCCGGTCAGACCATCACATGGGAAATCCCCGAAGACGCACTCTCCCGCGACGGCTACTACCGCCTCGGCATCAAGGCGCGTCAGAATGTCATGCGCGGCTTCTATTCCAACCGCCGCATCTATATTGACGGGGAAGTGGCGGACGACGCCTTCTCACAGGTCAGATTCTATTATGATACCGACTGGAACCTCACTGTTCCTTCCGCACCGGACGGTGACAGTGCATTCTTCTTCCTCTCCGCCGGTCAGAAGCATACCATCACCCTCGAAGCCATTCCAGGCGAAATCGGAGAATCTATGCGCTATCTCGAATCCGTTGTCTCTGACCTCAATACCTGTTATCAGCAGATTCTGATGATTACGGGGCCGAATCCCGATCCGTACAATGATTATTATGTACAGGAGAGTGTTCCGACACTCCTCACGGATTTCAAACGGCTTTCGGATGCGCTGAAAGCCGCACAAAACGGCATCGAAACACTCTCCGGCACACTCGGCTCCGAGGCTGCCGCACTCCAGAGAATGTATGTGATTCTCGATAAATGTCTCGAAAAGCCAAGCCGTATCCCGAGCTATGTCACACAGATGAAGGACAATATCTCCACAATCTCCACGTTTATCTGTGACTACCGCAATCAGCCGCTTGAAATTGATTATCTGGAGCTGACGTCCGCCGACACGGAGTTCTCCCCGCTCAAGGAAAACTTCTTCCGCCAGCTTGCATTCCGCTGGAAGGCATTTTTCGGCTCGTTCGGCGAAGAATATACCACGCTCTCCGATCTGGATACAGAAGATGAAGATGTCATCGAAGTCTGGGTCAATCTCGGCAGAGATCAGGCGCTCGTTGTCAAGGAACTCGTGGAGAACGATTTCGCACAGCAATATCCCGATATCCCGATTGCAGTCAATCTGGTCGTAGGCGGCGTGGTCGAAGCAACCCTTGCGGATGAGGGGCCGGATGTCGCACTCTTCCTCGGCGGCGAATTCCCGATCAATCTTGCCTGCCGCGATCTTCTCGTTGATCTCAGCCGCTATGATGACATCGAAGATACCCTCGCACCCTTCCATCCCGAAGCTGCCGTACCCTATACCTATAACGGGAATATATACGGAATTCCCCTGACCCAGAGCTGGACGATGCTCTTTTACCGCACCGACATCCTCTCGGATCTTGGATTTGAAGCCCTGCCGCGCACATGGCAGGATCTGGTCAATATGCTTCCTGCGCTCCAGCGCAGACATCTCGGCGTCGGACTGGTGCTCCCGAATACGAATGTCGCACCGTCCACCGAAGCCGGCCATACCTTTGCAGCGCTGATGCTGCAGTCAGGACTGAATTACTATGACCCGCGCCAGACAAAAACGATGTTCGATACCGTCACCGCTGTCCAATGCTTTGAACAATGGACAGACTTCTATACCGATTATAAATTCGCACAGACCTATGACCCGTACAGCTATTTCCGCACCGGTCAGTACCCGATGGTCATCGCCAATTACAGCTTCGCCAATCAGCTGACGGTTGCGGCACCCGAAATCCGCGGACTCTGGGATTTCACGGTGATGCCCGGAACAGTAAGACCCGACGGTACCTTCAGCCATGCCTCCAATTCTTCGGGCACCGGTGCTGTCATCTTCCGCCAGGTCGAACACCCCGATGACGCATGGACATTCGTAAAATGGTTCTGCTCCACGGAGGTACAGGCGGAATACGGTGCCAATATCGAGGGGCTGCTCGGTCAGATGGGACGCTATGAGGCGGCAAATTTCGAAGCACTCTCAAAGCTGAACTGGTCCGCGAAAGAACTCGATGTCCTGAAAGCGCAATGGGAATCGCTCGAAGAAATCCCGATTCTCCCCGCTTCCTATGCCGTAACCCGCAATATTATGAACGCATTCCGCGAAACAGTCAACGACAATGAAAATCCGCGCGATACCCTGATGTACTATAACAGCGATATGAATGACGAGATCCGGCGAAAGCGTGAAAACCTCGGTCTCGAATAATCCCCACGGAAAGGAGGACGACTGCTTGGAAGCACATCAAATCGGTCTGAAATCCAAAAAAGAACGCCGCCGCCAGCTCTGGCGTCAGGTCAGACAGAATCGCGATGTCTATCTGATGATGCTGCCGTTTATGGTGCTGTTCTTCGTATTTACCGTCATCCCTGTTGTCATGTCCCTCCCCATCGGTCTGACGGATTTTGATATGGCAAAATTCCCGCCGAAATTTGTCGGGCTCAGTAACTTCTATAACCTCTTTCTCAACGACAGCATCTTTATCCACTCGATTCGTGTCACCCTCATTTTCGCTGTCTTTACCGGCCCGATCAGCTATATCCTCAGCTTCCTTCTGGCATGGCTGATCAACGAGATGCGGCCCGTACTCCGCGTCATCTTTACGCTGATTTTCTATGCGCCGTCCATGGCGTCGGGCGTTTATGCCGTCTGGCAGCTCATCTTCTCCGGCGACAGCTATGGCATCGCGAATTCTGCACTGATGAACCTCGGAATCACCACCTCCGCCATCCAATGGCTCACCGATTCCAACTATATTCTCCCCGTCGTCATCCTCGTCCAGCTCTGGGTCAGTATGGGTGCCGGCTTCCTTGCGATGCGCGCAGGCTTCCAGAATATCGACCGCAGTATGTATGAAGCCGGTGCGATCGAGGGCATCCGCAATCGCTTCCAGGAACTGATTTATATCACAATCCCCTGCATGGGGCCTTCACTGATGTTTGCTGCGGTGATGCAGATCGTTTCTGCCTTTACCGCCGATATCGTCGCAAGAAACCTCGTCGGCTTCCCAAGCACGGATTATGCCGCTCATACCATCATGACGCACGCCTTCGACTACGGCTGGGTACGCTTTGAAATGGGCTATGCTTCCGCAATCTGCATGGTGCTGTTTGTGGTGATGTATCTCTGTAACCGCCTGATTTCCAAGGTGCTCGGAAAATATATGGATTAAGGAGGTGCCGGAGATATCTATGGATCAACAAAAAAGATTAAAAGCCTCCAACCGGCCTGCCGGACGAAAAATCGGCGGTACTGTCCTTATCTTCCTGTTTTTGCTGGTGCTCGGCGGATTTATGGTGCTTCCGATCTGGCTGATGCTCGTCAACAGCGTCAAGCCCGTCAATGAAATGTTCCTCTTTCCGCCGAAATGGTATACGCTGAATCCGACCTTCGACCATTTCCGTGACACCTACCGCGTCCTCAGCGCGATGTGGATTCCGTTCTCCCGATATGTCTTTAACAGCATCCTCGTGACGGTCGCTGTCACCGTCGCACAATGCGTCTTTTCTTCGATGGCGGCTTTCTGTCTTGCGAAATGCAGATTCCCCGGAAGAAAATTCATCAACGGTATCATCGTGCTTTCGCTCCTCTATAACAGCAATGTCATCTATCTCATGCAGTATATGGTAATGGCGAAGCTCCACCTCATCAATACCTATGCCGCGCTGATTCTCCCGACCGTCGCCTCCACAATGGGACTCTATCTGATGCGCCAGAGCATGGCTTCCGTTCCCGATGCCATGATTGAGGCGGCTAAGGTGGATGGCGCAAGCCTTTTTGCAATCTGCTGGAGAATCGTCATCCCGAACCAGAAGCCCGCACTCATGACGATGGCAATCTTCGCGTTCCAGAGTGCCTGGAATATCACAGGCGGAAGTCTTGTGTATGACGAAGCCTATAAAACACTCCCGACCGTGATCCAGCAGGCGGCTGCCGCAGGTATCTCCCGTCAGGGTGTCACGATGGCGGCGGCAGTCATCCTCTTTTTACCGCCGGTACTGTTCTTTATCCTCGCCCAGAGTCAGGTCATGGAAACCATGGCGCATTCGGGCATCAAAGACTGATTACACAGAAAGGAGGGAACGCAATGAAGCGTCCTGTTCGCGCTCTGCGGCTGGCAGTATGCGGTCTGACTGCGCTGCTGCTCTGGACAAGAATGCCGTTTTCGGTATCTGCGGATGAACCGTATGATGTCTACCACTACAACGACCTCGGCGAAGCGATTCCCTCTCAGGCTGGCTATCTTGCAGAAACCTCCGTTTCCGGAACTGACCTCGGAATTTCTGCATTCTCCGAACCCTCCGACCTGTTTAAGGACATCGACGACTGTTTCTATATCGCGGACTCCGGAAATCACCGTATCGTCAAGATCAATCCCGATTTTACGGAAGTGCTTGCCGTCTACGACAGCTTCCGCCTCCCGGATGGTACGAAAACAACCCTCAATCACCCAAAAGGCATCTATGTTTCCCCCGATACCGGACTTCTCTATATCGCGGACTCCGATAATGCCCGCGCACTCATTGCCGAGCCCGACGGAACCGTGCGTCAGGTCATCCAAAAGCCAAGCTCGCCGGTCTATGACCAGCAGCTTACCTTCCTTCCGCAGAAAATCCTCTGTGACAACGCCGGAAACGTATATATCATCCTCGGCAATACCACGAAAGGTGCCGCAATGTTCGATCGGGACGGCAGCTTCCTCGGCTATTACGGTGCGAACAGCGTCAAACGGACACCGGCAGTCATCGCCAACTACTTCTGGAACCGCATCTCCTCCGAAGAATCCAGAAAATACCGTGTCCGCAATACCCCGACCGCCTTCGATAATTTTGATATCGACCGTGAAAAAGGCTTTATCTTTACCTCAACCTCCTCCGGAAACAGCAATACCGATATTGTCAAAAAGGTCAATCCGGAGGGACATAATCTCTTTTCCCATCTCTCCGGATTCGTCTGGGGTGATGAATTTTCCACCTGGTACGGCGGTACCGCTTACCAGACCAAGATCATTGATATCGACATCGGGGATGACCGCTCGATCAACTGTCTCGATACCACCACCGGCAGAGTCTTTCAGTATGATGAAGAAGCAAACCTCCTCTTTATCCTCGGTACCATCGGTGATCAGGTCGGCGGCTTTACACAGGGCGGTGTTGCTGCCGTCGAAACAAAAGGCGAAAACTGTGAGCAGATCTATGTCCTCGATTCGCTCAAGGGTACGGTCACACGCTTCTCACAGACTGCCTTCGGCGCGATCGTCCACAATGCCGCATCCCTTTATCAGCAAGGAAAATATGAAGAAGCACTGGAGCCGTGGCTGGAAGTGCTGAAATACGACGGAAACTACCGCAGGGCTTATATCGGAATCTCCAGTGCCTACTATAATATGGGCAGGTATCAGGAATCCATGGAATACGCCAAAAAAGCAGATTCCTCCAGCCGCTATAACCGTGCGTTCTCAAAATACCGCGCACAGTTCCTCAAGGCACATATGACCGAAATCCTCGGTGCGGCGGCAGGACTCTGGGCAGCCGCTTTCGCGATGCGCCGCATCATCCGCAAACGAAAAGCAGGTCAGCCTGCACAGTCTGACACGCAAGGAGGTGGCTTATCATGATGGACCTGACACAGAAGCAATGGGTCGGACACGTCATCTTCCATCCGTTCGAAGGATTTGAAGATCTGCGCTGGAAAAAAGGCGGTACGCTGAAGTATACTGCGGTCATCCTCATCGCACTCTTTTTTGCACTGATCGCCTATGACAGATGGTGCGGATTCCAGTTCCGTCCGCTTCCGGACGCACTCTTTTCAGTCACCCCCTATCTCATGAAGAGCCTTGTATACTTCGGAACATGGTGTGTCGGAAACTGGGCGGTCTGTACACTCCTCGACGGAGAGGGCACGCTCCGGAATATCACGATTTACAGCTCCTATGCGCTGATTCCGTATATCCTCTCCACATTTGTCAATGTCGTGCTTTCCCATATTCTCATTCAGGAGGAAGCCGTCTTCTTCCATCTCGTATACTACCTCGGACTCCTCTGGTCAACCCTCCTCCTCTTTCAGGCAATCAAGGCTGTCCATCAGTATTCCTTCCCCAAAACCCTTGCGGCAATCGCCCTCACCCTCGCCGCCATGCTCATCATCCTCTTTCTGGCAGTCCTCTTTTTAAGCCTGTTCCAGAAGGTCTATGTCTTTTTCTATTCGCTCTATACCGAAATCCTCTACCGGATTCGCACATAAGGGGAGGTGAAGAGATTGCGAAATATACTGAAACAAGGGATGGCGTTCTTCCTCTCGACAGTCTGTCTCCTGTCATTCCACTGTCCGCTCAGCCCTTTTGCGGCAGAAGATTCCGATACGGTACCCGACGCTTCCCAGCCGGATGCTTCATCTGACGCCGAGGCATGGACAAACCGCACAGCGGAAGATGTCCTGAAGCGTATGCGCTGTGCGGCAGAAAACGAGAATCTCGCACTGTATGTCTGGAATACGGATACACTGGAAAAGGACGAGGAAGCGGAGGATATCTTCGCCCTCGTCAATCGCAAAAACGGATATATCTGGTGGTCATCCCCCATCAATGCGGCAGGCGACAAGATTGCAACACGTGTCCTTTCCAAAGAACTGCAATCCGCACTGGTACTGACCTATGCCGAGCCGGAAAACCGATCTTCCACAAAACATCGTTCTGGTGACAGTACAAAATGTACGGTCACCTCCCGCGATATGGAAAATGGTGTAGAGGTCACCTATTTCTTCCGGAAAGCCGGTATCCGGATTCCGGTATCCTATACGCTTTGTGAAGATTATCTGGAGGTCAGCATCGACAGCCGGAGCATTACAGAAAAATTTGGAAAAGAAGATCCTGACAGCAAAAAATATATCCTCACCCAGTCGCTTTCTATGCTCAACGCATTTGGCGCGGCGGATTCCGAAGAAACAGGTTATTTTGTAATCCCCGACGGCTGCGGCGCACTCATTCACTTCAATAACCGGAAATATTCCGCCAAAACCTACAGCCAGCTGATTTACGGCGCGGATACAACTGCCGTTCCGCAGACCAAGGGGCCGACGGTCGAGGGCGTTTCACTCCCGATGTACGGCATCTGTAAGGGAGAAAATGCAATCCTCGCAATCGCTGCGGGCGGCGACGGAAATTGTATGCTCAATGCCGATGTCAGCGGCACCGGACAGTCCAATACCGAATATAACCGCTGCTACTTCCAGTTCGTGCTGCGCGCACCCGATTCCTATTACCTCGGCGGCGACAGCATCAATGCGCTCGATATCTACGAAAAGAATATCGAACCTGCCGACATCGCCGTTCGCTACTATCCGCTTTGCAGCGAAGATGCGGTCAATGCCGATCACAGCAAGGATCTCGATACGGTGGATATTGCTGCGAAATATCGGGAATATCTGCTTTCCGAGTGCGGTGTTGTTCCGACGGCAAAGCCCGATTCGACAACGCTTTGTGTCGATATCTACGGCGGCTGTATGAAACAGAAAAATATCCTCGGCTTCCCCGTTTCCATGAAAACCTGCATGACAAGCTATACCGACACACAAAATATTCTGGAGCAGCTGAAAGCGAACGGGGTATCCGATCTCACCCTCACCCTCCATCAATGGACGGATGCCGGTATCAGCGGAAAAGTGGATTATAAGGCAAAGCCTTCCGCAGTCCTCGGCGGCGCGGAAGATTTCGACCAGCTCAAGACATATCTCGAAACACAGAAAATCGACTTCTATCCCAGCGTCAGCAATACTGCATTCTATTCCGGAAACGGCTATTATGCGCTGCGCGATACCGCGGTGCGCGTCTCCGGCGCATTCGCCCGTATTGTCGATTATGAACGTGCTTACGGCGTTCCGTACAGCGATAAAAAACCGATGTCGCTGCTTTCGCCTTCCGCTTTTGACGCACTCTACAAAAAGCTTTCTGAGAATGCCCGGAAGAATGGCTTATCCGCGGTTGCAGTCGGTGCGCTTTCCTCCTCCCTCTACGGCGATTATGACAAAAAATCAACCGTTACCCGGGAACAGGCAAAGTCTCAGGTCGCAAACAGCCTCAGCTGCCTGCATTCGAATGTCGGACAGATTCTCTCGGAAGATCCCAATGCCTATATACTCCCCTATACCGATATCATTACCGATATGCCCCTTTCTTCGAGCGGCTTCAATCTCTTTGACGCAGATGTACCGCTCTATCAGATGGTGATGCACGGCGTCATTCCCTATACCACCAAAGCGGTCAATGCTTCGGCAGACCCCACAGAACTTCTGCTCCGCTCGGCGGCTACCGGCAGCAATCTGAGCTTCGATTTTCTCCACGCCGATATCAGTAAGCTCAAGGATACCGATTTTGATGTGTACTACTATGCAAACGATGCAAACTGGATTCGCTCCGCCGCAGAATACTACCTGTTCTTAAAGGATATCCTTACCGCCGTCAGCGATTCCTATATCATCAGCTACCGCGAAGACGAAAATACGATCCTGACACGTTATGCAAACGGCATCGAAATTCTGACCGATCTGGATGCCGCAGCCGTCACCCTTCAGGGAAAAACCTATGCCCTGTCAGATTATCATACGGAAGGAGATGCAGGACTTGGCGGAATCATCCATCAGCAAACCCCGTAAACTGCGCAATCAGACGCACCGCTTATCATATGAACGCCGAAAAGCCCTGTATGGATATGGATTTCTGGCACTCTGGCTCGTCGGTACGATCCTCTTTTTCCTCATCCCCCTCGGAAAATCCCTTTGCTACTGCTTTATGGATAACAATTCCCTCAAGCCGGATGTCGGCGGAATGCGTGAGGCGTGGCTGAGCATTTCCGATTTCGGATGGCTTGCGAACTTCCGGTATGTCTTCGTACAAGACCCGTACTATAAACAACACCTGATTTCCGTACTGAAGGATACGCTGCTGACAACGCCGCTGATTCTCATCTTCTCGCTGTTTATTGCTGTTATCCTCAATCAGAAATTCAAGGGCAGAGGCTTTGCACGCGCAGTCTTCTTTCTCCCCGTCATCATCGCAACCGGCCCGGTCTATAATATCATCAACGGTGATATCGCCGCAACCGGTGCGGACAGCGGTGCACAGTTTTCCACCCTCTTTGAAACCGATATTGTCGATGAACTGCTGGAATTTCTCGGTGTGATGAATATTTCGGACAATCTTTCGAGCGTCATCAATACCGTTACCACCAATATCTTCGGGCTTGTCTGGAACAGCGGCATCCAGATTCTCATCTTCCTTGCCGCACTCCAGAATATCCCGCCCTCCGCGAAAGAAGCCGCATCCATGGAGGGTGCGACCGCCTGGGAATATTTCTGGAAAATTACTCTCCCCTATGTCAGTCCGATGATTCTCGCAAACTTTATCTATACCATCATTGATGCCTTTACCGCCGCCGATAACAGCGTCATGGCAAGAGTCCTCTCCAAACAGCTCGACTGGGATTATGCCTATGCCGCCGCAATGGTCTGGAGCTATTTCCTCATCGTCATTCTCGCGCTGGCAATCACGGTCGGCATCATCAACCGCTATATCTTCTATGAAGTGGACTAAGGGAGGTGCTGGAACTTGAATACAAAACAGAATCCCAAGGCTCCCGAAGTCATTGAAACACCGACACCGCCTGCCGCCGCGGAATCCGGCATCCCAGAATCCGCAATCCCCGATCTCAGAACACCGCATACAGTCGGAAACGGAATGTCCAAAAAAGAGGCGATGCAGATCCGGATGCAGAATATGAGCCGCAAGGAAATCTTCTACCTCCGAAAAAAACGGCTTGTCGAAAATATCTGGCCGGTTTTTCGCTTCCTCATCCTGTTCGGACTGGGATTTGTGATTCTCACACCCCTGATCTTTATGGTCAGCTACGGATTCCGGAGTGCGTCAGACATGAACGATCCGACCATTATCTGGATTCCGCGCCATGTTTCACTCAAGGTGATGAAAGAGACAATTCAGGCGATGGGGCTTCTTCGTTCCCCGCTGAACCGCGGAAATCCTCTTGTCAACACCATCCTCATCAATCTCGGCTGTTCGGTCTTTCAGGTGCTGTCCTGTGCCGTCACAGGCTACGGCTTCGCAAGATTTCAGTTCAAAGGGAAAAAACTCCTGTTCGGAATCGTCATCCTGATGATACTCGTTCCCGTTCAGGTCATCTCGATCCCCCTTTATATGACATTCAAGAACTTCTTTTTCGGTACCGTCAACCTCATTGACAGCTATGCGGTGATGTACCTGCCTGCGATGACAGCCAACGGCATTCGTGCCGGTCTGATGATATTCATTTTCCGCCAGTTCTTCCGCGGACTGCCAAAGGAGCTGGAGGACGCCGCCTATCTTGATGGCTGCGGGCCGCTCGGCACCTTCCTGCGCGTGATGGCACCAAACGCCGCTTCGGCTTTCCTTACGGTATTCTTATTCTCTATCGTCTGGTACTGGAATGATTTCTACACATCCTCGGTATTCTTCTCCAACACAAAAACAATGGCGCTGGTGCTGAAGAATCTGGATGCCGCGATCAATATCGAGATCTTTAAAAATGCCAATGCCAATGTCAGCGCGCGCGAAAAAATCGTCTGGCTGGAAGCAGGATGTCTGATATCCATTACGCCGATGCTGATTTTGTATGCCTGTCTGCAAAAGCATTTCACCGAGGGTATTGAGCGTTCGGGACTGGTAGGATAATGATTTTTCCCCTTTCAATCCCCTTTCCGTTACCCATCCCCCTCTATCGGCGTGCTCTTACGATATAGCGTACATTCTATCCTATTTCTTAAATGGGATTCCAAAGGGATAGTATCCCTTTGGCGGGGTTTGGGGCAGCGCCCCATAATAACTCCATCGGAGATACATATAAACAGGGTGCGGGGCAGCGCCCCATATACCATCCTATCACAAGACACCACAAAACAAAAGCATCCGGCTGACCGTACAGCCGGATGCTTTTTCGTTGATAGAACTATGGTTTTCAGGGTACCTGATAGAATGTCACAACGCTTCCGGTGAACAGCTTTCCGCCATCCGTACCGCCGCTGTATGCGCCGCCTTTTGTGACATAATGTTCGGATGTACCGCCGCTGACTGAACCGCCGTAGCTGACGGTATATTCAGTATTGACATTCAGATTCGGGCCGGCATATACGACATATTTAAAGCTGCGCGGCGAGGTGAATGCCGCAATCGTATTTCCTGCCTGAGCGAACTGTACCAGCGTATTGGCAGGCTGTGCGGCAGAAAATACTGCGCCCATAACCGGTGCGCCGCAGGCGGAATTATCCGGCATCGTACAGGTATTGCCGATTGCATATACCGTACCGCCGTTGACCGCGAAGGTTCCGTCACAATAAATTGCGCCCTTTTCTTCCCGTACACCGCCGATGAGAATGGATTCGCCGCCGTTGATATTGATATAGCCATCAGTTTTGATGCCGTTCGTACCGCCGTCACAGAATAAGGTGCCGCCGTTGATGTCGATTCCATCGTTGCAGTGCAGACCGCTCTTCGTAGAAGTAATATTGATGATGCCGCTGTTGATAATAATATCATCATCGCTCTGGACACCGTGGGCATATCTGCCGTTGATATTCAGCGTACCCTCACCCTCGAAGATGATCGTATCCTCGGTGAAGATCGCGCCCTTATCCGCATCATGCGTACCGCCGTCAGAAATGGTATTCACCGTACCGGGCATCGTCTGGATGGTCAGCTTCTTTACCTGCTGACAGTTGATCGCAGAGCCTGCCTGATTGGTGATATCACATCCCGCAAGCTGCAAATACACTTTCTTATCGTCCGTCATAATATAAATCTGACCATCCGAAAGCGTACCGGAAATCTGATAGATTCCGCCTTTTGTAATGGTAATGGTGCTGCCGGAAACCGTAATGCCGGTACCCTGATACTGGGCGGAATTGCCTTGCAGGTAGATATACTTGGTTTCTTTGACTTTTGGTGTTTCTTCCGTTGTCGAAGTCGAAGCAGAAGTCTGTGCGGTTGTTTTGGTTGTGGTAGTAGTTTTCGAGGTCTGCTTCGTCGAGGATGTCGATGCCGCGCTGCTTGCAGCAGAGGACTGTCCTCCCTGTGCATCCTGCGCGTCTGTTGCAGAAGCCGGTGCCTGTGTACCTTCGGATGCGCCGCCGTCCGTTACATCAGTACCGACCGGTTCTGTACCGGACTGACCGCTGCTGTCCGCATCGGGCTTTTTCTTATCTTCATTCTTCTTATCGTTCTTGTCCTCCTTCTCGTTCTTCTTGTCGGTATCCTCGTCGTCATCATCATCGTCTTCGTCCTCATCATCCGAGGGGATTGTGGTTGTCACGCCGGAATTTTCCGCAAGATCACTTTCGCTGTCACATCCGCTCAGCGGACAGACGGAAAGCAGAGCTGCCAGCAGGACTGCACAGATGCGCGCAGAGCGTCTATCCTTTTTCATACGTGGTTCCTTTCTATGGATGCACAAAAAGACCAAGTCTTTCTCAGAGGCTCAGTCTTTTTGCACCATTCGTTCGTCTTATTTTGCTTTCGTATCATAAATCTGATCGTCATAGCGGTAGAGAACCAGTGTGACATTCAGATTGCCGTTCAGCGCACGGATATCATCAATAAATTTTTTCTGGTCTGCATCTGTTTTCACGCGGACTGCGTAAACGAGGTCAAAGAGTGTACCGAAATCGGTTGTCTTGACGCGGCGCAGACGCCATGTTGTCGTATATTTCTCCATGACCTTATCGAACAGGCCATTGTAGTTGAGATTTTCGGGGATTGTGACCTTGAGCGTCATATCCTGAACCTTGGGAGCGGCAAAATTGGTGAGGTGGAAGATCACGAGGACTGCGCTGACAAGGAGGAAGAACAGGAATGCATAACCGACAAAGCCGATACCGCAG
Organism: Oscillospiraceae bacterium; assembly: GCA_017533485.1. Lineage (GTDB taxonomy): Bacteria > Bacillota > Clostridia > Oscillospirales > Ruminococcaceae > Firm-04. Next base: position 21,643 of record JAFXIC010000049.1, read on the forward strand.
ACAACACCCATGCTCATTGCGAAGAAGATATAGGCGATATCACGCGGATCTCCGGGCGCACTGCGGAAACGTACCAGCGAGAATGCGCCGGTCAGCGAGATTGCGGCGGTCATACCGGCGGTCGTATTCGCGAGTACACACATCATGATAATGACAACGCATACCAGCGTCGAGAGCATCGGCATCGTCAGCACATAGCTCTGGCTGTAACCTTCCTTCCGGTGTGTAAACATATACACGAGGGAAATCAGCAGACCGACAACGAGTGCGGTCAGCACACAAGCAGAGACCTGACCGACAGTTGGCATATTGAGGTTGAATTCGGACTGATCGCTGAATACGCGTGCGAACAATTTGGATGAACTGAGAGCGGAGAGATTAAGCATAACTTGCCTTCCTTTCGATGTCCTGTTTTGCAGCTTCAATTTGTCTGCGGACATGGTTTTTATAAGCGATTCCGTATTTCGAGAAGCTGATTCTGCGGATGCCGAGTTCGGACATCGCATTGCTCAGCCACATCGGAATCGAGCCGGGGACTTTAATTTCCATCAGGCGCTGGTCAGGGAGGATGAGCTGTTCGCCGTAGCTTTCTCTGCCGAGCGAAAGGTCATCTCTGCGCGCAGTAATCTTCCGGTCGAAGGTGAGGCGGAATTCCCCGTCCTCTTTCCCAAAGAAAGCCTCGCGCTGGTAGCTGATATACTGACGCGGTGCGATGGAATCATAAAAGTTCAAGAACACATCCAGCTCTTTCATAACCTGCTGGTCGATGAATCGCTCATAGTAAGGCTTGACACGTGTTTGGATGTATGCCTCCGCCTCGCTCAGCGTCATGGAAACGCGGCGTTTTGTGACGATACCGCCGATTTTCTTCTTCACCTCAAGAAAAACGTGATCATCAGCCTGTGCGGGCGAATAGTAGCTGCGGAGCCGCAGCTTTTCCTTATAGTAGGGCTTCTCGATAGACTGCCGGATCAGGAAATTATCCGGTGTATCATAATAGAGATTGTAGATGCCGTATTCTTTTCCGTCGATGCAGAATTTATCCGGATTCATATATTCATGAACAACAGGAAGCAGACCGAGATATTGGTCCTGATTCAGCAAAAACTTGACTTCACGGCGTTGGAATGTGCTAATAGCCATCTGATGTGCATTCCATACGAAGCGGAACCGCAGGAATGCGCCTCCCTCCTTACTCGCTGAATTTTTTCTATCTCTATGCACAGCCCATGCGGCTGCAAAAATATTATAAAGCCCCCTGCTTAAAATAACCTGAATTTACAAACTGCAAAAAAGAGAAAAATATCAAACGTCAGTCTTTCAGCGTCAACCCCTGGCCATCCTTTTCGATACCGCCGGCAAGCAGCATGATTCCCTCAATCATACCCCATATTGCAGGAATAAAGCTGAGGAGGAAGCAGGAAAGCAGTGTAAGCAGAAGCTGTGCAACAGCTTTTCCGGTATAGCCGAGATAGAAATTGTGTGCGCCGAACATACCGAGCAAAAGCCCGAGAATTCCGGCTGTGGTTCTGGATTTCTGAGATTCCCCGAAATATGCGGGGGTCTGCGCCTGCGGCACATAACCTGCCTGCGGATTGCCGTAAGCATTTGTCTGGCCGTAAGCGTTGGACTGACCGTAGGCATTTGTCTGACCATAGGCGTTGGGCTGCCCGTAGGCATTGGTCTGACCATAGGCGTTGGGCTGACCGTAAGCATTGGTCTGACCAAAAGAATTCTGCTGGCCGAACGCATCGGTTCCGGCTGTACTCTGGGGCTGGCCGTAAGCATTCGTCTGACCGAAGGTCTGGGTCGGCTGGGGGGTCGGAACCGCGCCGATATCCTCCATCATTACGCTGCTGGCTGCCGCAGAAGAACCGAAGGGTTTAAATGTAACAGAAGTCGGCTGGGGCGGATTCGGATCTGCCATACGGGGGGATGAACCGAGCTGCGGGATCGGATTGCCGCAGATTTCACAGACAATCGCACCTGCCATAATCATAGTGCCGCAGCTGCCGCAGTATTTCGTGCCCGTACCGGCGGCAAAGCCGCAGCTGGGGCAGACGATATCACCATCCGTCAATACTTCTGCACAATTCTTACAAAACATCATCGTGAATCACACTCCTGTTCTTTTACTATTATAGTTATATAGTCATATGTCCGGAATCGGAAAATTGTCCCTTTTCGCAATCATTCCAGAAGATTGCCGTTTCCGTCCTTATAATTCTTATTCGAAAGAATATCAATCGACTCGACGACTGCCCAGAACCAGGATATCGGCAGTCCGCCGAAAATCGTCAGCATAAGATGCGCAATCCCTGCGCCTTGTTTTCCGAGATAGAAGTCGTGTACGCCGAGCATTCCGAGCACAAATCCGAGTATTGCCGCGGTTCCGCGCTTACAGGCATTTGCCGGTGCAACCGGTGCCGCTTTCTGTTCCTGAAGCCAGATGCCTTCGGTACTGCTCACCGGCGTCGGGTAGGGTGATGCACCGCGCATCGCATCCGGTTGGTTGGATGCAGCCGGATAAACCGGAGCCTGCTGGTGCGCCGCAAATCCCGCATAGGTTCCGCCGCGCTTGGCTGTATGATTTTGGGACGAATAGACGGGTGCCGGTTCTGATGCATACTGTGCTGCAAACTGTGACGCATCATCCCGCTCGACTTTCCTTCCGCAAAGGTCACAGACGACTGCGTAAGAAGGGGTTTCCGAGCCGCACTGCTCACAGAATTTGCTGCCCGTTCCGATTGCAAAGCCGCACTGGCGGCAGGCAACCTCTGTATCCGTCAGAATCTCACCGCAATTTTTGCAAAACAACGCACATTGCCTCCTTTATGGGGTCTCTGTATTGCTTTTCCGCGGGTATCTCACGCCGCCTTTCTGATCTCTCCGGCGGCAGGCGTATAATAACCCAGTCTTATTATACCTTTTTTTCGTGTTCATGTCAAGTGATTAACAAAAAATAAAGCCGCCCGAAATTCATCTTTTTCTCTTGCTATTTTGTCAAAAATATGATATACTGATAGGAAGCTGAAAAATAGATGTGCCGCCGCTCAGCCTCAAGCCCCTTCCCATCTGCTGCGGCGCGGATTTATACAGTCGATTTCATTCGTTCGAAAGGATGTGCAAGCATATGCAACCCGAACTCCAGAAGCTTTCCGATAGTATCTCGAAAGTCATCGTCGGTAAGGACGATGTCATCCGCCGCGTCCTCGCAGGTCTTCTCTGCGGCGGCCATATCCTCATCGAGGATGTTCCGGGCGTCGGTAAAACGCAGCTCGCTGCTTCCCTCGCAAAATCTGTCGGCGGCTCCTTTAATCGTATCCAGCTGACGCCCGATATCATGCCCTCCGATATCACCGGTTTTTCTATGGTCAATCAGCAGAACTTTGAACTCGAATACCGTGCCGGAGCGGCGATGTGCAACTTCCTCCTCGCGGACGAAATCAACCGTGCTTCCCCGAAGGTTCAGTCCGCACTGCTCGAAGTCATGGAGGAACAGCAGGTCTCCATCGACGGTGTAACCCATAAGCTTCCGCAGCCGTTTATGGTACTCGCAACCCAGAACCCTGTGGAAACCTACGGAACCTACCACCTCCCCGAAGCACAGATGGACCGGTTCTTTATGCGCATCAGCATGGGCTATCCGACCGCTGACGAGGAGCTTTCGATTCTTTCCCGTACCGAACATCACAACCCCCTCCTCAATATCACTCAGCCTGCGATCTCGCCGGAAGATATCCTCCGGCTTCAGGATCAGGTCCGCAGTATATTCGTCAGCGACGCCGTCAAGCAATATATCCTCTCGATCGTCGCTGCCACCCGTTCCAATGATATGCTGACGCTCGGCGCAAGCCCCCGCGGTTCCATCGCACTCTATAAAGCGGCGAAAGCAGAAGCCTTCCTCTCCGACAGAAATTTCGTTCTGCCCGATGATGTCAAGGCGATTACCGAACACGTTCTCTCTCACCGCCTCATCCTCTCCCCAAAAGGCAAAACCAAATTTTCGGACGCATCACTGCTGCTCCGCGAAATCCTCGCGAAAGTCCCCGTCCCGATGGAAACAGGTTCCTGTCAATGACACCGGGATATATCTGTGCCGTTTGCGTGGCGGTTCTGTTCATGCTCTATTTCGATGGTCAGATCGGTGTGATGATGCTCGCATTTTTGATTGTGATGCCGATTCTTTCACTGATCGTGACGCTTTGGGTGCGCCGTTCGCTGACAATCTCTCTCCAGCTTCCTGACAGCACCGCAAAGCATAAATCTACCACGCTGACACTCATACTCGAAAAAAAGACCGTGCTGCCGATGCCGTTTCTGCGGCTGAAGCTGACCGCGGACGAACATTTCTTCCCCATCGACGCCAATGCCAAGCCCCTTCCTGCCGAACCGCAGCCGGGTCAGGGCTTCTTTTCCTATCTGCGCTATGTCAAGCGGTATAAGGAATGGCGGAAGCTCATCCATAAGCTCCCCACACCCGAAACACTCTATTTCAGATGCTCGATGGGAACGGAAAAGAGAAAAAAGCTGACCATTCCGGTCAGCGGTCAATACTGCGGTATGGGCAGAATATCGGTCTCGGAGCTTATGCTCTCGGATTTTCTCGCCATGTTCCGCTTCCGGATGCCGGAAATCCAGCCGGTCAGCATCCTCATTCTCCCCGAAATCCCACAGCTCAAAGTCAGCAATGAGCTGTTCCGTACCGTTTCCAACGAAGCGGCAACCGCAGACGATGAATCCGATAATACGCCCGTATATTCCGCAGTTTCAACCGCCGGCTATGAGCATCGGGATTATATCCCCGGCGACCCCTTAAAACGCATCAACTGGAAACTCTCCTCCAAACGTCACCGCCTTCAGGTACGGATGGATGAGCCGGTCGCGCTGACAAAACTTTCCGTTGTACTGGATTTCCTGCGGAGCTTTGATGAGATGCCGATGAAAGAGAAGCTGAAACAGGAAGAACGGCTGCTCGAATCCGCACTCGGTCTGCTGAAGCTTTGTGCGTCTCAGGGCTTCCCGAGCGTTCTGCATTACCCCGACGAGAATTCACAGTGGGTCAGAGTGTCGGTCGATTCCCCCGACCAGATCGACAGTGAAGCACTCACCATCCTCCGCGGCGGCTTCCGCCCGATTTCGGAATTCAGCTGTGATCTGCTGCCGGCGGCGGCAGCACAGGAAAATCAGGCGATTACACTCTACTTTACCTCCCATATGGACACCGAAAAAGCCGCTAGACTCGAAAAGCTCCCTGCGTCATCCCTGTATGTGGTCATTCCGAAATCGGATGCCGATTCCGTACACGCAAATCTTTCACTCCCGAAAAATGCTTCGCTCTGGTATACCGATAAAGAGCATAATCTAACGCCTGCACACAGATGATCCCTGCATCCTGCCGGCGGAAGTCTCAAAGAAAGGAGGGATTCCTGCAATGACAGCAACGCTGAAACGGTTCGCAGAGAGCCGGCTGATAAAATGGCTTCTTGACGCGAGAAGGCTGCCGCTTTATTTCGCGGTCACGGTCGTTACCGCAATCATGTACCACTATTTCGCGGCAATGACGCCGGTCTGGGCGATACTCAGCTTCTTTGCGGAGCTGCTGCTGTTCAAGCTGTTCCGGTTCGTCGAAAAACATCACTTCCTCGGCGGCATCTGTTTTTGTGCCGCAGGATTTGTGACACTCGCGCTCGCGCTGACGATGATTGTCATCGGTGAAAACCCTTCGATGACCAATAATCTCTTTGTGCCGGATAATAATATGAATGATATTGATTTCTATATCTGGTTCCTCACGCCGCAGTCCGTTCTCAATGCAGTTTATCTCCCCTATACAATCGCGATCTTCCTCTTATTCACCTTCTTCATCGGGTTCGTTACCTACTATTTTACCATTGTACGATACCGCATCCTGATGTCATTCGCAATCCTCTGCTTCCCGTTCGCGATTTATGCAAAGGAAGCCGAAGTCATGCCCGTACTCTGCATCATCCTGCTGTTCGCGTGTTATTTTGCGGTCATGATTTTCTGCCGCCAGCTCCATAACGAAAACCCTGAAATCGTTCAGCAGTATTCCCCCGATGATGGACTGACCTGTACCGCGCAGCCCGTCTCCACACAGACGCTCCTGAACAATCCGCGTCCTGAAATTTCCGACCGCTCCGGCTGGCGCACTGGCGCACTTTTCCTCGCCGGCGCCTGTATCATCGTTCTGATGCTGCCGAAGCCGACGGTACACGAAGACCGAAGCTATATCGAAGGCCTGATTAACATGGCGGCGTTTACCGATGCGCTTCTGAACGCAATCTCAGGCTTCGAGTCCGAAAGTGACGGCGGCACAGCCTTCCCCGGCGCCAGCGCACAGACGCTTTACTATGCCAACGCGGATATACCCGCCAACCTCCGCCGCGCCACGTTTGCCCGTTATCACTACGATACCGACTCCTGGGAAGCCGCATATATGGACGAAGAAAATAAAGCCGAGCGGAATGTATATCCGACATTCCGGACCGCGCTCACGGAATTCTCGGAGTATCGCAAACAAATCCCAACTTCCGCACACCCCACTACTGTATATGATATTTATCTGCTGCTGCGGGAGGTTTCGGAACGCCACCCCGATTTTGCAGAAAAATGGGGATTCTCCGAAATCGCGGATACTGCGCTCAGCCCCGAAGATTACCTCCATACCATTACAATGCACGCCGCAGCCTTCAACAGCAATATCTACATCGCACCAAACCAGACCTATACGGTCGCGACCGCACACCCCATCCAGCAGAATTTAACCGGCATCATTTACCGGAAAGCCCCGTCACGCGTCTACCGTGAGGAATTTACGTCCTTCTATTTAAGTGACGCGATCGCACAGGAAGCCGCTGTTCAGTACATGATGGCGGATAAGAATTTCGAGGACTGGCTCACCATGCTGTCGGAAATGATATTCTCCTGTAAAGATCTCTCGGAGGATGCACGCGACACGCTGGAAGATGTCTTTTCCGGATCTGTGGCTGCGGACGCGGCATATGAATTCTCGGCGATTCATTCCGAAACACCCGATCGCGTTCTTCAGCTCGCGGAAGAACTGACAAGCGGATGCAGCTCCGATTACGAAAAAGCTTCTGCGATCTGTGACTACCTCGCACACGGCGACTATATCTATGACCTCGAATATGTCAAGGCGGAGGATGAAAACGTCGAAACCTTCCTCTTTGAATCGAAAACAGGCGTCTGTTATGAATTCGCAACCGCAATGGTAGAGCTTTGCCGTGCCGCCGGTATTCCTGCACGCTATGTCGAAGGCTATTCGATGAGTGAACACTCCAGATCCGACCGGTATGATTTCGTGATTACCACCAAGCACGGCCATGCATTCGCAGATGTCTATATCGCAGGCTACGGCTGGATGTCAATGGACGCGACTGCACCGGATTTCAATGCGGCAGCCCCCGCTTCCGCCAAGAATATTATCCGCACCCTCCAGCTTGCAGGTCTGATTCTGCTGGCTGTATCCTTGCTGCTGATCCTGATGCTGACGATCATTCTCCCGTATTTCAGAGAGCGTGCATTCTGCCGCTGGTACGAAAGCCGCCGTGACGGTGCCGCGGTCGAAAAAGCATTCGCCCGTCTCCGGAAAGAATGGGACGCGGATCCCGCCGTAACCGCCCGCTGTCTCTGTGAGGAAATGGAACAACAGCTCCAATGTGATACCGCGCCGATGCGCAACGGCCTCGAACAGGCTGTCTACGGCACCGAATGCAGCCCCGAAACCGCCGACGCCGCATTCCGCTGCTACCTCGCACTGCGTGAGGCGTGGAAAAAACAAAAACATAAGAAAGCCTGAGATAAACTGCGATTCCGCGTCGGAACCGCAGTTTATCCCCTCTCATCCGCATTTTGGCGAATTTGAGCAGATGAAATATGCCCCGTTTCGTCAAAAACGCCAAAGCATCCGCAGATGCTTGACAAACGAATGGATTTATGATATGATAGATGTACCTCTTTGCGGAGGTGCATTTTTTGTGCCCGGATTTCTTCCGGTGGATATCGCTGTGCCGCGATTTCCAAGCTCCGCCCATGCAAAAAAGAGGGAGGCAAGCTTTCGTTCCGCTGCTCCATTTCTCAGATCGGAGAACGCGGGAAAATTTTAACAGGAGGTGCCGAAACAATGCGTGTTAAAATCACACTTGCTTGCACAGAATGCAAGCGCAGAAACTATGTTTCTAAGAAGAACAAGAAAAATGACCCCGATAGACTCGAAATGAAGAAGCATTGCAGATTCTGCAACAAGCACACCATTCACAAGGAAACCAAATAAGCGACCGCAATCCGAACCATTCACTCCCTGCGGTAATTGCCGCGTTTGGCACAAAACGCCGTCAGACTGCCGCTCCATACCACAGCATAACAGAAGCATGATGCATCACACTGTGTTCATGTGACTGATGTGCGGAAAGGAACAAACCATGGCTAAGGACAAGGATCAGATTGCTGCGGAAAAGCCCGGCAAGAAGGACAAAAAGTCCAAAAAGAAAAACGGCATCGCAAAGTGGTTCAAGGACCTGAAATCCGAATGGAAGAAGGTTGTCTGGCCCACGAAGAAAACCGTTTTCAACAACAGTGTCGTCGTGTTTGTTACCATGATTGTGTTCGCACTCTTTACATTCCTGCTGGATACCGGCTTCTTAAAGCTCTTCCAGTTCGCAATCAGCAGCAAATCATAATCATGTGTGTAGCTTCGACACGAAAAAATGGCGCTTTCGCGCAGAAAGTAGAGGGGAGAACCCGCGATGGCAAATGAATCGAATATCGCTCAGGCACAATGGTATGTGCTCCATACCTATTCCGGCTACGAAAATAAAGTCGCGCAAAGCATCATGAAAGTCGTCGAGTATCGAAAACTCCAAGACCAGATTCTTGAAGTCCAGATCCCCGTCGAACAGGTTCATGAGATCACAGACGGCAAGGAGAAAGATGTTACCCGTAAGATCTTCCCCGGCTATGTGCTCGTGAAAATGATTTATACCGACGAAATCGCTTACCATATCCGCAGTATCCGCGGTGTGACCTGTTTCGTCGGCTCCAGCCCCACAGACCCCACACCGCTGACCGAAAAGGAAGTCGCTGCGCTCGGCGTCGATCTCGGTCAGGTCATTGAGGTCAATGTCAGTGTCGGAGATACTGTTCGTATCGTCGGTACTGCAATGGACGGCTTTATGGGTATCGTACAAAGCCTCAATCCCGAAGAAGGAACCTGCAATGTGCTCGTCTCCATGTTCGGTCAGGAAACACCCACAGAGCTTTCCCTCAGCCAGGTCGTCAAAACTGACTGATCTTACGCTGAAACAAAAGACGTACCCCTTTTTCAGACGGCTGCTTCTTCAAGATATGCCGTCGTGGGAGAGACAGCCGGCGCAGATCATGCTTCCCGGATGTCCCGCCATACCACATTTTTTGGAGGTAATTTACCATGGCACAGAAAGTTGTAGGCTTTATTAAGCTTCAGATTGCAGCAGGAAAAGCGACTCCTGCTCCCCCGGTTGGCCCCGCTCTCGGTCAGCACGGCGTCAATATCATGGGCTTCTGCAAGGAGTTCAATGAGCGCACAAAGGGCGACGCAGGTATGATCATCCCTGTTGTCATTACTGTTTACGCAGACCGTTCCTTTACCTTTATTACCAAGACTCCGCCCGCAGCTGTTCTCATTAAAAAGGCAGCTGGCATCGACAAGGCTTCCGGCGTTCCGAATAAGACAAAGGTTGCTACCATCACCAAGGAGCAGGTTCAGAAAATCGCTGAAACCAAAATGCCTGACCTCAATGCCGCTTCCCTCGAGGCTGCTATGAGCATGATCGCAGGTACTGCTCGTTCGATGGGCGTTGTCGTCGCAGACTAAGGCTTCATTCTGCACATTTCCCGCAATTACGGAAATGTTCTTGGAATGCCGCCCCGGCACGTCTGCCAGTGGGAGGAACCACATTCCGCCAAACCCGGCTCCGACAGCATATGACGCTGTACCGCCGGTGTACCACGTAAGATGATAATAAGGAGTATTCTGATATGAAACACGGAAAGAAATATGTAGACAGTGCCAAAGCACTGGATACAACCAAGCTTTATGAGGCAAACGACGCGCTTGCGAATGTTTGCTCCCTCGCAAAGGCAAAATTTGATGAGACCGTAGAAGTCCACATCCGCCTCGGCGTTGACTCCCGTCACGCTGATCAGCAGGTTCGCGGCGCTGTCGTTCTCCCGAACGGCACAGGTAAGTCTGTCCGCGTACTCGTTTTCTGTAAGGAGGACAAGTATGAGGCTGCTCAGGCTGCCGGCACTGAATATGTCGGCGGTATGGACTATGTTGACAAGATCACCAAGGAAGGCTTCATGGATTTCGATGTCGTGATCGCTTCTCCCGATATGATGGGCGTTGTCGGTCGTCTCGGTAAGATCCTCGGCCCGCGCGGCATGATGCCGAACCCGAAGGCTGGTACCGTTTCTCCTGACGTTGCAAAGGCTGTTTCCGAAGCAAAGGCTGGTAAGATTGAGTACCGTCTCGATAAGTCCAACATCATCCACTGCCCCATCGGTAAGGTTTCCTTCGGTGCTGATAAGCTCGAAGAAAACTTCAATACCCTCGTTGAGGCTGTTGTAAAGGCAAAGCCGGCTGCTGCAAAGGGTACTTACCTGCGCTCCATCACCGTTGCTTCTACCATGGGTATCGGTGTGCCGATTGCTACCGCGAAGTATGGTGTCTGATTCACCTGAATCTTGAAAATTATGAGGAAGATGTGGATATTCCGCATCTTCCCTTATAATTTTTCAAAAAACACTTGACATTATCCTTTTTTTGTGGTATAATGTTTTTTGTTCTATGGAACATGAGAAATTAGCTCAGTTGGCAGAGCATCTCCCTTTTAAGGAGAGGGTCGAGGGTTCGAGCCCCTCATTTCTCATTC
>JAFXIC010000003.1 GCA_017533485.1 Oscillospiraceae bacterium
CGTGTTCGAGGGATGTTCTCACGTCTCCCCACATACCCACGGGCAATCAATTGCCCACTGTTTTTCCCCTTTCAAACCCCTTTCCGTTACCCATCCCCCTCTAGCGGCGTGCAAAGACGATAAAATAGTTTGGATGGATTTTGCGTGCAGAGGATTTCTGGTCTGTATTGGGTGTTCTGATTGCAGGATACGGTAGAAAAATCATGGGTTTCGTATAAGAGAGGAGGGGATGAGTTGGAAGGGGGTACAAGGGGGGAACCCTGAAGGGGAGGAGAGAATGCGCGGGAGCGCTCTTTCCTCCCCTATGGGTGTCCCCCTTGATTCTTTTCACGAATATAAAAAGAAAGGAGACAACCAAGGGCAAGGTCGATAAAAATGCTCGAGAAAGATTTATGATACATCTAAAAATAAAAAACCGGAGAAAACAGGACGTCCTCTCCGGTTTTGGCTTATTCGGGGAAATTATAATTTCCGGCAACCGACTGACCGGAAACGAGCGTGACCGTATCCACAACGATATTGCCGTAGATATCGGTAATACGGAATGTATACTGACCGGCTTTGAGGCCTGTGAAGATGCCGTAGACATTCCGCGTCACAGCAGAAAAGCTTCCGTCTGCATTGCGTTTTTCGAGCGAATAAATCGGATATTTATGCTGCAGGATCTGGAGCTGGCTGCTGCGGAGCGAATAGAGCATCGGCGCATCGGTCGGGTAGGGAATGATTTCCCAGGAAATATTGAGCCGTCCGGCGGATAGCGCAGAAATCTGCTGGAACGCAGATTTATCAAGATCGAGACTGCCCTTGGACTGGCCGGAAGCGTCCACGACATAGACATCCACACTGCTGCCGTTTTTCTGATTTGTGACGCGGAGATATGCGCCGGCAGGAATCGGGAGGGTAAAGTCCTTTTTATTGAACGCACAGGTATACAGCCCGTTGTTTCTGGCGAATGTATTGAGATCGTAATATCCCACGCTGGAGCCGATGGTATAGTAGGTTGCCTGTCCGGTATGCACCGTATGCTTGGGTTCGATGATCCATTGGGGTGCCGGAGCGGTGGTGGTTTCATCGGGTTCATAGAGCGGGATGTTCTGGAGTCCGAGGATATGGGAATCAATCATCAGCATATCATAGAGTGCATAGCTGTCGGGATTCTCCATCATCTCTCGTTTTTTGAGCACAAGATCGAAGACCGTGATATTGCGGTCGCCGTCCATGTCATAGGTCGCAGCACTTGCCGAAAGCGATGTGCATACGATCATGCAGAGGGCGGCAGCGAGTGCAGTCCGTCGTCGGTATTTCATGTTTCGACATCCTTTTCCGCAGAATCGGCATCCGCTTCCGGTTGTGTCTTCGGCATCGGCGGCAGGTCATAGATCCCCCGGACACGACTGCAATTGGGATCACCGGGATGCTTCTGCTTATGATTTTCGCGGATTTTGTCAACCTTCGCGGCGATTTTGGGTGTCAGGACAGCCATCAGTGCGATCAGTCCGAATGCGACAAAGAATTTTCCGATGAATATAAGCATCGGGGTAATATCGGTCATTCCTTCGGTCTGATCGGCAAAAGCCGTGAGAAAACAGATCATACTTCTGCCTCCGATCGGGAGATTGGCGGTTGTGCATCCTTTGTGATAAAGACCACAAACGGCGGACAGCCGGTGCGGTTCGGGAACTGACATTCGAGTACGGTATAGTAGGTGCTGTCGAGGGAGCGGAAATATTCGAGGAGCGCGTCACGCTCTGAAAATCCGTTCGCACCGCCATAATAGACGCAAAGTGACATCGCACCGCCGACTTTGAGGAGCTTGAGTCCGGCATTCAGTGCGGCGATGCTGGAATCAGCGTGGGTAAAAATCTCATGACTGCCGCGCGGAAGCCAGCCGAAATTGAATACGATAGCGGAGACAGTGCCGTTTTCGGCATATTGTCCGAGATTGGCGTGGCTGTCGAGGAAGACCTCCGCATTGGTATATCCGTTTTTTGCAAGGAGCTGACGGGTGCTGTCCACAGCTTCCTGCTGGATATCGAAGGCGAGTACTTTTCCCTGCGTGCCGGTTAATTCACAGAGCAGCGCGGTATCAAAACCTCTGCCGGCGGTTGCGTCGATACAGAGATCACCGGGTTTTACCTGCCGGCGGAGGTAATCGTGTGCAATCTGCAGCACACTGAGCTGACGCTGGGGTGTGGGATTGGGCATACGATTCGGCTCCTTCATCAAACGTAAGTGACGTTCATATTATCGAGACAGAGGCAGGCAAGCTTTCCGCCCGATTCGGTAAAGACTGCACCGCAGTCGATGTTGATATAAGTTTTCTTGAAAATGACCTCTGCCTTGCCATGGAGTTCGGGGTAGGTGAGTGTCGGTGTATGGCCGAAGACCATGAATTTATCGTCATAGAATTCCGCGGACGGAACGGGACGTGCATTCAGGAACGCGTCGGCAGGATAATCCTCCAGCGGACGTTCGGGAGAGAAATCATCCAGACCGCTGTGGGTGAGGACGAAGGGGACGCCGCGTACCTCACAGGTTTCATACAGACGAAATTCCTGAAGATAGGCGAGGACGTCCGCACGCTGCTGCGGAGGGAGTGCCATATATTGTCTCAGGGTAATTTCGCCGCCGTTTTGCATCCACTGGGTATAAAGCTCCTGCTGTGGGTAGGCGAGGTAATCGAGGATGGTATCCAGCGTTGCTTCCGGCGGAAGATCCATCACCGTGCCGCGGAACATTGCCTCATGGTTTCCGAGCAGCGGATAGACATTGATCCGTTCCATACAGTCGAGTAAAAGCGGAATCGGTTCATCGCCGCGGTCTACGAAATCTCCGAGCAGATAGAGGTCATCCTCATCCGAAAACTGAATCAGCTCCAGCATCTGCAAAAACTTATCGTAACAGCCGTGCAGGTCGCTCATGACATAGGTCACAGGGGATGCCTCCTTTCCGAAATTGCAAAATTCATCCTATATTATAGCATAATTTCCCGATAAAGTCAACCATCGGAAAATTGCTTGCAGGAGCGAAGAATTCGGGCTGTACTTGCAATTTCCCGGGAAACCATGTATAATAGATACGGATTTCCCGAAGTATGCACAAAGAGAAGCTTATGCATACGAGAGGGATTGATTATGCAACGGTATGGAAGGGCTGAAAAAATGAAACGGAGTATCTATATCATCGGCGGCGGTGCGTCAGGACTTTCGGCAGCGATTGCTGCGGCGAGGGCAGGGGCGGCGGTCACGATTCTGGAGCGTCAGGCGCGTGTCGGAAAGAAGATTCTGCTCAGCGGAAACGGACGCTGTAATCTTGGACATACCGGACATGAATTTTCGCATTATCATGGTACGCTTCCGCAGCTTTCCCGTATTTTGCAGCACTTTGATACGGAAGCCTTCTTCTTGCAGCTCGGACTGTATGTACGGGCGGACAGCGAGGGGAGAATGTACCCGTTCAGCAATATGGCGGCATCGGTACTGGACGCATTGCGGATGGAGGTGCAAAAGCTGAAGATCACAGTGCGGACGGACATGATGGTGACGGATCTTTTGCCGCAGAAAAACGGAAGCTGGAAAATTCTGACACAGGAAAACCATTCTCTGACCGCAGACGCTGTGATTGTGGCGGCGGGCGGAAGCGCGGCACCTTCCTGCGGAACGGACGGGAATCTTCTGCCGGTGCTCGAACGGCTCGGCCATCGGATTGTGAAGCCCAGACCGGCACTTTGTCCGATTCCGAGCGATGCGGCGAGACTTCGGGCATTAAAGGGAATGCGTGTTCGGGCGGCGGTATCGCTGCTTGCGGACGGAACGGTCTGCGCAGCAGAAACCGGCGAGGTGCAGTTTACGGAAAATGCGCTGTCGGGGATTTGTGTATTCAATCTTTCCCGATTCAGCGCGTCATCGAAGAAAGAGATGGCGCTGTCACTGGATGTGCTGCCCGAAGCGTGGCGGTCGGCAGAGGACGGCGGTATGGCAGAGCTGGAACGGCTGGTGCAGATTCGCGGTGAAATGCCATGCGGCGAGCTGCTGAGCGGGCTGCTGCCAAAGCGCGTATCAGAGGTATGCGTCAAGGAGGCGGTCGGTACGGTCTCGGCAAAGACTGCGGACATTTTTTCTCATAAGAAAAATCGGATGCTGCTTTTCAACCTGCTCCATGACTGGCGGTTTCCGGTAACGGGGACTGCGAAATTTGCACAGGCACAGGTGACAGCCGGCGGTGTTTCCGGTCAGAGTATTACACAGACGCTTTCTTCGAATGTACAGCAGAATCTTTATTTCTGCGGCGAGGTGCTGGACGCGGACGGAGACTGCGGCGGCTATAATCTCGACTGGGCATGGGCGTCCGGTGCGTGGGCAGGCAGACACGCCGCTTCTCCTGCGGTACAAAAACCCGAACGTCCGCGCCGATCCTGAGATTCTGCGTCGGTTTTGAACGAGAAACCGACGGAAACCGATTGTCAGGGGAAGAATTTCGGAAAATTATAAAAAGGTCTTTTATTTTTCGACAAAATGTGATATAATCATATCGTATATCCTCACATGGTTCTATGTGAAATAACCTTGGCAGCAGGAGGCCAATATGTCTAAGATTCAAAACTACGCGCTCGGTATTGATGTCGGCTCTACGACAGTAAAAACAGTTGTGCTGGACGAGAACGGCGAAATCCTCTCCCACCGCTACCAGCGGCATCTCTCTCAGGTTCGTGAAACTGTGGCGGAACAGGTAAAGGCGCTTCAGGAACAGTATCCCGATGCGGAATTTTCGGTCTGTATGACCGGCTCGGCAGGACTTGGACTTGCACAGAGTGCCGGCATTCCCTTCGTACAGGAGGTGCACGCCGCATTTCTCGCGGTGAAGGCGGATTATGCGGATGCAGATGTTGTGATTGAGCTGGGCGGCGAGGACGCGAAGATTATCTTTCTGACGGGCGGCGTGGAACAGAGAATGAACGGTTCGTGTGCCGGCGGAACGGGCGCGTTTATTGACCAGATGGCAACGCTGCTCGGTATTACGGCAGATGAACTGGATGCGCTGTCGCTGAAAGCAGAAAAACGCTATCCGATTGCATCGCGCTGCGGCGTGTTCGCAAAATCCGATATCCAGCCGCTCCTGAATCAGGGTGCAAGACGCGAGGATATTGCCGCCAGCATCTTTCAGGCTGTTGTCGATCAGACCGTTTCGGGACTTGCACAGGGCAGACAGATCGAGGGGACGGTATTATTCCTCGGCGGCCCGCTTTCCTTCCTGCAAGGACTGCGAGAGGCATTTGTCCGAACGCTGAAGCTGGACGGGGAACACGCGATTTTTCCGGAAAATGCACCGGTTTTTGTTGCATACGGATGTGCGATGTTCGCAAAGCAGTCCGAGGAAGCACAGCCGCTGACTGTGCTGCTGGAAAAGCTTTCGAATGCCAGAACCGGCGGCAATACCGTGACAGGTGAACCGCTGTTTGCATCCCGCCGGGAGTACGAGGAATTTGTCGAACGCCATAAGGCGCATGACCTCTCGTTCGCGGATTTACAGACCGCAAAGGGTGATGCGTATCTCGGCATCGACGCAGGCTCTACCACTACGAAAATTGTGCTCATCACCGAAAAGGGTGAGCTGTTATATCAGTATTATGCCGCAAACCGCGGCCAGCCGCTTGACCGTATCGTGAAACACCTCACCTCCATCTATACGCGGAAATCACCGGAACTGCAGATCCGTGGGGCTGCGGTCACGGGCTACGGCGAGGACTTTATTCGTGCAGGCCTTGGGATTGATTACGGGATTGTCGAAACGGTTGCCCATTTTAAGGCGGCATCGTATTTCTGTCCTGATGTTGATTTTATTATGGATATCGGCGGTCAGGACATTAAGTGCTTTAAAATCCGCAACCACAGCATCGACAGTATTATGTTAAACGAAGCCTGTTCTTCGGGCTGCGGCTCGTTTATCCAGAGCTTTGCACAGGCACTCGGCTATGATATCGGGGAATTCTCACAGCTCGGCCTTTTTGCAGAGCATCCGGTTGACCTCGGCTCGCGCTGTACAGTCTTTATGAACAGCTCCGTCAAACAGGCGCAGAAGGATGGTGCAACGGTCGAGGATATCTCCGCCGGCCTTTCCTCCTCGATTATCAAGAATGCGGTATATAAGGTCATCCGTGCGAAATCCATGGATGAGCTGGGCAAGAATATCGTCGTACAGGGCGGCACCTTCCTCAATGACGCGGTGCTGCGTTCGTTTGAGATGGAGCTTGGAAGACCTGTGATCCGCCCGTCCATTTCGGGACTGATGGGTGCGTTCGGTGCGGCACTCTACGCCAAAGAGCATTGCCCGAAGCAGACAACGCTGATTACACCCGAAAAACTGGCGGAATTTACCTATCGGACGACCAATGCGAAATGCGGCGGCTGTACCGCGCACTGCGCGCTGAATATCGTACACTTCCCGGACGGCGGAAAATTCATTTCCGGAAACCGCTGTGAGCGCGGCGCAGGAAAAGCTTCCGGCCGGCAGACACCGTCGATGTACGACGAGAAATATCAGACGATTCTTGGCTGTCCGAAAACGCCCGACGGTGATACACCGATCGGTACGGTCGGACTTCCGCTGGCATTAAGCTTCTATGAACAGATGCCGTTCTGGACAACACTCTTTACAAAACTTGGATTCGCGGTGGAAATGTCGAACGAAAGCGACAGAGATGTCTATTACCGCGGTCAGCATACCATTCCCTCCGATACGGTCTGTTACCCTGCAAAGCTTGCGCACGGGCATATCGAAGACCTCCTCGACAAGGGCGTGGACTTCATCTTCTGGCCGTGCATGAGCTATAATTTTAACGAGGGCGAAACCGATAACCATTACAATTGTCCGGTTGTCGCATATTATCCGGAGCTGCTGAAAGCGAACAATCCGCGGCTGACGGAAGAGAATTTCCGGCTGCCGTATATGGACCTCAACCGTCCGAAGAGTGTGTCGGCAGCACTCAAAGTCTGCTTAAAGGGCTATACGCTCCGCGTCCCCCTTTCCGAAGCGATTTCTGCGGCATATGACGCGCAAAAACAGTACTATGCGGATATGGCGGCGAAAGCACAGGATATGATTGCACAGGCACGAAAGGACGGAAAGAAGATTATTGTCCTCGCCGGAAGACCGTACCATATCGACAAGGAAATCAACCACGGTATCCATAAGCTGATCGCGTCGCTCGGAATGGCAGTCGTCAGCGAGGACAGTGTCGCGGCACTCGGCCACCTCACCGAGCCGCTGGGTGTGCTCAATCAGTGGACGTATCACGCAAGACTCTACCGTGCTGCCCAGTATGTTACGACACAGACCGATATGCAGCTCGTTCAGCTCGTATCGTTCGGCTGCGGCATTGACGCTGTGACAACCGACGAGGTGCGGACGATTCTCGAACGCAGCGGAAAACTCTATACCCAGCTGAAAATCGACGAGATCAATAACCTCGGTGCAGCCAAAATCCGTCTCCGCAGTCTGGTTGCGGCGATGGAGGAGGGCGGCGCATCCTAAATAAAACTGCGGCGAAAAGGATAGAAAGCACGCAGGAGAACGCGGAAAGGAGAACTGTGATGGATTTTTTGGAGCAGCTCAAGCAGGAAGTGGAAACACACGGCGCACAGGAAATAGATTTTAAAAGCCGCCGTTTCCAGCATGGCAGAGATCTCGCGCGCACCTATATCGACATCATCAAGGATGAAGCAAGACTGGCTGTCCGAAGCGGCGGCTATGAAAAGGTCGGCGATGAGATCGTGATTTACGGCTTTTGCAGGCTGACGGAGCGCGATTTTGATGTTCCGCCGGTGCAGATGCACCGGAAGCAAAGCTTCTGGACCGGAAAATGGTCGGAGGAATATACCCTGACACAGGGCAATGACCTGTTCGAAGCGTTCCAGACCAGCTTCGCGGAATTCTGTCAGCAGGAACATATTGTCTGTGAAGCATTTCAGGCGAAAATCCGGAAGAAAGACGGACGGACGGTCTGCCAGCCGTTTCCGGTGACGATTACAGCCCCCGATGTGCTGGAGGGGCTGGGGTTTCCATTTAAAATCCGGCTCTGAATCCGAAGAAACAGAAAAGACAACAATTACGTAAAGGATGAGCGATTATGAAATTTATTGACCAGCTGAAGCAAGAGGTGCAGATTCACGGCGATATGGAAACGGATTTCCGGAGCCGCCGCTATCAGCACGCGCATGCCATCGCACTCAGATATATCGACGAAATCGAAGAATCTGCACGCATGGCGGCAAGAAACGGGGAATATGAACGGCTGGAGGGCCGTCATGTCATCCGCGGCTTTTGTACGCTGAACGAGAAGGATTTTGAACAGCCGTATATCCGGACGGAAATGCGGCGCACAAAGCTGACGCGGAAACGGCGGCTGGACTGTGCGCTGGTGGCGGACAACGAATTCTTCGAGGCATTTCTCTCGGCGTTCCGCCAGCTCTGTATCGAGGAGGATATCGTCTATTTCCCCTTCCAGGCTCAGATTCTCGGAAAGGATGGCCAGATTCTTTACCATACCCTCCCCTTTACCCTCCGCTATCCCAAAAAAGAAAAAATCCAAGCGTTCGGCTTCCCTTATCAGATTGAATTCTAATCCAGAGAAAGGCGGCATTTCATATATGTCAGCAAAGTTTACCCCCGAAATGAAAAAAACACATACGATTCTGGTGCCGGATATGCTTCCGGTGCATTTCCGGCTTCTCATCAGCATTCTGAGTGCATACGGATATCGCTGTGAGCTGCTCCAGACAGCAAGCAGAGCGGTGGTGGACGAGGGACTGAAGAATGTGCATAACGATACCTGTTACCCGGCGCTTCTGGTCATCGGTCAGTTCATGGAGGCGCTGAAATCGGGACGGTATCATCCCGATCGGACTGCGCTGATGATTACCCAGACCGGCGGCGGCTGTCGTGCGTCGAATTATATCCATCTCCTGAGAAAGGCGCTGGAACAGCAGCTCCCGCAGGTTCCGGTCATTTCGCTGAATGTATCGGGACTCGAAAAGGATCCGACGAGCGGCTTTCAGCTGACAGCACCGATGCTGCTGAAATTCCTTTATGGTGTGCTGTACGGCGATCTGCTGATGCTGGTCTCCAACCAGTGCCGTCCGTATGAGCTGAAACAGGGGGAGACGGAAAAGGTGCTCCGCCGCTGGCAGAAAAAACTGGAGGAAGCATTCAAATCGGGTGCGTATCTCCATACGAAAAAACTCTATCGTCAGATTCTGGATGATTTTGCGGCGATCGAGCGCACAAAGCGCAATAAGATCCGCGTCGGTATTGTCGGAGAGATTTACGTCAAATATTCGCCGCTTGCGAATAACCATCTGGAAGAATATCTGCTTTCGGAGGGCTGTGAGCCGGTGATTCCGTCACTGCTGGAGTTTGTGATGTACTGTGCGGTCAGTAAGCGTGTGGACGGAAAGCTCTACCATTTCTTTGACAGCAAGGTGCTGAAAAACAGCATCGGCTATGAACTGATTTATAAGATGCAGAAAGCACAGATCAAGGCAGTTCAGGAACATGGCGTATTCGAACCGCCGCATGACTTTGAGCTGCTGAGGGCGCGTGCGGACCGCTATATCAATCAGGGCGTCAGCATGGGCGAGGGCTGGCTGATTACCGCGGAAATGGCGGCACTCGCAGAATCAGGCACAGAAAATATTATCTGTACCCAGCCGTTTGGCTGTCTCCCGAACCATATCGTGGCGAAAGGGATGATGCGCGTCATTAAGGATGCCTACCCGAATGCGAATATTGTAGCGATCGACTATGATCCGGGTGCAACCAGAGTCAATCAGGAAAATCGTGTGAAGCTGATGCTTGCGAATGCAAGAAAACCGGAAGACGCAGAATAAAAAATACCGAAATCGTATGCGATCGGAATTCCGCATACGATTTCGGTTTCATAGGACTGTTTCTCCCCGCCTCCCGACCCCGAAGAAAGAAAAAAACACGGCGATGTGATCGCCGTGCAACAGTATGGAAGAGGAGTAGGTTTATTATCATTATCTGTATTATACCGCATTTCCCCAGAAACTGCTTGTATAATTCCTCAATAATCTATGAATAAATTGTAAAGGATGGGCGTGTTATGCTGAAAATATTCGACAGCCATTCTCATTATACCGATGAAATGTTTGAAAAAGACCGCTCGGAGCTGCTGGCAGGCTTTCCCGAAAAGGGTGTGGTGCGGTGTATGGTTGCCGCATCGGATATCGTTTCCGCAAAACAGGGGATTGCACTGGCGGAAGAATTTCCGGAGCTGGTCATTACCGCGGTGGGCGTTCATCCCGAATGTACGGACACGGCGGACGACTATCTCGATACGCTCCGGAGACTCTCGGAACATCCAAGCGTCAAGGCAATCGGTGAAATCGGACTGGACTACCATTATGACGGTTACGATCGTGATTTACAGATCCGGCTGCTTCGGGAACAGCTCGCGCTGGCAAAAGAACTTGACCTGCCGGTGATTCTGCATTGCAGAGATGCAACAGAGGATATGCTGAAGATTCTCCGGGAATTCCTCCCGCTTCAGGGCGTGATGCACTGCTTTTCGGGGTCGGCAGAAACCGCAGAGGAAGTGCTTGCGATGGGGCTGTATATCGGATTTACGGGCGTGGTCACCTTTGCGAATGCGAAAAAACCGCTGGCGGCACTCAGGGCTGTCCCGCTGGATCGGCTGCTGATCGAAACGGACTGCCCGTATATGGCGCCCGTCCCGTACCGCGGAAAACGCTGTGACAGCACGATGCTGACGGAAACCGCGGCGGTGATGGCAAGAGAAAAGGGGATTTCTGTCGAGGAACTCTGCCGGATTACAGCAGAAAATGCTGAGAAACTGTTTCGATGTGAGGTGTAATCATGGAAGAACATAAGCCGCGCAATGCGTTTGATATTCCGAAGCTGTTTTATTTTGAGGCGGGGAATGTACATACGGGAAGCCGGAAGCATTTACGATATCGGATTGATCCGGCGGACGGCCAGCTGAAAACAGAAGTCTGGCGAGAAGATCTCTGCTATGAGCTGATGGCTGGAAAAATTGAAGCCGAGGCTGTATTCCCACAGTCCGAGGAAGGCTTTACGGAAATGCTTGCATTTTTACAGGCGGAATTCGAAAAGCCTGCGGAATCATAATCTTCCGATCGGAATATAAAAAGCGGTGACAGACGATTGTCTGCCGCCGCTTTGCTGTTTGATGATGATAGAGAAAAACAGATCGAAGGGGTTCTTGTCCGGTCTGTTCCTTATTGTCCGCGCGATTTTTTCTTGATGATGCCTGCCGCGATTATCAGTGCAATCCCGACCAGAAGCAAGAATCCGCTGCGGATGAGGCTGCCGGTATAAGCGATGGTGCCGAGACCCTCGCGGAGATTCGAGATAATTCCGCACAGACACCGGATGATATCGAGGCCGCTGAATGCCGCCAGTATGATGCCGATCAGCCGCATTGCCAATACACTCGCCCGAATATGCCGCATATGCAATACCTCCTTTATGTACATATCGCGATCAGAAATAAAAAAGCCTCTCCGCAGATGCGGAAAGGCTTTGGTGAGGACAAGTGGACTTGAACCACCGACCCCCTGCATGTCAAGCAGGTACTCTAACCAACTGAGCTATGCCCTCATAACGTATAATAGTATACCACAATTTTTCGGATATGTCAAGCTGAAATTTGAAAAAATTGCAAAAGGCGCATTCCGCATAAAATTCAAAACGATGTGCATTCTAAATACAGCAAAATGTGCAAAGAAAAGAGGCGGCAGGCATGGAACGGGGTTTCACGGTGATGGGGGAGATTTATGTGCGGTTTACGGCGGATATCGGCGGATGCCGGCTCGCGGAGACAGCACGCTTTTCCCGAAGCATCGGCGGAAGTGCGGCGATGACTGCCGCGGCGGCCGCAAAATTAGGGATGACGCCGCAGATCATCGGGATGGCGGGTGCGGACAGCTTCGGCGGATTTCTCTCCGGCACGCTAAGGGAATGCGGCGTTCGGACAGAAACCCTTTTCCGGACTGCGGCTGCTGCGACACCCAAATTGTTCTGTGCGTTTCCGGATGACGGGACGCCGGAAATCGAGTATGACCGGAACAGTGCGGCAGATCTTTTGTTGTCGGAGCGGATGATCTGTGGGGACTGGTTTTCCGATACGGGTGCATTGTATTTCGGGAGCGGCGGCTTGCGGTCTGCCGCTGCGCGCGGTGCACAGATGGCGGCGATTCGGTATGCGTCTGCAAAAAACGCCCTGATCTGCTATGATTATGCGCCGATACCGGATATGGACGGGGATGCGGAGGCGGTATCGGGCGCCGATAGCTTCCTCGCACAGGCACATATGGTTGCGATCGGCTCGGAATCTCTCCCGCATTTACTGGATCCGACAGAGCCGCTTTCCGTGCTGACAGAAAAAATGCATGGGCGGCGGAGACTCTGGGTGGTGTTTTGCAGCGATGGAAAGGTATGTCTCTATACGAGATCGGCGGAAATTGTCCGTCAGCTTCCGGTTGTCCTGCGGCAGGGCGGGCGGCGCGAGGCGTTCCTCGCGGCATTCTTATACTGTGCGTTGCAGGATCATGCAGATCCGCGGATGCTGGGTGGGATGCCGAAAGAAAAGCTGACGCGCTGGCTTCATGTGGCAGCGGTCAGCGGGATGCTCTATACGGACGGAAGATTCCCGTCAAAAGCAAGCCTCCGGATGGAAATCGGGCGGCTGCGTTCCTGCCGCAGCGTCGGGGAGGCAAAATAATTGCCGGTATGGCAATCATACCGGCGAAAAACACATCAGGAAATCATGTCGCCGTACACGGGATTGGCGACTTATATCGCGGCTCGCGATTTTCACCGAGCCTTCGTCAGAATCGTACATCGGAATGCACATCCTCTCCTAGAAGTGTTGGGATTTGTAGTACGGAACGCTGTCCATCGGAGACACATCCTTTATCAAATATTCTGAATTGGTTTGTTCAGGTACTCAACGGTACATCGGAAACACGTCCTTTTTTCAGATTCAAATATACGGGTAAACGGGAGTGATGCCGTTTACGGAGTCATCGTACCCATCGGAAGCACATCCTTAATCATTATAGTATAGTATCGTATCGGTTCCGGTCATGCAATGAAAAAACCGGAAGAAGCTGTGGAATGACCCATTGGTCACACACCCTTTCGAATAAAATGAGAGATTTGAATGAATCGTTTCAATCCTTGTTGTTCTCTGTATATAATATACCATATATTTTATAATATGTCAAGAGATTTTATAGAGATTTTATATATATTTATGTTTTAACGGAAACCTATGAAAAGTGCACAATCTGAAATAATTTGGAAAAATCGACAAATATCATGAAAACAATGCAAAATCGCGAATTGAAACTGTCAAAAGCTGGGAGAAGAATCGTAAAATTAGCCAAACGAGGTGTAGTAGGGTCAATGTGATTGTAGCAA
This sequence comes from Oscillospiraceae bacterium, assembly GCA_017533485.1. Lineage (GTDB taxonomy): Bacteria > Bacillota > Clostridia > Oscillospirales > Ruminococcaceae > Firm-04. The sequence goes on from JAFXIC010000003.1 coordinate 13,483, forward strand.
TTAAACAATTCGAAAAAAAACACTTGCAATTTTAATGGATAGCTGTTATAATATCAATATGTATAAGTGTCGCAGCGCCTTTGTCGGTATTCGCTTGCGCATTCCTTCATGTAACTACTTCCGAAAGCTCATACGGACGGTCTGGAACGGCGCGTGCTACTACATCTGGTACATAAAATACTTATCAAGGAGAGGTTTGAATGAACAAAACACTTTTTAAGCGTTCCCTCGCAACCATTACCGGTGCTGCACTTGCGCTGGGCCAGATGGCTGCAACGTTCGGTACCGTCAATGCTGCTGCGCTGACCATTACCGCAGACAAGCTCATCAGCGTTCCTGTTGATCTTGCTCAGCTGCCCGAACTGCCCGCAGAAATCGAAGGACTGGAGTATGTTTATGACACTCCTGTTATCGGCGGCGAATCCGCATGGGTTGACTATGCTGATACCTTCATCACCACTGCTTCCTCTAAGGGCGAAATCAATGTAAGCCTCGATCAGGTCAAGGACCTGCTGGCTTCCACCATCGCAAAGACCAAGAAGATCTCCGAAGCTACCATCCAGGATGTTATGTCCGGTATTACCGACGCTACCGCATCCGCTGAGGGCAGCAAGGTTGTCATCAAGGCGAAGCTCAATAATATCGGCGATAAGATCGCTGTCCGTATGGTTCGTCTGATGAACAGATCCGGCGCGAATCTGAATGGCGAATATGACTTCTCCGGTTTCCAGATCTCCGGTGATGTTGTTGCTACCATTGACTTCGGCGACTACGGGAAGGACGTTACCGTTTCGATCGTATTTACCGATAACGAAGGCAGAAAGTACGTTGTCGCTGAAGACGGCGATGATATGTACGACTACTCCGGCAGAAAGTTCAAGGAAGCTGTCGATATGATCGACGCACAGGCTGACATGACCGAAACCGGTAAGCAGAGATGCTACAACTACATCGACGCTGCTGTTGAGTACCTGAAGAACGTTGACCATGCACTCGCTGCAATCTCCGGTCAGGCTTCCAGCGCAGACAACTCCGCATTCGATACCGCATATGACAAGTATGTTGACGCTGCTGTTGCTGCAATCGACAAGATTGACGATTCCAAGCTCCCGCAGACCGGTAAGAATATGCGCGACACCGCAATCGGCAGAATTCCGGATTCCCTCGCTGCTTGTGTTCACAGCAATTTCGTCGGCAAGGGCTATGACGCAATGGTTGGTATCGCTGCTGACTTCGGCACCACCCTCGACGTCACCATCGCTGATGCAATCGCAATCTACAAAGAGGCTTATGATGTAACAGTTTCTCTGGACGGCTTTGATGGTACTGCTGATTTCAGCATTCCGGATAACCAGAACGATGCTGTTCTCGCAGCTTGCCAGGAGTACTATGCTGATGCACTCGCTGCTCAGAACCTCGAACTCGTCGGCGTTGATTCCCATAAGGAAGTAACCCTCTACGAGGAGAACCAGGAAATCGCTTACTACAATGTATATCGTTACATTGATAAGCTCTACTTCGAGGAAATCGAAGAGACCACCACTGAGACCACCACGACTACCGAGACCACCACGACTGAGACCACGACCAGCGAGTCTGAGACCGGTACAACCACAGTTTCTACCGAGACCACGACCAGCGAGTCTGAGACCGGTACAACCACAGTTTCTACCGAGACTACGACCAGCGAGTCTGAGACCGGTACAACCACAGTTTCTACCGAGACCACGGCCAGCGAGTCTGAGACCGGTACAACCACAGTTTCTACCGAGACCACGGCCAGCGACTCTGAGACCGGTACAACCACAGTTTCTACCGAGACCACGGCCAGCGAGTCTGAGACCGGTACAACCACAGTTTCTACTGAGACCACGGCCAGCGACTCTGAGACCGGTACAACCACAGTTTCTACTGAGACCACGGCCAGCGAGTCTGAGACCGGTACTACCACCGTTTCTACCGAGACCACGGCCAGCGAGTCTGAGACCGGCACTACCACCGTTTCTACCGAGACCACAGTTGATGGAACCGGTACCACTGTTGCAACCGGCGTTCAGTTCATTTACGCTAGTCTGAATACTCAGAACGACAACCTCGGCTACTACTGGACAGAAGAGACCGCTCGTTTTGCTGTTCTCGATGGTCTGACTGCTATGCTCGAGTTCAATCTGGACGAAAATCTGTCTCACACTATCCTTATTGAAACCGAGTATCTCGTAGCTTCTAACGAAAACGCTGCTTCCTTCGGCCTCGAAGGCTACCAGTCCGCACAGATCAAAATCACCCTGAATCAGGCTGGTGCTGATTACGTCAACGAGTTCATTGCTGCAAACGGACTCGTGTGGGCTGATCCGGATCAGGAGGTTGCTCTCGCAGACCTCATTGGTGAAGGTTTTGAGATCGGCGCTCTGGATGTTATCCTCGTTCAGAGAGGTAACTCCGAGCTCGACGAGCTGACTGTTACCGCTGACGACTCCAACTGTGCACTGTTCTGGTATCTGGATGTTAGCGTCCTCGGTCTGGACTACATGGGCGATGTTGTAAAGTCTGAGCTCCCTGGCGCAGCTACTGATTACCCAGGTGTCTTCTATGGCTGTGATGTTTCCGGCGACGGAAAGATTACCGCTGACGACTCCAACATGACGCTCTGGTTCTACCTGCTGAATGATGTTCTGGGTACACCTTCCACCTTCACTGATGTTGAAAGCTTGCTCGAAGTACCGAACGCTGTTCACGCTGAAGAAATGCACAACAATCCGTTCTATGTAATGGATCAGCAGGCTCAGTAATCCCTTCTGAATTACAAAAAGGACACGGTTTTATGCCGTGTCCTTTTTTATGCCGATGGAATCCTAAGCGCAAAGAAAAGTCCCCTGAAAGAATCTCTTTCAGGGGACTTTGTTTGTATGGCTTCAGGTTGTGGGATCCATCACAATCGTAGCATCCACAGCATTCTTACGAACGCTCTCGATGCCGTTCATACAAGCCTGCTTGGATGTATATCCCTCGGAGCTTGCGATTGTTTCGCCGTTCTTCGCCTTTAAGCGGAAACGGAATGCACCCGATTTATCGAGATAAACCTCGAATTTCGGATTGGATGCGGTGACGGGCTCCGCTACGGTAAGATCAACAAGATTTGCGATCGGCGCATTCTTCTCGACGCTTGCGATGCCCTTACGACAGGCTGCTTCACCTGTGTAGACTTCGGATGTCGCGATCGCCTCACCGTTGCGTGCTTTCAGGCGGAATGTGTAGCCTGTGGAGACCTGACGAATAACAAACTTTCCCATGGGTAACCTCCTTGAATAAGAAATTGATTAGAATCGGATCGTAAATGTGGATTGGTCTTCGTTCCAATGGATGTCAGCAAATGGATCGTTTTCGGGAGAAATCTCACCCTCCGCTGTCGGAGCCTGTGCGGTCTTAGGATTCGGCCGCTGTACCGGCTCATCCGGCAGATCGGGAAGATCGTCCAGCAGTTCTCTGCGCTTTCTGGCTTTCGTTTCTTCGGGCGTTTCCTTTGCACGAAGCTTCTTTTCACGGTCTTCGGGTAAATCCGGAAGATCGTCGAGCAGACTTGCACGCTGGCGAGCCTTTTTCTCCTCGGGTGTTTCCTTTGCACGCCGACGCATTTCCATTTCTTCACGGTCTTCGTGGGATCTGGATTTTTCAGCATCGGGTTTTGTGCGCTTACGGGATTTGGTATCTTCCTTCGCCGAAGCTTCCTTCACAGGTTTTTCCTTCGGAGCCTTATCCTTGCGCGGCTTTTTCGGCTTTTCGGGCTTCGGTTCGGGCGGAAGTGTCGGCAATGTCGCGTTCGGGTCTACGGGTACGGACTTTTTGCGCATGGCTTCGAGTTCCCGCTTGACGCGCATTGCATAGTTTTGTTCTTCTTCATCGAAGGGCGTAAATTTCGCTGTATCAGCTTTCAGAGTCTGTGCGGGCTGTGCATCCGCAGCGAGCATCATCGTGTTATGACCGGAGATCGGCTCCGGATTCGGTGCCGCCGCCATAGGCGCACGCTGCTGCATATCGGATAAAAGCACAGGTTCGGGCTGTGGTACAGGGGGTTCTTCCGCAGGCTGCGTTTCAGCCATACCAGCAAGTTCTTCTTCGGGAATGAAGAAACCGTCCTGCTTTGCGAATGCATCGGGTTCCGTTTCGGGAATTGCAAATTCACCCTGCGGCTGAGAATCTGCCATATCGGCGAGTTCTTCTTCGGGAATGAAGAAACCGTCCTGCTTTGCGAATGCGTCGGGTTCTGTTTCGGAGATTGCAAATTCACCCTGCGGCAGCGTTTCAGCCATATCGGCGAGATCTTCTTCGGGAATGAAGAAACCGTCCTGCTTTGCGAAAGCATCGGATTCCGTTTCGGGGATTGCAAATTCACCCTGCGGCTGCGTTTCAGCCATATCGGCGAGTTCTTCTTCGGGAATGAAGAAACCGTCCTGCTTTGCGAATGCATC
>JAFXIC010000050.1 GCA_017533485.1 Oscillospiraceae bacterium
CTGTCGCTGATATTCGTTCCACCTATGGCACGCTGACTTTGGAATACTCCGAGCATGGCCCCGGACAGCCGGTATACTCTATGAAATATCTCCCGGGTGTGCTTCTTGTTTTCCATAACTGGAATATGGATGATCCGCTGATGGACGATATGATTACCGCAGAGCTGATTCTTACGGAAGACTGCAGCCGGGCGGTTCGCGGAATTACCGTAGGTGCCAATATAGAAGACCGAACGCAGACAATACACTGGTCAGATCTTTGGTATCATGTGATAAACGGAACGGCAAATCTACAGGCAGAATTCAATGGATATACGGTCACCTATACCATCAGCGGTGCAGATCTGAATCTTCCGGCTGAGGATACGGCACATGAGTACGACTGGGATGCATGGGAATCAAAATTCATCCAAAATCCCACCGGCGGGGTTATAGAAATGCGTAACGAACTGAATCAATAACAAAAAGTGAGGAGTTTTGATGACAATGTCATTCACCTAACATATGATTCCAGAGCAAAAATGCCCACCTGCGAAATTCGTGGGTGGGCATTTTTCCTCATCCTCGCTGCCCCTAATCCGAACTTAAACAATAATATTCGTCAAAATCAAGGATTGCTCACAACCCGTTCACAGTCTTATGATAAAATAATATATAACCGTATCAAACAAGCGAGGATTCCATCATGTCTGAAATCTATCGGATTTTGGTCGTTGACGACGATCATTCCATTGTCAATATCATAGAAACCACACTGAAACAAGAGGGCTACCACGTTCTGACCGCACATGACGGTGAAACAGCCTGTCATATCGCAGATGCAAAGCATCCCCATCTCATTATTATGGATGTGATGATGCCGCAGTGCAACGGACTGATTGCCACCATGCGGATTCGCCAAAGCAGCAATGTACCTATTCTGATACTTTCGGCAAAAGCGGAAGGTTCAGACCGCGTGATCGGATTGGAATCGGGAGCAGACGATTATCTTGTTAAACCGTTCTATCAGCAGGAACTTCTCGCAAGAGTCAAAGCCTTGCTTCGCCGTTATGACGAACTCGGCTCTATCCGTGAAACGCAGGCACAGGACTTGTTTCAAGTGGGTGATATTATGCTTGATACCTCCAAAAAGCAACTGATTGTCCGCGGGGAAACAGTACGTCTTACTGCAACGGAATACAAAATATTACAGGTACTTATGGCGAATCCTGGACGAGTGTATTCTGCCGAAGAAATCTATGAGCGTGTATGGAAATCCGATGCTTATGCAGTCGAGAATACCGTCATGGTACATATCAGCCGGATTCGTGACAAGATGGAGCTGAATCCGAAAAAGCCGGAATATCTGAAGGTTGTTTGGGGGATTGGATATGTTTTTGAAGCACCGTAATCTTACCGCATGGATACTGCTTGTTCTGTCAGCACTCTGTTGGATTTACGGGCTTGGCATTGCACCGTTTGGTCGGAATGCAGCGACTTCTGACACTTCAGCCGCTGAAACGACACTGGCTGTAATCATCACTGGGGAATCATCCATCGCGGAAACCACAGTCGAAGCTTCGCAGCAGGGACCGCAGTCTCAAAGGCAGAATACCGTCATCATCCGGGGACTGCTCATTTTCTGCGCTGCTGCGGCATCCATTGTTTCTGTATTCTTTCTGCGGCAGAAAAGCCCTGCTCTGGGAGCGGACGGCATCCTGCTTGCACTTGCTGCGCTTGGATGGATGTATTTCCGCTTCGCCATGCGAAACCGCGGAGGAGAGGATGCGTTCTACAGCTTCTTTATGCTGTTTGCGATTCTGTTTTCCATACAAGAGCTATGGGGATGGCTGTTATCGCATATGAGCCTTTCGTGGTGCATGAGTTGCCGACTCTCGGAACGCGCCGCCGCGCCGCAGATTTCATTGCTTGTATATGTCGGTTGGATCATTGTTTCTGCGGTTGTAAGTCTGCTGACGTTTATGGATTTTTATAATCTCTATTATCCGATGTCAGTCGCCGCCTATCGCATCCATATATGGTTCGTTTGTCTGCTCTGCACTTCCGTGTCCGTGATTCTGGATGTATGCTGTCTCTGGCGTTACGGAAGCGACCTCGCTCATTTTCAAAAACAGCTTGACAACTTCCAAAAAGCGCAACCTATCACGGTGAAGGACGGCGCATTTTCGCAGACGGAGACACAGCTTTTGGAAGTTCAGCGGCAGCATGAAGAAGCCGTACACACCGCTGTATCA
>JAFXIC010000051.1 GCA_017533485.1 Oscillospiraceae bacterium
CAAATTCACCCTGCGGCTGCGTTTCAGCCATATCGGCGAGTTCTTCTTCGGGAATGAAGAAACCGTCCTGCTTTGCGAATGCATCGGCTTTCGTTTCGGGGATTGCAAATTCACCCTGCGGCTGCGTTTCAGCCATATCGGCGAGTTCTTCTTCGGGAATGAAGAAACCGTCCTGCTTTGCGAAAGCATCGGCTTCCGTTTCGGGGATTGCAAATTCATCCTGCGGCTGCGTGTCAGCCATACCGGCGAGTTCTTCTTCGGGAATGAAGAAACCGTCCTGCTTTGCGAATGCATCGGGTTCTGTTTCGGGGATTGCAAATTCACCCTGCGGCAGCGTTTCAGCCATATCGGCGAGTTTCTCTTCGGGAATGAAGAAACCGTCCTGCTTTGCGAATGCATCGGCTTCCGTTTCGGGGATTGGTAATTCACCCTGCGGTTTCCCATCCGAAGGATCATCCGTTTTGGCTTCCTTGGCCGCCGAAGCAGTCTGCGGCTGGATTTCTTCGAGTACAGTCGGCTGCGGTTCGGGCTGTGCCGGCTTTGGAACATCAAGCGGTGCAAGCATATCGAGGGTTGGTCTGGAGGCTTCGGGTGCCGGGATGACAAGCTCCGGCATTTCCAGTGTCGGCATTGCAGCTTCGGCTGACGGCTTACTGACCGCTGGCGCAGGTGCTGGCTGCGGCTTGGGTGCGGGCTTGGATTCCGTTTCAGGTCTGACTTCCTGTGCGGTCTGCTTTGGAACAGACACAGGCGTTTCGGTTCTGACCTGTGGCTGGACAGGCGGCTGCGGCACGGCAGTTTCGACCGGAATCTGCTGCTGCATCGGCTTCGGCGTTTCCGCGGCGGTCTGTTTTCCCTGCGGTGCAGGCTTGACGGCAGGCGGCGGAGGTGATGATGCCTTTGGCGCGGACGGCACAGCAATTTCTTTGGGTTCGGGCGGTGCAGTCGGAAGCGAGGCAAGGGAATTGACCGCTGTTTCACTCGGAATCCGCTGCTGCTGTGCATTTTTCAGCATGGAAAGTGCCGGACGCTGTGCGGTGACAGGCTTTTGCGCCTGTACCTGCTGCTGTGCGAACGTAGATTCGGAATCAATAAAGAGGATTTCCTGCGGCTGGGGCTTAGGCTTTTCTGCGGCAGGTGCCGGAACGACAGGCGGTGCCGGCGTCGGGCTTGGCTGGAACAGGAAATCGGGATCGTTGTGCTGGGGCAGCGCTTCGGGTGCTTTGCGCTGGGGAACCGGCGGCAGCGGCTTGACGATGGGCTGTGCGACAGGTTCCTCGACATAGAAGCTGTTATCATCGGGGGAAAGCTGCACAAATTGCATCAGTCCGTTATGATTTCGGGCAAATCGTTCCGCGACGGAGCCTTCATCGGCATGGAGGCGGAATTTCGGACATTCGGTAAATGCATTGTCTGCGATTTCGGTAACAGTCGGCGGAATGGCGATATCGGTGAGATGTTCACAGTGACTGAACGCTGACTGACCGATTCGTGTCACACCGTCGGGAATCACAATTTTTTCGATACCGGAATGATAGAAAGCTTCGTTTTCGATTTCGGTGATGGTAGAGGGCAGCCGTACTGTCTTTAAGCTGTTGCAGCTGCTGAACATGGCGTGGCCGATTTTCTCGATACCCTCGCGGAGGATGACACGTTTTAAGCGGACACAGTTATGGAATACATAGCCGTCCACTTCGCGAAGCGATGCCGGGAGGTCGATTTCTTCGAGTGACTCACAGAACGAGAATGCACCGTGCTGAATTCTTGTAACACCCTCGGGGAGGTGGATTCTGCGGACAGGAAGCTGCGCAAAGGCGGCGGGTCCGATCGCACGAACACCGAGCGGCACACCGATTTCTGCATCCTGAATATTCGCGTGTATAAGGATATTTGCGCCGGCGATCGTAAACGGTTCGGTGCGGCGCGAGAGCCACGGCGTATAGGCGAATGCGTCCACACCGATATCTGTGACAGATTTCGGGATCGCAACATCGGTCAGCACACCGCAGTTCGCGAATGCATTGTCGCCGATCGAGAGGACGCCGTCGGGGATAATTGCCGCACGCAGTCCGCCGCGTTCGAATGCACGCGGGCCGATACGGTGGACGCCCTTGGGAATGGGGCTGTATCCATCGGAGCGGATCAGGAACCGGCCGATGATATAGTGTCCCGCGGTCATGCGGAACAGCGGGGTATCGGCAAAGGCATTGCCGGAAATTTCGAGAATACTGTCGGGGATATAGGCTTCGCGCAGACTGCTGCATCCGAGGAAGGCATTCTGCTGGATATATTTCGGGCCATCAGGGATGACGAGGGTTCTGAGGGAAGAACAGCCGCGGCATACACCGTCCGCGATATGATCAACCTTCGAGGAGAAGCGGAGCTCGGTGAGCGACATACATTCACGCAGCGCCTCATTTTCGAACCGTTTCACCGTATCGGGCATATAGAATCTTCTGAGACTCGTACAGCCATGGAACGCATTTTTCTCGACTGCTTCCATGCCCTGGGGAAGAATGACCTCGGCGATCGGACAGTCACGGAATGCAAATTTGCCGATCCGTTTCAGCGTAGAGGGGAAATAGACGCGCTGGAGGTTGCGGCAGCCGTTGAGGCATAATTTCCGATTTCGATGACGCCTTCGGGGATGACAACCGAAACGAGCTGTTTATTCTGTTCAAAGGAATGGTTGCCGATGCGGAGAACGCCCTCGGGAATCATGATGTCGCGGATATTCGGTTCCTGTGCATATTTTTTGAGGATACCGTATTCGATATAGAAGGACGGATTGACGCCGCGCAGCAGTGCCGCTTCCTTTTCGGTATAGCACATAATGCCGTGTTCCTGTGCGAACATATAAGCGACACTTCCGGTTGTGGTTGTAATGACGCGGATATTGAAATCCGAGCCGAACGCATACGGATGGAGCTTTGTTACAGACGGCGGAATAATCACGGTTTTCAGCTCGGTACAGCCGGCAAATGCATCCTCACAGATTTCCGTAACAGTTTCGGGGATGAAAATCTGTTTGAGCTCGCTGCATCCGGCAAAGGCTTCCCGTCCGATCGAGCGGAGACCCTTGGAGAGGGTGACGCTTTCGAGGGACGTACAGGCATAGAATGCACGCGCGTCAATATGCTGGACGGAGCCGGGGATGGTAATGGAAGCGAGCTGGAGACAGCCGTAGAAGGTGCCTCGTTCAATATTTTCGACCGAATTGGAAAGCTGGACGGTACGAAGCGCACTGCAATTGCAGAACGCCCACATTCCGACAGAATGACAGGTATCGGGGATACGGATATCGTGGAGCACATGGCATCCGTCAAAGGCATACGGGCCGATCGTAGAGATACCGGAAGACAGCTCGATGGATTCGAGATCGGCACAGAGCGCAAAGGCTTTTTCACCGATGGTTGTGACGCTTGGCGGAAGGAAGACGCTGCTGACCGCGGTCATCGTAAAGGCTTCATCGGCAATCTGCGTAATATTCTTGGGGACAGCAAGCGTTTCCCCTTTTTTCCGGATGCCGAGGCGCTCGAGCGTACCTGCTTCCTCATATTTCAGCAAAACGCCGTTTTTTGTTTTGAATCCCATATTGTGCGCCTCCTGAAAATGTGGTTTTTCGGGAAAATGATATTTTCCGATCATACATATTATAGCATATAACGAAATAAATTACAAGCGCATTTCGAGCTGTTTCATGTAGAATTATTCCCGTTTTCTTTGTGCTGTTTGCACACAAAACAAGTTAATAGCGAAAAAAGAGATGGATGGAATGATCGAAAAATTATGGAAACAGACAAAAATAAATTGCCGTTTCCGGTCAAAGAAACGGCAATTCGGGATTATAAGATCAAAACTCAGGAAAGCGCATTGTATTCGCTGAGGTACTGGTCGATGGCAGGCGAAACAACACCAACGGATTCACTCCACTGGTATGTGCCCTTCGAAGCGGCGCGGATACCGCCCAGCTCATTGCCGTCGAGGAGATCGGAAACATCCTGATCAATGGCGTTATAGAAATCGTAGAACGGATTTTCCTTTGCCATATCGTGGCATTTATGGAGCATTGTCACCATTTCCTCGGTCCAGCCGTAGTCATCATAGAGCTGCTGGGTACCGATTTCGGACGCACGCTCGTTGGTGATTGCCATACGCTTACAGGCGGCAAATTTTGCAACACCTTCGGGATTCTGGCCGCCCTTTACGAGCATATAGCCGTCGAGTCCGCAGGGGATATAATACTGATCGGCGTTCGGATCCTTCGGCATCGGTACGAACATTGCGTTTTCACCGAATTCCGCAGCCCACTGTGCTTTTTCGCGGTAGAGTGCCCAGACGCCGCAGGGGTAGTAAAGCTCTTTGCCTTCGCCGATATACGACGGCATTTCCTTCCAGCCGTGTTCGTCTACACAGACATAATTTGCGGTTCCGAGCTCCCACATCCAGTTCTGGAGCCGTTCGATGGCAGGATCCTTGAGGTTATTGACGAGTTTTCCGTCCTCGATTCCGATATACGGAACGCCGCAGGTTGCGGAGAGTCCGGCTTCGTACCACCAGCCGTCAATGCCTTCCTGGCCGCTTTCGGGGTCAACAAACTGACGGAGCTGTTCCTGGAAGCTGTCCCAGTTCCATTCGCCCTTTTCGAAGAGTGCCGCAGGATCTTCAAGACCGTTTTCTTCCATGGTATCACGGTTATAGATGACAACGCAGTTATCGCCCGAAACATCATTGACGATGACATAGTGTTTTCCGTTCCACGCGAATATATCCGCGACATCTTTCACGCCGGAAAAGAGCGGATCGGAGAAGTCGATATAGTCGTCGATGGGTGCGAACATTTCCTTGATTGCGCCTTTGGGGAATGCATCGAGGTCGTTTGCGGGGAAGAAGTCGATGCCCTCGCCGCCGTTGATGGCGTTCGCCAGCGCGTCATAACGCGAATTCCAGTCAACATTATGATATTCGACCTCACCGCCGTAGCGTGACTGGAAGATCGCAAGCTCGATGGGGGTATTTTTGCCGGTGCTGTCGGGATTGATGTCCCAGGTTGCCATCCATTTGATGGTTTTATTTTCGAGTTCACCGGTGAGCCGTTCATCGGCTGCGGCGATTTCCGCGACTTCTGCGGCAGTTTCGGGGTCGAGGGTTTTATAGTTGTTTTCTTCGCCGTTACAGCCGGTTGCTGCGAGAGAAGCGGCGGTAATTAAAATTGCTGCGAGTGCAGATTTGATGCGCTTCATAGCGTTCCTCCTCTTTCGGCCTGTTTCTGTATCTGTATGATTTTTCTAAAAATTCGCTTGGAAATTGAGAAATACCTAATACTATTATAACAGATAATCGTTCGGCTGTCAATGAAGAAACGGTATTTTCCATGTAGAAGTTTGAGCGATGTTTTCTGTATAAATCCACAAAAAATAGCATGAACGGGAATGAAATGGGCGGAATCTCTTGCGGACACGAAGAAAATATGGTATACTGATACTATAATATATAGAAGAAAGGGGGAGATTCCGATGCCGAAGTTTTTCGAGGACAGTTTTTCCCCTGACGCGCCGTATCTGAACGGGGAACACGCAAGACATATCGGATATGCATTGCGGATGCGCGTCGGGGAGAAATTGACTGTCTGTGCGTGCGGGATAGATTATGCCTGTGAAATTGATGAGATGACGGCGGATACGGTGTATCTCCGGATTCTCTCATCTGAGCCGTGCTGTGCGGAACCGAGCGTGAAGGTGACGCTGTTTCAGGCGCTGCCGAAAGCGGATAAGCTGGAGCTGATTATCCGGAAATCCGTGGAGCTTGGGGCAACGGAAATTGTGCCGGTGCTGACGAAGCGCTGTATTTCCCGCATGACGCCGGCGGAATTCGAGAAGAAGCGTGTACGGCTTCAGAAAATCGCCAAAGAGGCTGCCCAGCAGTCGGGCCGCGGCATCATCCCTGAAATTGCGCCGCTGCATACGGTCGCACAGGCCGCGAACCGGATGAAAACGCTTGATTGCAGCATTGTGCTCTACGAAGCGGAGGGCGGTATTTCCTTCGGAGATGTCCCGCATGACCGGTCTTCCTATGGCATGATGGTCGGCGCGGAGGGCGGCTTTGAACCGGATGAAATCGAAGTACTTGCGTCACATGGCGTGCAGGCTGTGTGGCTCGGCAGGCGGATTCTGCGCTGTGAAACCGCACCCCTTGCGGCACTTTCCATCCTGATGTTCCGGACAGGAAATATGAACTGATTGTGAACACAAGATGAAGATTCCGCAAAAAATGGTGAAAAGCAGTGGAATATTCGCAATATCCAGCTTGCCAAAATCGTTTCAGAGTAGTATACTGAAATTGTTGAAAGGGACGAGAAGCCATTAGAGTCCCCGCTTCAATGCAAGAGAGTATGGTTTATACTACTTATTTTTTAAAAGGGAGGATTTTTATGAAACTTAAAGGCAAATTCCTTGGTGCCGTTACCGCTGCGGTAATGGGCATCTCGGCACTTCCGTTCGTTCCTGCTTCTGCAGCCAGCGTTGGCCAGAGGCTGAGCGTCGGTAACGGTCAGAACCAGCACAAGGGTAATTGTGATGGTTACAGCTACGAAATCTGGCTGGATACTACAGGTGGCAGCGGTACCATGACCCTCGGCTCGGGCGCTACCTTCAAGGCTGAGTGGAGCGCATCTGTTCCCAGCGGTAACTTCCTCGCTCGCCGTGGTCTGGACTTCGGTTCCAAGCAGAAGGCTACCAGCTATCCGTACATCGGTATGGACTATGTAGCAGACTATCGTCAGACCGGCAGCGCAAGCGGTAACTCCCGTCTCTGCGTATACGGCTGGTTCCAGAACCAGGGTGCCGCAGGCAATGTCCCGCTCGTTGAGTACTACATCATCGAAGACTGGGTTGACTGGTGCCCGGACGGCAACGGCAAGATGGTCACCATCGACGGCGCACAGTACAAGATTTTCCAGCAGCAGCACTCCGGTCCTTCGATCAACAGCGGATATGAAACATTCATGCAGTATTTCAGCGTTCGTCAGTCCAAGAGAAAGTCCGGTCACATCACTGTTTCCGACCACTTCAAGGCATGGGAACAGCAGGGCTGGGGCATCGGTAACCTCTACGAGGTTGCTCTGAATGCTGAAGGCTGGCAGAGCAGCGGTGTTGCAGATATCACCATGCTCGACGTTTATACCGACGAGAGCAAGGCTCCGGGCGGCACCGGCACTACCCCGCCTACCACAACTGAACCGGTTCAGCCGGTCGAGCCGGATGCAAACGGCTACTACTTCAACGAGTCCTTTGAAAGCGGCGCAGGCGGCTTCGGCGGCCGTGCTTCTGAA
>JAFXIC010000052.1 GCA_017533485.1 Oscillospiraceae bacterium
ACAACCACTACATCCAAGTCAACCACTCCTACGACTACTACATCCGAGCCTACGACAACTACCACAACCTCGGAAACGACAACTGCCAAAACAACGTCTTCAACCAGCAAGACCACTGCAACAACAACTTCCGGCACGACTGCATCATCCATTCCAAACTCGAATGTAATCGGCGATATCAATCAAGATGGTAAAACAGGCGTCGGAGATGTTGTTATGATTTGCCGAATCATTGCGGAAGACGCTGACGTGACTGTTCCGGGAAATGCGAATTTAGATATCAATGGAGATGGTCAGATCAATCTTCAGGATGCCATCCGCGTTCTCCAACTGCTTCGCCCCAATAATATTACTGTCAGCAAGACATCCGCGCAAAAAGGCGATACGGTGACTGTCGCAATCACATTCTATGGCTATCATCCGTCAGCTGCCGGTGCGGTTTACCTTGCGTATGATCCGCTGCTGACCCCGACCGCAATTCGTTGGAATGAAGATCTGGAAGGATACCATGTTCAGAGTGAGACAGAAGGTTATCCTGCTTATTTCACTTGGACAACCAAAAGCGGTAAAAATCAGATGATACCAAACGGAACTGTCTTAGCATATATTGATTTTGAGGTCAGCGAATATATCACCACGAATTCAGTTCTGAACATTACACCGCAATCCTCCATGCTCAGCGATGAAAACGGAAACGAAATTAAGCTGAATGCAGGTGCCGGTTTTATTGCGGTCGTTTCGGATTGACCCGAAGCATTGCTGATCGGCAAACAGTTTTAACATCCCATCCCGTTCGCGATCCGGCATAATGTATTATGAACACCATTACCTTGGCATAAAGAATCCCCTTAGAGTTCACATGATTTTTTCATGTGTCTTCTCTAAGGGGATTCTTGTAATCTCAGTCATAAGAGGATGAAATGTGATTGGGGATTGTCGTTTTATTTATCTGTGCGCGGAATTTTGAATATCAGCACGGTCTTAATCGCCAGCAGCAAAAATGCCATGGCGGACGCATACGGAATTCTCAGAAAAATCAGGAATACGACTGTCACAACGCTGCATAGAACAGAAGCCTGCGTGATAAAATTCCGTCCCTTTTCAATTCTGAGCCGATTGCATATGAGCTTGACTGTCCCGAACACACAGAGCACAATCAACAAAATCCATAGAATACCGTATAATGACGGTGCAAGCGCACGGAACGAAAATAGATTTGCCGCAGTCACAGTATCACCGGCAGATTCAGGATAAAGCGGTAAAATCCAGAGCATAATGCTCATAAGATCGACTGCACCCACCAGCGTGTCGCATATCGTTCGGATATTCGAATCATTTTCGGCTTTCGCAGCAGTCATCAGTTCTTCTGAGGATAACAGGTCATCAATCGACACCGCAAAAAATTTAGAGATTGCTTTCAGCGAATCAATACTGGGATAGCCTTTTCCGGATTCCCATTTGGAGATTGCAGTCCGTGATACATAAAGTGACTGCGCGAGTTCTTCCTGTGTCAGACCACGGCTTTTCCGGAACGCCTGTAATTTTTCATGAAACTCCAAACCTTTCACCTCAATTCTTTCCGCTGCTTTTTCTCCGTCCATACAACAGAACCATGATACATCAGATATAATCCCGTACTCAGTATCACAGCCCCCATAATATCCGTCAGCCAATGTACACCCGAAACAGTTCTGCCCGCTACCATAAACAAGGAGAAGAATAGATTCAGAGCATCCGCCGTTTTTCGGATTGCTGTACACCTGACTCTGCGATGCAGCTGAAACGACAGCGTTGGCATCACACTCAGCACAAGCAAAGTTGTCGAAGATGGATAGGAAGCCTCCAGACAGCTTTCGATCCGGATAGGACGGTAATTGATCGGGATCATTTCAAAGATCAGATAGCCAGCGATCACCAGCACATAATATCCGCCCAGCAGCAGAAGATCGCTGTCTACCTTCAGAAAGCTCCTTCTTCGGATGAGCTGTACCAGCCCAAGCCCTCCAAACATCATGCAGATTGCAATCGGTACAAGCCCAAGCCAATCAGTGATCGTATAGATGCGCATATGGACACCCGTGAACCGATGAAACCATGTATTCAACCGAGCAAATCCGATATCGGTTCCGTCTGCGCCAATCGGCTGCACATCAATCGTCCGGATCAAAAGCGTCCACAATATAAATAGCCCGATCATGCTCGCTCCGATCAACAGCAGTTTCTTTTCCTTTGATTTTCCATTCATAGTTTTCGTTCCTTTCTGAATATCGCCATATGGCCAATTCTAAGATAACATAAAACCATGAAAAAAGAAAGAATCGCTGCGTCACATCTATGACACGAATCGTCACATGACCAGATATCTCAGGCATGGAGAAACCCAATGGACTGTCACCCACGGATGCCAAAGCGCTTATTCCTTCGTTTTCTCCATTTTCTGTCTGATTGACATTGGACCCTTCTTATGATATCACAGTTGACTGATTTTTTAATGCGTTTTTTCGATCACGCTATCAGTACAAAACTGCGCCCGATGCACCGCCCGACACCAATGCTGCATAGCGCTTGAGATAACCGCTCAGCTCTTTTTTCTTCGGAACAAAGCGTTTCATACGCTCTGTGAGAACAGCGTCATCTACTTTCAGAACAATCGTGTTTTCGGGAATATTGATGCGGATGATATCTCCATCCTCTACCACGCCAATCAATCCGCCTGAAGCGGCTTCCGGTGTGACATGACCGATACAGGCACCGCGGGTTGCACCGCTGAAACGTCCATCGGTGATGAGCGCGACGCTGTTTCCAAGCCCCATACCCATAATCGCAGAGGTGGGATTCAGCATTTCACGCATACCGGGGCCGCCTTTGGGCCCTTCGTAGCGGATAACTACCACATCACCTGCCACAATCTTTCCGCCGTTGATTGCCAACTGTGCTTCTTCCTCGGAGTCAAACACCTTGGCCGGTCCTTCGTGCACCAGCATTTCGGGCAGAACGGCGGAGCGCTTGACCACGCTTCCTTCGGGAGCAAGATTGCCTTTCAGCACCGCTATACCGCCCGTTTCACTGTATGGATGTTCAACAGGACGGATAATATCCGGATTGCGATTGACACAACCTTCTATATTTTCTCCGATGCGCTTGCCTGTGACAGTCATACATTCGGTATAGAGCAGGCCTTTTTTTCTCAGCTCGTTCATGACGGCATACACACCCCCCGCCTCGTTCAAATCCTCCATATAGGTACGCCCTGCCGGTGCAAGATGACAGAGGTTTGGTGTAACCGCACTGATCTCGTTTGCAATATCCAAACTCAAATCCACACCACATTCATGGGCAATTGCAGGAAGATGCAGCATACTGTTGGTAGAGCAGCCCAGCGCCATATCTACGGTCAACGCATTCATAAGTGCCTCTTTGGTCATGATATCGCGGGGACAGATATTTTTCCGAACCAGTTCCATGACCGCCATACCTGCGTGTTTGGCAAGCTCAATACGAGCAGAATAGACCGCTGGAATTGTTCCGTTCCCTTTCAGCCCCATCCCCAGTGCCTCGGTCAGACAGTTCATCGAATTTGCCGTATACATTCCCGAACAGGAACCGCAGGTAGGACAGGTCTTACATTCATATTCATAGAGCTTCTCGTCACTGATTTTCCCGGCGTTATAAGCACCAACTGCCTCAAACATTGAAGAAAGACTCGTCTTTTTCCCCTCAACCCTTCCGGCAAGCATCGGCCCCCCGCTGACAAACACGGTAGGAATATTGACTCTTGCCGCCGCCATCAGAAGCCCCGGTACGTTTTTATCACAATTCGGTACCATCACGAGTCCGTCAAACCCATGTGCCAAAGCCATCGCCTCGGTGGAATCCGCAATCAGATCACGCGTCACAAGCGAATATTTCATCCCCTGATGTCCCATCGCTATCCCGTCACAAACGGCAATCGCCGGAAATACAATCGGTGTTCCGCCTGCCATCGCAACACCGAGCTTGACTGCTTCGACAATCTTATCAAGATTCATATGTCCGGGTACGATTTCATTATACGAGCTGACAACACCGATGAGCGGCCGTTTCTGTTCTTCTTCGGTAAGCCCCAGTGCGTGAAACAGGCTGCGGTGCGGTGCGTTCTGAACGCCTGCAACAACATTTTCTTTCGGCATAACGCCGCCACCTCCTATCAGTTATTGATCAGCTTATCCTCATCGCTCCAGCTATACAGCTTACGGATATCTGCTCCGACCAGCTCAGAGGGATGCATACTCGCTTTCTTCCGCATCGCATTAAAATGTACCTGTGCGCCGGCAGACGACATATCCAGCAGAAATTCTTTGGCAAAGCTGCCGTCCTGAATATCGGAGAGAATCTTCTTCATGGTCTTTTTCGTTTCCTCGGTGATAATCTTCGGACCGGTGATATAATCACCATACTCGGCGGTATTGGAAATCGAATACCGCATTCCGGCAAATCCGCTCTGGTAAATCAGGTCAACGATAAGCTTCATTTCATGAATACACTCAAAATACGCGTTTCTCGGATCATATCCGGCTTCCACCAATGTTTCATACCCAGCCTGCATCAGTGCACAGACACCGCCGCAGAGGACTGCCTGTTCTCCAAACAAATCCGTTTCTGTTTCGGTACGGAATGTGGTTTCGAGAACACCTGCACGAGCACCGCCGATGCCAAGCGCGTAGGCAAGACCAAGATCCCATGCATCACCCGTTGCATCCTGTTCTACCGCAATCAGACAAGGTACACCCTTTCCTGCCTGATACTCGGAACGGACGGTATGGCCCGGTCCTTTGGGCGCAATCATCATAACATTGACATTCTCAGGCGGCTTGATACATCCATAGTGGATATTAAAGCCGTGCGCGAAGGCAAGCGTTTTACCCTCGCTCAGATTCGGTTCAATGGACTCCTTATAAAGAGCCGCCTGTTTTTCATCGTTGATCAGAATCATAATGATATCGGCGACTTTCGCGGCTTCGGCACTTGTCATAACCTTGAGTCCCTGTGCTTCTGCCTTCGCCCAGCTCTTAGAACCCTCGTACAGACCAACCACTACATTGACGCCGCTTTCCTTGAGGTTCAATGCGTGTGCATGACCCTGGGAGCCATAGCCGATGATTGCAACCGTCTTACCGCTGAGCTTCTGTAAATCACAATCCTGTTCGTAAAAAATTCTGTTTGCCATTTTCATTACCTCTTTCTAATTATAAATTTAAGTTCTGGCGCAGTGTAGACGCGCCTTTTTCGATGGATGCCGTACCTGTCCGGCAAATTTCAAGAATGGTCTGATCCCGCATAAGCGAAATAAAATCATCCATTTTATTGCTGTCTCCGAGCACGCGGAGAACAATCGAATCCTTTGTATAGTCAATGGTTTCTGCCTTGAATGCTTCGGCTGCCGCTTGAAGCTCAACACGGGATGCAGGATCGTTCCTGACTTTAATCAGCATCAGCTCACAGCTTAGCGAATTACTCGGCGTCAGCTCCTTAATTGAACAAACATCGGGTAATTTATAAAGCTGATTCACAAGTTGTACTTTTCCGTTTTCCTCGCCGTCAAAGCTGAATGTAATACGGGAATAATCTCCCGATTCGGTTTCACTCGCCGAGATGGCGCTGATATTGAACTGGCGGCGGCGGAACATACTCGTCAGCCGATTCAGTACACCGAACTGATTCCGCACAAGCACCGCTAACGTGTATCGGTTCATCCTTCCACCTCCAATTTCGTGATGATATCATCCATACTCCCACCCGGCGGAAGCATCGGCAGCACAAATTCATCCTTATCGATCTTACAGTCGATGATATAGGGCCCTTCCGTTTCAAATGCACGCGCAAGTGCCATATCCAATTCTTCGGGCGTCGTGACTGCTTCACCGTCAGCACCAAATGCTCTGGCAAATGCGGCAAAATCAGTCTTTCGTTCCAAAACAGAATTCGAATAATGCTTATCATAAAACAACGTCTGCCATTGACGAACCATACCCAGCACGCCATTGTTCATAATGATAACCACAACGGGAATATTGTACCTGACCGCGGTCGCAAGCTCGTTTAAATTCATCCCAAAGCTTCCGTCGCCTGTCACAAGAACACTACGCTCCCCTGTGCCATATGCTGCGCCGATCGCTGCGCCGAAGCCGTAACCCATCGTTCCCAAACCTCCGCTGGATGCAAAGCGTCTTGCATTTTGGAAATACAGGCTTTGCGCCGCCCACATCTGATGCTGACCAACATCGGTACAAACGGCTGTGTTCGCACCGAGATGCTTGTTCAGTGTCAGAATTGCCCTGCGCGGTGTGAGCCCCTCACGATGATCCAGAAACCCTTCTTCCTCCGAACGGAATGCCTGTACCCGTGCCATCCATTCAGGCTTTCTTCCGGCTTTTAACAGCGGAAGAAGCTTTTGCAGCGTCAGCTTGACATCGCCGCGCAGACTGCATACAGAATTGATCGTTTTATTCAGCTCCGAACCGTCTACATCAATATGAACGATCCTTGCACCTGCAGCAAATTTCATGCGGTTTCCTGTCACCCGATCATTAAACCGAACACCAAGAGAAAGGATAACATCTGCATGATGCATTGACATCGACGAAGCATAGTGACCGTGCATTCCCTGCATACCGAGGAATCTCGGATGGTCGGTCGGAATCCCCGATAATCCCATCAGTGAACATCCGATCGGTGCATCTATTTTCTCGGCCAGTGCAAGCACCTCATCCGCTGCATCTGCGGCAATCACGCCGCCGCCAAAGTAAAGAAAGGGCCGTTTTGCCAAATTGATGATTTCTGCCGCTTCCGCAATCCGCACATCCTTTGCCGCAAAGGACTCATTTTTCCTGACCGGAGGCTGCGGTTCGTATTCGCATTCTGCAATCTGTACGTCCTTCGGAATGTCGATCAGCACAGGCCCCGGCCGCCCTGATTTTGCAAGCTGAAATGCTTCACGGATCGTATCCGCCAGCTCCGATACATCACCTACAAAATAATTGTGCTTGGTAATCGGTAAGGTAACACCTGTGATATCAATTTCCTGAAAGCTGTCTGTTCCGATTTGTGTCGTCGGTACATTGCCGCAGATCGCAACCATCGGAATCGAATCCAGATATGCTGTCGCAATTCCTGTGACAAGATTCGTAGCACCCGGTCCGGATGTCGAAATCACAACTCCTACCTTCCCCGTCGTCCGCGCATAGCCATCCGCGGCGTGTGCCGCACCCTGTTCGTGGGCGGTCAATACGTGGTTGATTTCATTCTGGTATTGATAAAGACTGTCATACACATTTAAGATCTGTCCGCCGGGATATCCGAAAACTGTATCACAACCCTGTTCTATCAGCGTTTTTACAAGAATATCTGAACCGCTCAAAAGCATTCTACTCACTCCTTTCTATGATTGCCGGCTGCATGACGCACGCAGAACCGACAATCATTCCATATCCGATTTCACCCGTCTGATGCGGTATCCCTGACAGCGACCACTTCTACTTCGACCAATGCCCCTTTCGGAAGCGATTTGACTACGACACAGGAGCGCGCCGGCTTTTCAGTAAAATACTGCGCGTATACTTCGTTGAAGGCTGCAAAATCCGACATATCTGCGAGGAAGCATACCGTTTTTACAACTCGCGCCAAAGAGCTTCCTGCGGCAGTTACGACCGCCTCCAGATTCTTACAGACTCTATGTGCCTGCTCGGTAATATTGCTGCCCTCCAGAACTCCTGTTTCAGGATTCAGCGGAATTTGTCCGGAGGTGAAAATAAGATTTCCGGCAATCACTGCCTGTGAATACGGGCCGATTGCTGCCGGTGCCTGATTTGTCTGAACATTCTTCATCATCATGAAAACTCCCTTTCCTTATACTAATTTGAACCCTTCATCCCGCAGCGTCTGGGTGATGAGGTTCACATGATCAAAATCTCTCGTTTCCATTTCAATCCGGAGGAAACAGCCGTTGACGCTCTCGGTATTCCCCTTTTCATAATGAACACCGGTTACGTTTCCGCCACAGTCTGCGATAATTCCGGATATCTCTTTCAGCTGTCCGGGCTTATCGATCAGCTCGATCAGCAGGCTTGAGGAACGCCCCGACTTGAGCAGTCCGCGGTCAATGACACGGGATAGGCTTGTCACATCAATATTTCCGCCGGACACCACGGCAACCACTCGCTTGCCCTTCAGATTGAATTTATCAAACATAATCGCTGCGACTGCTGTCGCTCCCGCACCCTCTGCAATCATCTTCTGCTTTTCAATCAGGGCAAGAATCGCGGAAGATACCTCATCATCACTGACCAGTGCAATCTCATCCACGAACTCTTTACAAAGCGCGTATGTATTCTCTCCCGGCTGCTTCACCGCAATGCCGTCCGCAATCGTCGAAACCGCAGAAAGACATTTGCGTTCACCGTCATGCACGGAATTGTACATACTTGGCGCACCGGCTGCCTGGACACCGTAAACCTTGACCTGCGGACGGATCTGCTTCACCGTATAGGCAATGCCGGAAATCAGTCCCCCTCCGCCTACCGGAACAACAATCGCATCAATGTTGTCAAGATCATTCAAAATTTCAAGCGCGATCGTACCCTGACCGGCAATCACGTTTTCATCGTCAAAGGGATGAACAAAGGTAAATCCCTCGCGGTCCCGCAGCTCCAGCGCTTTTCGGTATGCATCGTCATAACAGCCTTCCACGAGACAAACCTCTGCACCATAGCCCTTCGTCGCTTCCACCTTCGAGATCGGCGCACTGTCCGGCAGACAGATCAGCGATTTGATGCCGTTCTTCGTTGCCGCAAGCGCAACTCCCTGCGCATGGTTTCCGGCTGAACAGGCAATCACGCCTTTTCCCTTTTCTGCATCCGTCAGCATCGCAATTTTATATGCCGAACCTCTGACCTTAAACGAACCGGTGATCTGTAAATTCTCCGGCTTCAGATATAACTCACAATCCGGAGCAATTCCGTATGCACGCACTAACTTGGTTTCACGCACGATATTCTTCAAAACCGTCTGCGCATCGAAAACTTTGTCGAGGGATAACATAACAACCTCCGCCTTTCATTTTTTTGAGATATCCTGTCGGATGGCTCGGGACAAAAAAACAACACCCGTCCCAAAGCCTTGCATTTGCTTTGAGACGGGTGTAAATGAATCATTTATCACTCGCGGTACCACTCAAATTGCGGATATAAAAATCCGCCACCTCTTCGAAGTCTATCAACTTCTATGCACTAACGTAGCATTCACGGGAAGCGCCTACTGGGTGTTTATGCCTTTGGGACTTCCGGCTCAGAAGGGATGGGAAATCTACTGTATTTTATCGGGATCGCACCACCCCCGACTCTCTGGGAAAATATCTCAGCAGCTTCCGTCTTCGTCACAGCTTTTGATTACATTGCTCATTCTAGCACGCAACATCAATAATGTCAAGAGCGTTTTTTTAAATTCGGTTTATATTTATAACAGCCCAATTCAAACGATCATCAGACTTGTGCAATTTTACCAAAATATCGAAACCGACATAAGCAGTCAAAGGAGAAGCATATCGCACGCATCTCCTTTTTCTATCATTTCCTTGCTGTCAGGCCGTTTTGACTCACCGGTTCCACATCCGCAATTCCGACGATCTTTGTATGATATTCAAAAATCCCGGAATCACAGTTCTGAAACTCGATTCTCCTGATTTCATAAAAATACTTGTAAAATGGGGAGAAGTATGCTATAATAAAAACAGTTTCCCTCCCCCATACATTCCACCGAAATCATAAGGAGTTCTGAATATGACAACTGCAATCACAAAACAATCTGTTCACGCAAAGCACAGACCATTTGCACAATACTCGCCATCGTTTCCGCAGTCGCACTCCCTCAGCTGATACATACGCTTGGGGCTGCCGCGGGCATTCATTCACTGCTCGGAGAGATTCTTTTACCAATGCATCTCCCGATTATTCTGGCAGGACTTCTGGTCGGTCCCTATGCCGCAGGTGCCGCCGGCATCCTCAGTCCGCTCATCAGCTTTGCACTGACAGGTATGCCGTCTGCTGCAATGCTTCCGTTCATGACCATCGAGCTTGCTGCATACGGAATCTGCGCAGGAATTCTGAAAAACACGAAAATCCCGAATGTTTCAAAGGTTCTGATTGTCCAGCTCACAGGTAGAATTGTTCGTGCGGCTGCGATTCTCATCGGCTTCTATGGTATTGGCACGGCTGTGAAACCTGCGGTCATACTGTCCAGCGTGAAAATCGGAATTGCCGGAATCCTGTTACAGCTCATCCTCATTCCGCTTGTCCTGTACAGACTGAAAAATGCAGATGCCGATGCATAATCTCGAAAAAGCAAAAAAACTCCTTGCCGAATGCGGATATACCTGCGTGCTGTGCAGTCACTCAGATACCCGCACCAGTCACCTCAGAGGCGTCGCACCGCTCCTCGGATGGCTCGACGAAGGAAAACCGCTTGACCAGTATTCTGCTGCCGATAAGGTCGTCGGAAAAGGTGCGGCTTATCTCTATATCCTTCTGAAAATCAAGGAACTGTACGCTGATGTCATCAGCGTTCCGGCATACAATACGCTCAAACAATACGGCATTCCCGTGACATTCCAGACTATGACGCAGACAATCAAAAACCGCGACCGGACAGGCTTCTGTCCGATCGAAACAGCGGTGATGGACATCGACAATCCCCATACGGCACTGACCGCCATCAGAAGAAAACTCGAAGAAATGAAAAATGCAGGTGATAAAAATGAAAAATCATGAATTTCAGGATGTTTCCAAACTCGGCTTCGGGCTGATGCGGCTGCCCGAAAAAAACGGCGAAATCGACTATGACCATGTTTGCCGGATGATTGATCGGTATATGGATGCCGGTTTCAATTATTTTGACACCGCTTATGTATACCACAGCGGAAAATCTGAATCTGCCGTAAAAGAATGTCTTGTCAAAAGATATCCGCGAGAACGCTTTCATCTCGCAACCAAACTGCCGGTCTGGTGCATGAAATCAAAGGATGACAGAGATCGGATCTTCCATGAACAGCTCGAAAGAACGGGAGCTGAATATTTCGATTTCTACCTCCTCCATTCTCTTGAGGACGGCAATAACTACAATTCCTATGAAGAATTCGACTGCTTCAACTGGGGAATCCGGAAAAAACAGGAGGGTAAAATCAAACATTTCGGATTCTCTTATCATGGCACACCCGAACTGCTCGAAGTCATCCTCGACAAGCATCCGGAAATTGAATTCGTACAGATCCAGCTCAATTATGCCGACTGGAAGAATCCGATTGTCCACTCCGGTAAGCTCTACGAAATCCTCACCAGAAGAAATATTCCGATGATTATTATGGAACCCGTCAAGGGCGGAACGCTTGCCGCACTGATGCCCGAACTCGAAGCTAAGCTCAAAGCAGAAAGACCTGATGCCTCGATCGCTTCGTGGGCGCTCAGATTCGCAGGCTCCCTCGATGGGATTATCACCATTCTTTCGGGTATGTCAAATGACGCGCAGATGCTGGATAATCTCAATACGTTCACGAACTTCGAACCGCTTTCCGATCGCGAGAAAAAGCTGATCGAGGAAGTCAATGAAGTCATGTTCAATTCCTCGCTGATCGGCTGTACTGCCTGCCGCTATTGCTGTGACGGCTGTCCATCTCAGATCAATATTCCCGAAATATTCCGTGTGCTCAACACCATCCGGCTTTACGGTGAAGAATGGCGCTCTTCGAACGTCTATCAGGGACTGACGAAAAACAGCGGGAAAGCAAAGGATTGTATCGCCTGCGGTCAATGCGAAGGTGTATGTCCGCAGCACCTTTCCATCATCGAGCTTCTCCAAGAAGCTTCCGGACATCTGGATCAAGAATAAAATCTCGCGCCTTCTTCTGTTTTCGTGCAGGCGCATATCCTACAAACACTCTGAAAAATAGCCGCAGACAGCTTCAACTGTCTGCGGCTGTTTTTTCAAGGGAATATTACCCGATTCTTCCCGCTTCCCAATCGCGGACATTTCTTTTTATGCAACAGCACTTGACAAATCACTTCAGATGTGGTATACTAAGTTATACAAATCATACTTTTAGGAGAAATTGCTATGAAACCACCAAAAGGAAAATACGTCTGGACTGCAACTGTCGGCGAAAAAGGACAGATCGTCATCCCGAAGCAAGCCCGTACGCTCTTTGACATCAAACCGGGCGATACACTGCTCATACTTGGGGACGAAAAGCGTGGAATCGCCATCCCCCCCAAAAACACCTTATCCCATCTGTATGGTGCTGCTTTTTCATCGGAGGAGGAAGATGAATGAAAAAAATTATGATATTTTGTATTCCTGCACACGGACACACCAATCCTATTCTCCCTGTTGCCAAGGAACTCGTTCAGCGCGGCAATGAAGTGCGGTTCTATTCCTTTGATGAATTTCGTGAAAAAATTCTCGCGACCGGTGCGGAATATATTTCCTGTGACCGCTTTCTCGGAACGCTGAGTCAGCAGGAGGAACAAAATATCAAGAATGTCAACACCACGGAAATGAGTATTCAGGATATTCGCATTACCATCCATATGACCGATTTTCTGGACAGCGAATATCAGTCCTTCCAACCGGATGTGATCTACTCCGATTCCGTCTGCTTCTGGGGAAAACTGAGCGCTTGGAAACATCATGTTCCGCTTGTGACATCTACAAGCACCTTTGCTTTCAATCAGCTCTCTTCAAAATATATGAAAAACACGCCAAAAGAAACGGCAGGACTGATCTTCGGGCTCCCAAAGATACAAAAGGAATTTAAAAAACTGCGTGAATACGGCTATGAAGCAAAAAATTTTCTTTCGCTGGTACAGAACGACAATGTGACCGATTCCGTCGTCTACACCTCAAAAAACTTTCAGCCTTATGCAGAAAGCTTTTCTGAACATTATACCTTTGTGGGACCTTCGGTATTTTCTGACAAGCACCCCAACAAGCAAAAGCGTCCGCTGATTTACATCTCCCTCGGAACTGTTATCAATGAACGTCCTGATTTCTACCTGAATTGTATCGAAGCACTCAAAGACCAGCCGCTCGATGTCCTCATATCCTGCGGAAAGACAATAGATATGAGCGTTTTTGAAAACCTTCCCGAGAATGTCAAGGTCTGCCCATATGTCGATCAGCTTGATATACTTTCGAAAGCAAGCGTTTTTATTACCCATTGCGGTATGAACAGCGTTTCCGAAAGCCTTTATATGGCAGCTCCGATGGTGCTTTATCCCCAGACAAACGAACAGCAGGCTGTCGCAAGACGAGTCACTGAAATCGGTGCGGGCGAAATCTTACACGATGATTCCGCCGACGGGATCCGTTCCGCTGTCATGAACATACTCAGTCACGAAAGCTATGCAAAAGCTGCTGAAAAATGCTGTGCAGACTTCCGAAGCTGTTCCGGTGCAAAAGGTGCTGCCGACCACATCGAAGGCGCACCTCATACTTCTGATGGCAGGGACGTCCTCAAGTCGCTGAATCAGGCGGTGATTTCCGAACAGATCCTCTACAATATAATCAGTATTGTCTTGGCGGCTGTCCTCTTCCGATGGATCGACAGAAGCTTTCTCTGGATCTATATTACAGCGGCTGTGCTTCTCTCCGCTCCCATCAAAAATATCTTTCAGCAAGCTTATTATAAAAAACTGATCACGCAATAACCAGCCGACCGTATGGCTGACGATCAGTTTTTCTTCGAATCTCAAAACAAAGCAGTCATAACGAAATTTCGTTATGACTGCTTTTTCTATCATATAAAACACGCGGGAATCCGGTATTATCGGATGAGTCCAATACCCCAGATTGTGAAAGAACCGCTTCCCGAAATCGAAACATTCAATTCTCCGGAAGTGTCCTGATAATAACCAAGTTCCGCATCCGGTCCGCCCCAGCAATATTGTTTATTGCCGTTGACTTTCGTGGTCTTTCCGTTTACTGTGACATCAATACTGCCCATACCGGAACTATTCGCTTTGAACACAATAATAAGACCCTTACCTGTGGTTTGGAACTTCATCGGGCTGCCGCCGTTCAGTGTATAGGAATACGGAAGAATGCTCCCGAAATTATATCCGGCACCCGCTGTCCAGGAACCTGCATTGAATCCGCTCTCATTCTTGGGATCAATATACGCACAGTCTGCATATTCCGTTCCGTAGACTGTGGTCGTCGGTACAGAATACGATGTACTGCGGTTTTCTGTCCGCATCGCCTGACGGAAGAAATATCCCAGACAATCCGAGATGAGTTTTCCGCCATTGTCGTGCGGGTGATACTCATCGGAGAAATAATCGTTTGCGGAAAGCAGTCCGCTGTTGAAGGCTTTGGTCAGCGCATTGTCCATGCTGATAATCGGGATATCGAAATTCGTACCCACCGGCACCATCTGCGTCTGGCTGGAGAAGCCACCCTTTGCACGATTGATGAGAATAATAACCGCCGGCTCATTCGGCAGATCCAGGAATCGTTTGATGACGCTTTCAAAACATTTTTTGTACATGATATCTTCATGGTCGTTGACCGAGAACTCAATAAAAACAATATCCGGATCCTTCGAAATCACATTCGGCTCGCTTCGTACCAGTCCGACAACCGATGATGTACCCGATAGTCCTGCATTCACTTCGGTAAAGGCGCCTGTCGCAAAGGTACTCTTGACATAATTCGAAAACGGCGTGGTATATTTTCCCATTTCTGTGATCGAACCGCCAAGATATGCCATCGTCAGCTTTTCTCCGTTTTCGGCAGCTTCCAGCTTTTTTACAAGACGATAGGTATTTCCCATGCTGTAAATCGAATCCTGATAGAACTGAAGATAGCGTGCGTCAGCAGTCTCCTGATAACGATCCCACTTATTTTCCTTCGGCGGATCTTCCGGTATGACAATTTCAGACGCACCCTTTTCAAAGACAGTGATTTTTCCGACCAGGAAATCTCTCAGCATCTCTGCATCCAACAGATTGACTACGCCGCTTTGATTGACATCCGCACAACGAATGAATTCTGCATCTGCACTGCCGCTGTGGATGCCCTTTTTCAGGAGCGAAAGATCCGAAGCGGTGAGTGCACCGTTCCGGTCAACATCCCCGAGCACAAAGTCTGACGGATCAACGGTTGATGAACCCGAACTCAGATATGTATCCAGCTGCTCCGCCCAATACTTCGCCATCTTTTCATAACCGCCTGCATTGGGATGGACGCCGTCTGCCAAGTCAGTCGATGCATTGATGACGCTATGGATATCGGCATACCGTACATTCCGGCTCTTATAATCCTCTGCAACCTGTTGGATGAGCAGATTATAGGACGCAATATCCTGATTGCTGTTTCCGCCCCAGCCGGTGTTTCCGAGATCTGGGATTGTCGTCAGGAAAATCGCACCGTCCGACGGCATTTTTTCCAGCAGATAATCCAGAAGCTGATGCAGACGTTCCTCCGAGCCGTCAAGATGCCCGTTCGAGACATCATTCGTTCCGATTTGCAGCAGAATAATATCCGGCGCACAGGCTGTGATATGATCCCCTGCCTGCATGGTTTCAAGAATACCATTGAGCTGGCCGAACCATCCGCCCGGAAGGTTCGTGATCGTATAACCACTGTATCCGGCATGATTGTCGTCGTAAGAAAGCTGCTGTCCCTGATACGTAAAGGTCGCGGAATTACTGCCTTCTGGGCCGACAAAATCCAGATTGTCATATCCCTTTTCGCGCAGGAAGTGCCAGAGAAATTTCCGGTAGCCGCCTTCGTCCGCCATACCGTAGGTAATCGAATCTCCCAGCGGCATGATACGGATTGGATCGGCAGCAGCCGTTTCAAGCATAGCAGCCGGCTGCATCGGGGGTATCGCGAGCAGCGCTGCCGCCATCAAAGAGAATAGCTTTTTTCGCATTTTCATATACATCCTCCAAATGGATTGCGGTTCTCTCTTTTTCTCCGCATATCGAGAATCTCCCCTGAAATGAATGATATGTATGCAAGATAGGTTTTTTATGCTTCGGTATTCTTCCGCTCGCTTCACCTGCAAGCTCCGCAGCGAAGGGGTACTGCGGAGGCTGCATTTGTTAATTGAGTGTAGAAAGAATGACCTCGTTGCGCTTAATCATGAAATCCACAATCGAGACCTGGTCGCCGCCGTAGGAGAAGAGAGTGCTTCCGCCTCCCCACATACCACCTCCCCACATGCCGCCGCCCCACATACCGCCGCCCCACATGCCGCCCATACCTCCGTTGCCGGAGATCTGGAGACCCTGAGGACTTTTTGCGATATTGCTTTCAAACTGTTCGGGGGTAAAGAACGAACGCGGGTCAGCCTGTACATGGCTGCGAATCAGTGCTGCAAAGCCGTTGACGGTCGCTTCGGGATCCTCGTAGAATGCGACAATCTCACGGACATATGTATTATAAAGCGTTTTATATTCCGGTACTGCAAGCAGCTTTGTCAGCAGAGGACGGCGTGTCGTATCTGCATTGTACATACCGGTATTGATATCGGAATTCACCGATGCGCCGTAATCCATAAAGTTTCCAAGCGAAAGATTATAGTCCCAGCCGACATAATACATTTTTCCATTGTTATATTCCACATAGAAATTATGCGGCATCTGACCGTTATAGCTGTCATAATTGCAAAGCACGGCATTGACCGCCAGACCTTTCAGGAAACTCGGAACATCTAATATTTCTTCAATAAACTGATAATTCTGCGGTGTAACCTGATTGATCGCGGTGACTACCTCCGAAATATGCGTCAGGTTATCATCCGTTCCGAACTTTACTTCGAAATTGTTGAGTGCCATATCAGGCGCGAAGGTACAGTCATAATTATTTCCGACATCCGCTGCCTTATAAAGTACGGCATCATCATTCGTTGCAAGCCGTTCTCCAAGTGTGGTACCCGGCTGTTCCGCAAGCAGATAGAAGCTGTAAAGCGCACCGTTTAAGTACATATTCGTATACGCACAGTTCGGTACATAGGCATCCAGCGTTTCCATTGCATTATAACAGAGAATATCACGCATACAGGACGGATCAGAATACATATTGTTCATACAGAATTCCGTCAGACCATGATAATTCTGGTACTTATCATATTTATCCATCTTGATGCGGAAGCTGTATTTATCCTTTCCCGCCTGATAGACAAACATATTGGAGCTATGACCTTTTGTACGGATTCCGACATTCTCATAGGTTTCACCGTCAATCACAATATCACAGGGATAATATTCTTCATCCTGAGAATGTGCAAGGAAATCCGTCCATGTCGCTTCCGGCATCAGAACTTCTATCTTATGGACACGCTGCTGGTTGAAGAAATCATCGTAAAGAAGTGCTGCGGTATCCGTATTATTGACAGCAGTATAATCAGCGCCGGCAGATGCACGGAATTTCAGATTTCCATTCGCTCCGACCTGAATACCGCCTGCCCAGAGCGAATAGTCCGCAGAAGCATTCAGTTCCGGAGAAGACACCACGGCATAACGATATTTTTTCAGGGCGTTTTGTTCATAACAGGTCTGACCCGAAGCATCGGTCAGGGTAAGGGGATTATTTTTTGCCCATTCCTTCACAAAGGTAAGCTGCATAGAGGGCTGTGCGGGCGTACCGAGATTCTCACAGGGATTGTCGGTAGCGGTTGCAAGCAGCGTACAGCCGTCCAGCGTGATTGTGCCGCCTGCTTTTAAGCCGCGGTCACCACAAGCTTGTACACTGCCGCCGGTCAGCGACATTTCCGTTTCAGCCTGAAGCGCGTCTTTTCCGGATTTGATCCGGACCGTGCCGCCGATGACTTCCAGCAGGCCTTTGGTAGACTTGATCCCGTCGCCCTCGCTGTCAATCAGCCAGCTTCCGTTTTTCACGGTCACTGAGGTTCTTCCGCGGACTGCATCGCCGTTTCCGGTTTCTACTGTCACAGCACCCTCGTTTAACTTGAGGTCATTGTTGCAATGGATACCGTATGCGACGCCGGCGGTGACAGTCAGACTGCCGCTGCCTTTGATCGTCATATCATCCTTTGCTTCCAGTACAGCAAATGTCGGTTCTACTTCTGCTGCCGGCGGTTCTTTTCCGTCTGTCAGCGTATTGACCGTTCCTTCCACGAGATTCACAGATGTGTTTTCTGCGTTCTCTACCAGAATACAGGGTGCATCGGGATTCGTCATAGATACACCGTTCAAAAACAGCTTGACGGTCTCCGCATCCACTGTTTCATCTGCAATCTGTACGACAACCTGTCCGTTGCTGAGATTGCCGTCCAGATAATAGGTACCGGACGCATCAATGACTGCTGTTTTTCCGTTGACGGTGATATGGGAGCCTTCGTAGGTGATACCGCTGTCGCGCAGATGGATATATCGGATTTCATCCGGCTGATTTAGAAGCATCCGTTTCAGCAAGGTCAGATCAACTGCATTCAGCAGAGCATCCCCATTCAGATCGGCTGCCGCCCAGTCACTGCGTGCTGCGGAACGTCCGGTCAGCCAGCTTTGCAGCAGTCGTACATCGGCTGTGCTTACGGTTCCGTCCGCATTCACATCTCCGGCTGTGATTGCCGAGGCGGTCATAGACGGAAGTGTGATTCCCGTTGTCGTGACAGCAAGCATGATCGCTGCCGCACAGGAATATAATTTTTTCTTTTTGAAATACATACTGAACTCCTCTTTTCGTGCCCCCTGAGCTGTTCGGCTCTGTGATCGCTGTACGCTTGACGGCTTCTGATAGACCCGTTTACAGACTGCGGAAAGGACTGTTTCAGAGGAAAACAGTCCCCCGCCGCATACAGAGCTGCCGCTCAGTAAAGCCAGTTGTCATCAAAGGTATCCCAGATCGGATCATGATTCTTCGGAAGCGCAAACACAGATGTCTGCAAATTCGAAAGATCCATCGACGGTTCGATACCATAGACATGATAATCAAAATACTGGCACATATACTTGACGTCCTCCTCGATAACGGCATGACCGCTCAGATGGACGTTGATTGCCAGATTGTCGGAAATGCCCAGATAATCCCAGACATGGCGCATTCCCAGATAACTCATCCACATAGACGGCGCATTCACCCAGTTCTCATTCTGGCAGGATGCGATAATAAACAGGTAACGGTTCGGGTCTGCACACAAAGCTCCCAGCATATGCTGATCCACAGGGAACAGGTTTTCATTCCTGAATTCCATGAATCTGCCGTTAAACCAGCCCTGCTCGCCCGTCGCCTGCAGACTTCCCAGCGGTTCGTTCTGGTCATAGGTATAGGAAGCATTTCCACCCTTGGATGAAAAATCATAGGTTTTCCCCTCGGATTTATAGCGATAGAGTGCAAGTCCGCCTGCGCCCGAACATGAGGGAGCGACCATCTTGAAACGGGTATCAAATGCACCGCAGACTGCCGCAGCCTTTCCCCAACGGGATACGCCTGTGACAATCGAGCTCTCGGGATTGATATTCAGCTCCGCGCCGGCACCGTTATACAATGCGTCCAGTACCTTGCTGCATCCCCAGCTCCATGCCATCAGAACACCCGTCTGCTCCTCCCATGTATTTCCATATGGATAGAGTTCATAGAACGGTCCTTTGTGCGAATTGTTATCCTGTGCGACATAATTATCCATCATACCGCCGATTGTAATGACTGCATATCCGTTCGCAGTCGCGGTTCCTTCCGAAATACCGGAATGCATACCGACAATTACCGGTGCACCGCCATCATGCCGTACTTTGGACGGGAGCGAGAGATTTGCCGTAAAGGAAGTGGATTTTCCGGTGCTGATCCGCTTTACGTATATCGTCATCTTATTGCCGCTGATGCTGTATGTCACTTCATCATCGGAACCATCGCGCCATTTTCCGTACATATAATACTCGTACTGACAGCTGATTTCGCTCGCGCGCGCAACCCAGTCGTCTACGGATTCCACATGGTCGCCGTTTACAAATACAAACGGATCCGGTATCGCTTTGTTCGCCGAAAGCTGCTGGACAGACGGGAAATGATAGCTTTTCTCGATACTGTCTCTGTCAAAACCGGTGGTTGCACCGCCGCTTTGTGCTTTTTCAACCGGAAATTCTGTGATCTCACCGCGAAGAAACTGCATCAGCAGTTCCGCATCACGATCAGTATACTGACGATCCTGATTGATGTCGGACGCTTTCTTCAGCGAAGTATCCGAAAAGCCATTCAGAATACAGCCCTTCAGCAGCGAAAGATCGGATGCCGTCAGCACTTCATCGCCGTTGAGGTCGCCGCGTACAAAAAGCTTTGGCTTTGCACCCTCGATGACTGTGTCTTCCGGTGCAGCAATCACTTCATCCAGATAAAAATCTGATGTTCCGGTCTTACTTTCGGCATACAGCAGCAGATCGGATGCGCCAGCCGGAATTGTATAGGATGTCGTCGCAATCTGTACCCATCCGGATTCGGGTGCGGAAACTTCTGCAATCCCCGAATATTTTGTTTCGCCCGTTCCATCGGAATATTGAAGCGTCAGACAAATCGTTGTGCCGCTGCTTCCGGTATACAGCATATTGGCACTGAAGCTATATGCCGTCCCGGGGCGAAATTCACTTGTGCTGAGTGTTTTGGCGGCTCCGTTCCATTCGGCAGTACGTCCGCTGACAAAGAGAGATCCGTTTCCGGTATATGCCTCACTTTGTGAACGCGCCGCAGATGCGGCACCGCGTCCGGTCCAGCCGGAAACGCCGTCTTCAAAGGTATCGCAGAAAATATAACCGGTATCTTCGGCGGATACGGGAAATATCGGTGCAGCAGCAAGCAGGCTTCCTGCCACAGCGATCGCTGAGATTTTGCGAAATTGTTGATTGAGATACATAACATATCCTCCCCATTTTTCTTATTTCTCTGCTATTCCCCCCAGACACACAGTTGACCGTGAACGACACCTCCTCTTTCCCTTTCTGTATTTCATTCATTCTATTTTTGATCCGAAAGAAATCATGCCGGTACACAATCTCCCGCAAACCAAAAAAACAGCCGCACAAAATAAATGTGCGGCTGTTTCTAACGCGTAAAACGCATATGAACCCTATTCTCGAAACAGGAAGAAACACCGCTGATTGCAATAAAACGCGAATGTTTCCCCCTAAATAAAAGCAAAACTGCTGTTCCCGTGTTTATTTTTAAATCGGGATATGATTTGTATTATGCATTGTATCACATTTCTACCGATTTGTCAAGAGAAAATATGAAAATTTTTTGAATGGCTGATATTTCTTTCCGCCCAAGCATTCCATCCGGCTTTCCTTTTCAAGCCGCTTTTCATTGATTGACTCGGATGCAAGCCCTATGCTTCCTCGACAGTTCCACAGCATCCCGAGCATAATATATCCGTTTCCCTTTTATTACAGGAATCTTCCGGCAAGCAGTCCGAACAAACATGCGGCCGCAATCAGCAGTGCCGCTTTTGCATACATCGAAACCAGCACGCTGCTATATACCGCAGGACGGAGCTCCGCCGCAATATCGGAATCCAAGGCGTCACAAAATCTTCTCGGCGCGTCCTTTCCGCCCATCAGCATTCCGTAATGTATCGGGATAACAGTATGGGGGCGGATCGTATTGGCAAGCTCTGCCGCGCGTACCGCGTCAATGGTATAAAAGCCCCCGATTGGCAGCATGGCAATATCACACGAAACATTTCTTGCTTCATCTGTTAGGTCGGTATCACCGGATATGTATATTTTCGTTTCTCCGACAGTCAGAACATATCCCAGCCACTGCATCCACTTTACATGATACGGTTTCCTGCGATTGTATGCCGGAACGGCTGTAACCGAAACGCCTGCAAGCGAAGTCGTTTCGTTCGGCAGCAGAGAAATAGTTTTTCTCCGAAGCATAAGACTGCATAGCGGGATCATACTTTTCGGTGCGGCAATCAC
>JAFXIC010000053.1 GCA_017533485.1 Oscillospiraceae bacterium
ACCCCCTTCCAACTCATCCCCTCCTCTCTTATACTACACCTTACAAGAACGCACTTACTTACAATCACCGCACCCCGTACAGAATACAAATCCTCTGCACGCACAATCCATCTAAACTATTTCATTTTCCGTTACCCATCCCCCTCTATTTGGCGTGCTCTTACGATACAATTTACCATTCTATCATTTTCCTGAAATGGGATTCCAAAGGGATAGTATCCCTTTGGCGGGGTTTGGGGCAGCGCCCCATAATAACTCCATCGGAGATACATATAAACGGGGTCTGGGGCAGCGCCCCATCATCATTCCACTATTGGCAAATAAAAAATCCGGCGCCCCCTATCCCTAGGATGCGCCGGATTCGTAATTCATTTTATTCGGTAAAGAATCTCTGGTTTGCCTCGAAAACAGCTCTCGGCTTCAATTCCTGATAACCGGTCACATCATGCGGCAGACTGAGGTTCGGTGCGTCAATCATCGCGGTCATCGGTTCGGGACAGAAATAACCATTAAATCCCTTATCATTCCAGATAATCCAGAACTTATATTCCGGGCTGACCTGATAGCAGATTTTCTTTCCCTTTACAATATCCTCAGCAATGACGCCATAGAACTGCTGGCCATTCAGCTTACCGGACTCCGCCTGATACATATCATTGCTGATATTCTGGAGAACGGGGCATTTTGTGCCGTTCTTATATTCGAGGTCGGAGAGCTTCGGTTCGAGCAGCCTCTCGGTCGGAAGACAACGATCATTCAGCTCACAGCGCTTTCCGATCGGTACAATCAGTCTGATATCCTCTTCCTTTCCGCCATCAAGGAACGGAGACTGGATGGTAGTATGCGTCGCGACAGAAATCGGGAGCACATTCTTTTCGGAGAGGTTCGTGATTGCGATTTTATGTTCGAGACCGCATTCGCTGAGTGTAAACGTGAGGTTCACAACAAACGGAATCGGGAGATATTCGAAGAACGGGTCGTTCCGGTCATAGCGATATTCCGTCACAAGTGTTGCACAGTTCTCATCGGCATGATGGGAGACAACGGTATACGGACGCTTATGGAGGAAGCCATGGATATGGTTATGGAAGGGCGCTTTCTCGTTGACAGGAAGCTGGTAGACTGCATCCGAGGTTTTGAGGACACCATCTGCAAAGCGGTTGGGGAGATAGAGCGTCGGAAGTCCCCATACTTCAGCAGACTGCATAATTTCCTCCGCGGTATTTTCTGCGCGGAAGCGGAAGACATCAATCTGATTCTTCACATCCCGCAGGCGCAGGACATTCGAGCCGATTTCGTAAGCGATATACGCCTCATAGCCGCCTGCACAGAGTTGAATGCAAGGTGTACCACAGAGCATCACTTGCTGCGTTGTATTCATAGAGAAAGGCCTCCTTTGGGTGCATAAATTCCATTCCGGAATTTTTATATCTGTTATCCGTATAAGTATAGCATATTTTCCCCAAAAACGCAAGTGCTCATCAAATTTTTGGCAATCTGTACGAATATCGCCCGATTTTTTTAGCATATCCGCAAAATCCACAAGAATGAGAGGATTGGAAGATTGTAGAAAAAGGGAAAACCGTGTACGGAACAGGAATTCTGTACACGGTTTTCTGGTTCTTTAAGGGGAAGTCTGAATTTATGCTCTGGAA
Source organism: Oscillospiraceae bacterium (assembly GCA_017533485.1). Taxonomy (GTDB): domain Bacteria; phylum Bacillota; class Clostridia; order Oscillospirales; family Ruminococcaceae; genus Firm-04. Next base: position 1,656 of record JAFXIC010000053.1, read on the forward strand.
TCCGCGATGCTGTCGCGGCGGAACAAAAACGAGATGCACCAGACGGCGGAGATTGCAACCAGAATATAGATAATTCTGCTGATAATCGAAGCCGCGCCGCCGAACATCCATGCCACCAGATCCAGCTCAAAAAGACCGACAAGCCCCCAGTTGATACCGCCGACGACCAGCAGAATCAACGCGAGTTTATCCCACATGAAAAATACCTCATTTCATGGCAAATCACAGCAGCGGGAATCCGATTCATCCTCCGTGCTGTAACCATATCATATCCGCACCGTTTCCGATTATACGGGATGAGATCAGCCGGAAAAATCTTCTAAAAAAATGAAAATTCCCCTTTATCACAGCCGATAAAGGGGAATGCTGCATCGCATACGCGCATTGGAAGCAGCTCGAAAATCAGTCGATTTCAACCGCTACTTTAAGATTTTCGCGGGCTGCGCCTGCACGCATCAGTGTACGGATTGCTTTCGCAATACGACCCTGCTTACCGATAACCCGGCCCATGTCGTCTGCCGCAACATTGAGGTGCAGTACAATCACGCCCTCATCATTGGGGGCATCCTCCGTAATCTGAATTGCGGATTTATCCGCGACGAGTCCTTCTACGATTGCATACAACAGTTCTTTCATGTTGGTTCTCCCAAAATACGTTCGTTACGATAGTTTCGGATAGCGAATGCGGATTAAAGCACACCCTGCTTTTTCAGGATAACACGAACGGTATCCGTGGGCTGTGCACCGTTTGCGAGCCAGGTCTTTGCCTTCTCAGCGTCAACCTTTACAACAGACGGCTCCTTTGTCGGGTCATAGTAACCGATTTCCTCGATGAAACGACCGTCTCTCGGATATCTTCCATCAGCGACTACGATACGATAGAACGGAGCCTTCTTTGCACCCATTCTTCTCAGACGAATCTTTACTGCCATGGTATTTTCACCTCCACTAATAATAAAAAAGAATATTTCTCACGCAATTGCTTGCGTTGAAAGCATTGATTCAGAATCCCTTGATTCCGACCGCCAATCCGAGCACGATGATGAACACACCCAGAATGATATAAAATATTCTTGCGCCGTTTCTGCCTGCGATTGCAACCCAGAAGCGTGCCTTCCGGCTGTTCATAAAAAAGTCGTTATCCGAGGCAGCACCCCAGATACAGAATGCACCGCAGGCGACAAACAATAAGATATATAAAAGCTTCATTTTACTGTCCTTTCGTGGTGTCGTCTCAGAACTTCGGGAAGTTCTTCATATCTCCGAGCATCGACGGATCAATCTTCGGCATCCGCATTCTGCGTTTTCCGAACATTCCCTTTCCGCCCTTGCCCATCTTCTTCATCATCTGCTGCATCTGTTCGAACTGTTTGAGGAGGCGGTTCACATCCTCAACTTTTGTGCCGCTGCCTTTTGCGATACGGCGTTTCCGGGAAGGATTGATGATCGAGGGCTTTGCACGTTCTGCCGGCGTCATGGATGTAATCATCGCCTCGACCTTTCCGAACGCACCCTCGTCGATATCGGCGTCACTGATTTTATCGCCGCCGGGAATCATCGAAAGAATCTTTTTCATATCGCCCATCTTCTGAATCTGGCGGAGCTGGGCGAGCAGGTCTTCCATATCAAACTGATTCTTCGAGAGTTTTTGCGCGAGGCGTTCCGCCTCCTGTTTCGAATAGACATCCTCTGCTTTCTCGATCAGGGAGAGAACATCGCCCATACCGAGGATACGGGATGCCATACGGTCGGGGTGGAACTGTTCGAATTCATCGAGCTTTTCGCCCATACCGACATATTTGATCGGCTTACCGGTTACGGAGAGTACGGAGAGTGCCGCACCGCCGCGGGTATCCGAATCGAGCTTGGACATGAGGATGCTATGGATTCCGAGGGCTTCGTCAAAGGATTTTGCGACATTGACAGCGTCCTGACCGGTCATCGCGTCCACAACCAGCATAATTTCATTGGGATTGGTTTCCGCCTTGATCTGTTTGAGCTCATCCATCAGTTTTTCGTCGATATGAAGGCGGCCGGCGGTATCGAGGATGACAACATCATGGTTATGATCCTGTGCAAAGCGGAGGCCTTTTTTCGCGATATCGACCGGATCGCTCTGACCCATTTCAAAGACCTTGACGCCTGCTTTCTCACCAACGATGATAAGCTGGTCGATTGCGGCAGGACGATAGACGTCACAAGCCACGAGCAGGGGATGGCGGCCTTCCTTCTTGAGCAGCTTGGCAAGCTTTGCGGCATGGGTTGTTTTACCGGAGCCCTGGAGACCGCAGAACATGATAACTGTCGGGGGCTTCGACGCAAAATTGAGTCTTGCGTCGCCGTTTCCCATCAGGGAAATCAGCTCCTCATTGACGATTTTCACAACCTGCTGCGCGGGGGTGAGGCTTGCGAGAACCTCCTCGCCGACTGCGCGCTCAGAAACCTTTGCGACGAAGTCCTTTACGACCTTATAGCTGACATCTGCTTCGAGGAGTGCGAGCCGCACTTCGCGCATGGCTTCCTTGACATCAGCCTCGGTGAGCTTGCCGCGTGCTTTCAGTTTTTTAAATACCTGACCGAGCTTATCGGATAAGCTTTCGAATGCCATACGGTTCACTTCCTCTCTGGATAATTCTGATTTCCGATATTTCAGAGCAATGCTTTTCCGGATCGGGCTGCCTCGGCAATTTTACTGCCGATTGCGGTATCGGGGCCGGAGAGCTCTGCGCTTAACATTTCAATTTTTTCGAAGAGACTGCGGCAGTTTTTCAGGCGTGCGGCGAGTCCCATCTGTGCTTCGAAGGCAAGGAGCTGACGTTCTCCGCGGCGGATGCTGTCGTGAACAGCCTGACGGGAGATCCCGCGAGGTTCCGCAAGCTCCGCAAGGGAGAGGTCCTCATTATAATATCCGTCCAGCAGATCGCGCTGACGTTCCGTCAGCAGACCGCCGTAGCAGTCCAGCAGAAGAACGAAATCCAGATTCTTCATGAAAAATACGCGCCTGCCTTTCCAAGCGTGAGATTACTGTCAGGGGTTTAACCTTTACACAAGCAATTGTTATTATAACAGATTCTTCCGCGAAAGTCAAGCACTTCGGAAAACTTTCTGTTTTGCACAAATTCCCTGCTGTAAAGGCGTTCGATTTGACATATCATAAAAAGACATCCAACCGGTTCAGAGCACCGCACCGCAGAATTCACAGTAGATGCCGCCGGATACGCCGCCGCAGTTCTGGCAGACGCGTTCCCCCGGCCCATATCCCGAATTCTGCTGGACAGAAGGTGCAGGATACGATTGCTGTGCCGGATAGGTTTGTCGGGGAGGATTGCCCTGACCCGCGGGATAAGTCTGCTGCGCGGGATAGGTCTGCTGTGTCGGATAGGTCTGCTGTGTCGGGTAGGTCTGCTGTGCGGGATAGGTCTGCTGCGTCGGGTAGGTCTGCTGCGTCGGGTAGGTCTGCTGTGTCGGATAGTTCTGTCGGGGCGGATTGATCTGAGCGGAAGGATAGGTACGGGGCGTCGGATTCATCTCCGGTATCGTACTGCTCTGTCCGGCGGTATTTGCCATCTGCTGACGTTCGACATCCTGTTTTTTGCGTTCCAGCAGCCGTTCCATCATTTCGGTCGAGCGGCTGACCGCATCCATACCGAGCATCTGGCGCAGCAAGCCGCCGTTGCGGCGATATTTCCGTTCATAGGGCTCTGTGAGCTTTGTCGGTCGGCGCGTCAGTCTCGAAAAACCCTCGCCGCCCAACCGGCTGACATACGGACGCTTCAGTTCCGGCAGCTTCTCATCATCATCATCATCATGAAACCCGAAGATATGATTCATTGCCATCATCCTTTCCTTGCCGATTATTCGATACTCCATTCCAGGAGCTGTAAAAGGTTCGAATTCAGGAGCTGGAGCTCGTGATTCCGCATCGGATAGCCGCCTGTGAGCAGCGCCTGGACATACAGAATCTCGATACAGCACCGCAGCCGATTCGGGTCATGTACCCCCATCATTCGGCGGATCAGCGGATTGTCTCCGTTCAGGTAAAGTCTTGCCACGGCGTCCTCACGGTATTCACCGGCAAACGCTTCCAGCATCCCCGAAAATAATTCGTTTGCGGCTTCCATCGAATGACGGATATCACGCATCAGCAGTGCTTCTTCATTGACCGTATATAAGACCGGAAGCTCTGTCGGCTCAAATCGCTTGAATGCCGCGGAACAGTCATACGGCTGCAGCACCTCGTTGCATTCCGCAAGCAGACACATGGCTGCGGCAGGGTCGGGGAGCTCCGCCTTCTCCAGCATCGCTTCCAGACTTTGCTGTTTCAGTTCGGATACCTGTGCAGCCGGATTGAGGAGATGAATCCGCGAGAGAAGCCCCCGTACATAGGTATATCCGGCGTTTACGAGGAGGCTGTATTTCGCAAGAAAAATCGGGGAGAACTGGCGGAATTCATCCAGATATGCAGTATAGCTGATCGGCTGGTCATAATTCAGCAGGTCGCGCCCCGTATAAGTACCGAACGAGGTTTCGAATGTCAGGTAGGGGAAGAAGGCGCGATAGAGCGTATCATCCTCTATGGCAACCGACTGTACCGCAAGCCGATGGACGCGCACAATCCGCTGTAAGAGTGCATCATTCCGGCGGGAGAGGTGTTCGAGGTAGCGGACAATACAATCCGAAAGCTCTCTGCGTGCCAGCAGCAGCGTTTCATCCTCATAAAAGTCCTCTCTGGATGCAGTCGGGCGGAGATTGTCGGTATTGATGAAGCAGCGCAGGAAGAATGCCCATTTCGGCAGCAGCTTCTCTCCGTCCTCTGTGAGCAGCATATTTTTCAAGTAGATACGATGGGAGCTTTTCGCAGTCGGTGCTGTTTCCTCCGCGAGAATATATGCCACGCCCGAAAAGAGTCCGCTTGGAGATTCGAGCGGAATATAATCGAGGAAATTCGTATGAAACATCGTTTCGCCGAGTGCCATCGCTTCCGCACGGGAGCTGTCCTTCGGGGCAAAGGGGGGATTGAGGCGTGTACGGGTTCCGTCTGCTTCGAGCCAGATCGCAACCGGCAGCGGCAGTCCATAATAGCGGACGAGTGTGCTCAGCTTTTCCTGCTCGAAATAGAATTCCATATCGGCTTTCGGCGTCAGAATCACGCTTGTACCGATGGTCGGCAGCATCTCGCATTCTGATATCGTATAGGTGCCGTCCGGATTTCCGCACCATTCGAGTGTACGATCCGGTTCAGATACTGAGCGTGTGCGGACGCGGATACAGTCCGATACGAGGAAGCAGGAGAGCAGTCCGATTCCGAATCGTCCGATATAGTCGCTGCTGACACGTTTTTTCTCTGCGTCATGTTTGGAGGATTGTCCGATGACTGCAAGAAAGCGATGGATTTCCGCTTCGGTCAGTCCGGTACCGGTATCGGTAAAGGTGAGTATTTTCTTACCGTCAGGGGATTCCGAGAGGGAGAGTGTCACAGCGTCCTCGCCGTCGGATTTCATATTTTTGACACGTTTTGCCGCAATGGCATCGACTGCGTTCTGGAGGAGCTCGCGCACGAACACATCGGGGGAGCTATAAAGGTGATTCGATAAAATATCTATCATACCGCCGAGATTGACCTGAAAGAGGTAGGGGTCGGCGTTGTTGTGTTGCATCTGCAAAGAAAATCGCCATCCTTTCTTCTGATATCATACCATAAACTCTGTCTTTCGTCAAGATAGGGAGTATTTTAAGTTGAAATCAAACGAAAGGGGAAACCAAGGGCAAGGGGGAGTGTTCGAGCGCAGCTCTCACGTCTCCCCCTTCCCTATGGTTTTCCCCTTTCAAACCCCTTTCCGTTACCCATCCCCCTCTAGCGGCGTGCAAAGTCGATAAAAATGGTTGAAAAAATCCGCGTGCAGATGATTTGTATTCTGTATGGGGCGCGGTGTTTATTGGTAAGCGCGTTCTGGTAAGGTGCAGTATAAGAGAGGTGGGGATGAGTTGGAAGGGGGTACAAGGGGGAAACCCTGAAGGGGAGGAGAGAATGCGCGGGAGCGCTCTTTCCTCCCCTATGGGTGTCCCCCTTGTTTTATTTTACGGATATGAAAAGAATGAGGAGGACGAAAAAAAGAGAAATGTTCGAGCAATGCTCTCATATCTCCCCCTTGCCCTTGGTTTGCCCCTTTCGTTTTATCCCAGCACGAAAACAATGCTTGGAAGATAAACATAAGAATACAGAAAATCCGCACCCATCCCCATATCAGGAATGGATGCGGATTGATACCGTCTTCCTTATTCGACCGGAACAACCCAACCGAACGGATCTGCAATTTCTCCCCACTGAATACCAGTCATCGTATCATAAATCTTCTGGGAAATCGGACCGATCTCGTTGTTGTTGATGGTCATAACCTTATCGCCGTACTTGAGATGGCCAACCGGCGAGATAACAGCAGCCGTACCGGTGCCGAATACCTCGTTGAGCTTGCCCTCGTCATATGCCTTCGCAATTTCTTCAATCGAAATTCTGCGCTCGGAAACCTTCATGCCCCAGCTCTTACAAAGCTCCAGCACGGATTTTCTGGTAATACCGGGGAGAATCGAGCCCTGAAGCTCCGGCGTCACAATCTCTCCGTCGATGACGAACATAATATTCATCGCACCGACTTCTTCCACATACTTCTGCTCCACGCCGTCGAGCCAGAGAACCTGAGAATAGCCTTCCTTATGTGCTTCATCCTGACCCTTGAGAGATGCGGCATAGTTGCCGCCGGTCTTGGTATAGCCCATACCGCCTCTGACCGCACGGACATACTTCGACTCTACGTAAATCTTAACCGGATTCAGCCCCGATGCATAATATGCGCCGGAGGGAGAGAGGATGATAATAAAGCGATACTCGCTGCCCGGGCGAACGCCGAGGAACGGATCGACTGCGATGATGAACGGACGGATATAGAGGGATGCGCCGTCAGCCGACGGTACCCAGTCCTTCTCCACTTTCAGAAGCTCCATCAATCCTTCCATTGCCATCTCAACCGGCAGTTCCGGAATGACCAGACGCTCATTCGAGCTGTTCAGTCTCTTAAAATTCTCGGTCGGGCGGAAGAGCTGGATCTCGCCGTCCTTGCGGCGATATGCCTTCATGCCCTCAAAGACCTCCTGACCGTAGTGGAGACAGAGTGCCGCAGGGCTTAATGTCAGGTCGCCGTAGGGGATGATGCGTGCATCATGCCAGCCCTGACCCTCGGTATAGTCCATGATAAACATATGGTCAGTAAAGATCTGACCGAAGCCGAGCTTGGTTTCATCCGCAGGCTTCTGTTTCAGCACGGAGGCTTTCTCGAAACGAATATCCATTTTCTTTTTCCTCTTTTCTAAAAAGTTTTTGTATCCATACATCAGCGGCACTGCGCAGATTATTTCCGGCAATGCCTTATGTCAGCCAAAGCGGTGCTTCAGCAGGCACATTCTTTTTGGGGTTCAGCGGTCGCCGCCCAGATAACGCGGCGCATATTTTGTGCGGTACAGCTCCACAGCATACGTCAGGGAAACGACTGCGCTGCAAACGATTACAAGCAGCAGCGTATAGCGGATCAGGTTCTTCATTTTGGATTGCAGCTCCTTTCTGAATGGCACAAATCGGCGGGTTCTTCGGATATAGTTCTATTATACCACAAAGCATCCCGATTGAAAAGACCTTTTTGAAATTTTTTCGAAAATTTCACATATCCTTTTTTTCACCGCACATCCCTGCGAATGCGGTTTCCGCGGCATCGCGGTCCGGAAGACAGCCCAGCCGGTAGTGAGAAACGTGCATTGCCAGTCCGTCCACAAGCTCCAGCGTCCGTTTCAGCAGCCGGATATCCTGCGGACGATAGCTTTGCTGGAGAAGCATCGGGAGCGCGTCAGAAGCCGGAATCGGTTCGATATGGTTATAGGAATCGCGCCGGAGGATACAGACCGCCCGAAGCGGTACCGCAAGATTCCGGCTGAGGTGATGTTTTCCGTCCCAGGGCGTTCCGAATACGGTCACTGTTTTATCGGGATTGATCCGCAGCAGCGGCTTATCATCATTCACCATCACAGCGCGTTCCCCGAAGACCTCTCTCCAGAATCGGGTATGGGTTGATTTTCCGGTTCCGGATTTCGCAGTAAACAGATACCCTTTTCCGTCTACCGCAATCGCAGAGCCATGAAACAGGAAGGTATCGTAATGCAGCATCTCCTCGGCAATTTTCCGATAGACCGCAAGTGTTTCGAGATACGGCTCAGGGAAATGGCGGACGGGACGCTGTTCGAGGATATCCTCGCGCTCCGATTTTTCACGCTCATATATGATATCGGAGGCAGTTGTGCTGACCGAAAAATCAATCCCGCCATCCGCCGCTTCTGATATCCGATAATCCGCACAAAGCGTATGTACCTCGTCATAAACGGAAGCGATCCCGATATTCTTTTCCGCAATCCGATAGACGCTATGATATGCCATATCAGTAGCCTAAGTTTTCCGCGACTAAGATGACATGAATCCGGTTCGGGAATCTCTGGTATCCGGAAACAACGTAGGAACAACAGATTCGCTGTTCACAATGACAGCCTGCCGCCATATCGCCCTTAATACCGGAACAAGCGCCGATTCTTGCACAAGGGGTTTCCTGAGAAAGGCGGATTGCGTTTACGGGCGCGGCAAGCTTCTTGACACGTTCTGCTGCGGCGTCCAGATTCGAAACGATTTTATTGGCGCCCGCAACCACAATGACCTCTTTCGGGCCATAAATCAGTGCAGATACACGGTTTCCGACGCCGTCTACATTATAAAGCTCACCATTTTCCGTAATGGCGTTGCTGCTGCACAGGAAATAATCCGCAGTAAATGCCTTGCGATAGAGATCCTGCTGTTCCTCGGGCGCAACCGCCTCCCGGTCAAGGAACTGATAATCGCCCGACCGCAGCAGCTCCATCACACCGCATTCCTTGAGTGTCATCGAACCGCCGACCGATACGACCGCATCCTTTCTGAGCAGCGACTTCACGAGTGCGAGGGCTTCTTCTTTGGTCTGACAGCAATGTGCGTCCATACGGTTCATACAGAGTGCGTCAGCTGTGCGTTCAAGTTTCCGGCTGAGATGCTCCATCACCGGTTCGTGTACAGAAAATTCAGACATGACTTTCATCCTTTCTCGGTATATCACATATTTCATTCTATTCCGTTTTCTTCGGAAAAAGACAAAGTGCTCCCCGATCGGAGAGCACTTTGATTTCACAAAATCAGTTCAGGTGTCGAGCGTATCGAAGCCGCCGCCGAATGTTGCATAGTAGCTCGCCATCATTGCAGACTGATAGCCGACAACGTCCACATCCAGTACCTTATAGCGCTTGAATGCCTTTTCGTTGCGTGCGACAGAAAGCGCAAGACCCATATCTTCGAGCATTGTATCGAATTCTTCCTGATACATCTCCTTACGGGTGTTCTCAACCGTGCCCTCAGCCCAGATATCATTTTCCGTCATACGATCCATGATATCCATCTTCATCACGATATAGTAGCATTCCTCGTCCTTGATAAGCTCCGGCTTCAGCAACGGTGTCTTTTCGTCGAGTGCCCATTCATATACCTTCTTGCAGGGCTTATAGGATACAGCAGTTGTTGTCGTATCGGCTTCTTCCTCTTTTGCATCCGCAGCGGTTGTGGAAACGATGAGGATCTGTTCCTTAAAGGTATCGTAGCCGAGCCCGTCCACTGTTGTCGTGGTGGTGGTTGTGGTTGCTTCCGCAGTTGTTTCGGTGGTGGTGCCGTCCGCAGGCGTGGTGGTTGTTTCCGCACCGGCAGTTGTTGTGGTGCCGCCGACAGTCGTCGTCTCGGTAGTATCGGTGGAATCGGGTGCAGTTGTTGTTGTTTCCGCCGCATCCTTTTCATCGGTAGTAGTGACCTTTGCAGTCGTTTCCGTGGTAATGGTGGAACCGTTCTCGTCGGTTGTGGTAACCGCAGCATTCGAAAGCGAGGTGACATAATTATTATGCTCATCAATCAGGAAGTCGAATTCCTCGCTGAGCTTCGCCTCATCATCCGCTTTTTTCGCCAGACGATCGAGATAATCCTCTGCCATCTTTTCGATTTCGGACTTGCCGTCAGATTTCAAGAGGTTGCCCTCGCCATCCTTGAGCGGCATTTCGATGTACTTGACGCGCAGACGGCTGTCGGCATAATATTCGAGCATTTCCTGCTCATCAATATTCTTCTCGCCGCCTTCTCCGTAGTATACTTCCCAGAGTGCTTCCTGTTTGAGCGAAAGCGAGAGCACAGCCTTTGCGGAATTTTCGGAGATACCGGTCTGTTCGAAGAATTCGCCGTAGTAGGTCATTGCATTTGCGAGTGCGCTGTCGATCGTAGCGATCTCCTCGCCGGTGAGGGTGAGGTTGCGCGCAGCAAAATCCTTTTCGACTGCGGCATAGGTCTGGCAGTATTCAACCGCCTTATTCTGGATCCAGACATCTGCATCCACGCCGTCGATGACGGATTCTTTCATAATCTTCTTGACATCCTTTGTGGACTCGCATTCATTAAAGTCTGCGCCGTCCTCCTCCATGACCTGCATCGCGTCGCTGTATGCATTGACGATATAGTAGAGATAGATACCGGCAGGAATATCCATACCGTCGATGGTCATTGCCGTTGCGGTATTCTCACCGCAGGCAGTGCAGGTTGTGAGTATGGTGCAGGCGGTGAGGATGCCTGCGAGCGCACGTTTCAAAAGCTTCATTTGAAGAAAGAGCCTCCTTACATTTGAAAAAAATCAATACATGATTATTATACATGATATTTTCCGAAATAGCAAGTGATTTTCGAAAAAAATCTATCTTTCACGAAAATTTCATGCAAATCCGCCCTGTTCTCCGTAGAAAAGACAGGGCTTTTCCGAAAATTCAGTCGGTATTTCCATCTGTTCTCCACGGAAGCGTCACCATCACGGGCACAGAAAATACGGGTACGTCAGGAATCTCCGGTATACGGACAGACTCCGGTGCCGTCACGCATTTCAGCGGCAGCCCCATGTCGCGGCAGAGCTTCCGGCATTCGGGCATACTTTCTTCAATCATCTCCGCAGTTGTTTCGATGCCGAGGTTCGTGTTATTGATGATGCCCGTAAGCTTCATACGGCTGGCACGTTCAATTCCGAGGAGGTACTGTTTCGCGTCCTCCGCCGTCCGCGTCAGGTATCTTCGGAAGGAAACGACTGCGAGCATATCCAGTTCGTCCGTTTCCGCATAGCTGTTCAAGACATGGGCATAGCGGCCGAGGGCAACTGCGCCGTCATCGTCACCGCCGACATCAATAATGAGATAGCCGTCGCCTGCGGCAAGTCCGCCGAGGTCAAAGCTGATGCTCGGAATATCGACATTCGTATTCGCATAGTCGGGTGCACAGAGCGTAATGCCATGCTGTCGGAATGCCTCGGCAAAGTCTGCGGTACGGAAATATGGATTCACCAGATCAAAATCCACAACCGTAACCGGCTTTCCCGACTTGGAAAGTGCGATGGCGAATGCGGCAGAAAAATTTGTTTTCCCCGATCCATAATGACCGGTAACGACCGTTATTTTTTTTGGTTCAAAATGTTCAAACACGAAAAACATCTCCATTTCCTCAAAAGCTATCTCCATTATACCACATTCGCGCTGAAATTACAACCGATTCTAAAAAAGGCAAAAAAAGACCGCGTTCGGGGTATCCAAACGCGGAAGATAAAAAGCTGCAATGCAAAACAATAAAGGAGTGTGTACTACAATTGTGTTGCCACAAATTGTATATCGTGCAAACCGGAAAACCGATTTGCGAACGACCGAAATGATGTAAGGTGCCGGATTCCGGCTGCCGGAACCGGCGGTCAGAGGGCAGAAGTGGGAGTGGCCGAATCCCCATGTGATTCCCTCTCTGCATAACGGAAAAAGTGCAGGCTGATAGGAAAACGAAGTTGTCAGTCGAGCCTGCGGAATGATATAATTTTCCGCTGCAACCACATGGGGATTCCATTCCGGAGCCTGTCGTCCGGAAGGTGCTTCGTACCAGCTCCTGTGGTTTATATTTCGCACGAACGCCGAATCTTGATATGCCTCTCTTTTTGTTTTGGTGAATCAGTCCCCAAAAAATTTTGGCGCGTGCAGATATTGGTGAATTCGGAAAGCGCAGACTGCGCAGGCGGACCGGCACAAAAGATATGATTCCCTTGTTGGATGCCTGTTGCCCAGGCAGACATCCTCTCTTTCCTTTTTTCTATGATTCTCCCGCTTCCATTCGGAATTTTCATTTTGTGCCGGAAGCCGCTGCATTTGTTTTCACGGTGGTCGTCCGTTCTTCCCAGAGTCCAGTCAGTTCGCTCAGGAAAGATTCCCACCAATGGGTTGTTCTGCTGGTTGTTGTGTAGGATGGCCATGTCCATGAGGTTGTGGTATCGCTTGTCCATGTCGGCCATGTCCACGAAGGCTGTGTCCAATCCGGTCTTGTCCAGTCCGGTCTTGTCCAGTCCGGCTGTGTACGATCCCACGAATGGGAGGTACTGCCGGTGGTATGGGTAGTCGGACCGGAAGACGGAATCGACTTTGATGTATGGGTTGTAGTCGTCGAGGACGAAACAGACTTTGAGGTATGCGTAGTGGTTGTCGTTGATGTTGACATCGGGGTGGTTGTCCGTTCGGTCGAAGACATTGTAGTTGCGGAGGAAGTGGTAAGGGTTGTGGTATCCTTCGGTTCCGATCCGATTGGCTTTGTCGTTGTATGGGTGGTATCGGACTGTGAGCTTGAGGATACGGTCTGTGTTGTTGTCTGGGTAGTATGCGTCGGGGATGTTGTACATTCCGTGGTTGTGAATGTAGTTGTTTCCGCCGTCGCAGTTGCGGAGGAGGTTGTGAGTGTCGTGGTCGTCCGCGGCTTGGTTGCCGTTGTCTTACGGGTTGCCGTTGTTTTCCGCGACACCGTTGTACGGGCTGTTGTTTTCGAAACAGCCGGCAATGTTGCGATTTCTCCGGCAGCAGAAGATTGTGCGGTCAGAGCAGCGGAGCCGTTTGATGTTTCGGTTGTATCCGCCGTGACATCAGTGCTGCTATCGGATGAATCTGTAAAACCGGTATATTCACCGGAGAAATCGCTTGTGGTTGTAACATCGCTGACAGTTGTTGTATCAGCAATGATTCCGCTGAGTTCAGAAAGCTGAGAGGTGGAAGCAACCGACTGAACCTGAGAAGAAGACTGCGGATCCGGATCGGGATTGGAATCCGGCTGTTTGACAGCCTGATAGATGAGCCCTCCGCCGACAGCAGCGGCTGCAACGCCTGCGGCTGCGACAGAACCGATGAGGATGGAGTGCAGCGGGCCGGCAGCTTTTGTTGCGGCGCCGACTGCGGGATTGCTCACAGACTGTACGGTTTCAGCAGATTGCGTCTGCGGTTCCTTTTCGATGGTCTGTTCGGGGGATGTACCGGCGAGTGCGGCTGCTTCGAGCGCACCCAGACCTGCTTCCAGAAGGAAGCGTTCCGGAATTTCTCCCATCACATCCAACAAGTCCCATGCGTTCAAAGCAATCCCTCCTTTTCCAGAGTTTCATGGAGTGCTTTGCGAATACGCATTAAAGTCACTCTGACATTGCTTTCCGTCATATCATTGGCAGCAGCGATATCCTGATTGGACATCATATATGTATATCGCTGAACGAACAATTTCCGCTGCTGCTGTGTCAGCGACTCAAGGAAGGACTGGATGCGTTCCAGGAGGAGCTTACGGTCGATTTCCTGTTCGACAGTTTCCGGCCCCGAAAGACATTCCTCCAGTTCTTCTAAGACGACAGCGGTCTGACCGCCGCCGCGCTTGACGCGCATGGACTTTTTATAGCAATCGAGTGCGATCCGGCGCACGATCACGACCAGATACGCGAACAGGTTCATCGGCCTGTCCGGCGGGATTGCATTCCATGTATGCACCCAGGTATCGTTGGTACATTCTTCGGCGTCCTGGTGATTGCCCAGGATTCGGTATGCGACTCCGTGGCAGCCTTTCCCGTACTTTTTGCTTGTTTCACGGATTGCTGCCTCATTTCTCGCAAAATACAGTTCGATAATCTGAGAGTCCTCCGTAATGTCCACCGCCTTTCGGCACACCGTTTGATGCGCCTCTAATAATAATGACGACAATTCCCATCGCCGTGTTACAACATTATAGCACTTTTTTTTTCGAAATGCAAATATTTTTTATTTTTCTAGCAAAAAGCCCGTGCCCCCGCCATAAGGGTACGGCGGAAAAGCACGGGTTTTCTTATGTTTCACCAATTCTGCGGGATATATGGCCCGAGAAAAAACCTGATATTTCGGGAGCACATTTTTTCCGGAAATCTTATAATTCAACGTCCGCCGCCGCAAAATCATACGGTGCAACCGTCAGCACACCCTCATATGCCGAGCCATACACAAGACTGAATGCCGTATAGCTATGGGAGAAGCGTTCCGCGTTGACATCAATCGTAACCGGATGGCCGGTGCGGTTCACGGCGATGACCATAGCTTTCTGACGCTGTTCCCGATAGCGCGCGAATATGACATAGTCCTCGGTCAGCTTCAGGAATTTCAGCCTTCCGTCCGCAAAAGCCTTCGAGGATTTCCGGATTTTCGAAAGGAGTCTTGTATATTCCACAAGCTCCATATCTTCGTTCCCCCACGGGAAACAGCGGCGGTTGAACGGGTCAATATATCCTTCGAGTCCGGCTTCATCGCCATAATAGATACTCGGAACGCCCGGAAGGAAGAACTGGAGTGCCATCGCACATTTCAGCTTTGCTTTTCCGCGTGCATATTCTTCGGGGGTAAGGCGGCGGTCTGCCATCCAGTCTTTTCCTCTGCCGTTTGCCGGTTCTCCGCCGAGTACCGTGATCGCACGCTCTATATCATGGGTCGAGACGAAGTTCATCAGCACATCCACTGTCGGCTTCGGATAATTTTCGAGAATCGTCATAATTGCTTCGGCAAAGCTTTCCGCACTTTCACCGCCGAGATACCGCATGATTGCGGTACGGAACGGATAATTCATGACGCTGTCGAGCTGACTTCCGAGGAGATAGCGGCGTTTCTCGCCGTATGCCTCTTTATTCGACGCATCCTCCCAGACCTCACCGATGATAATTTTGTCGTTGTCGTAGCCTTTGACGCAGTCATGGAGATTCTCTAAAAATTCGTTCGGAAGCTCATCTGCCACATCCAGCCGGAATCCGGCAGCACCCTGTGAGAGCCAATATTCGAGGACGCCGCCGCGCCCACAGATATAATCCGTATAATCCGGCGCATTCTCATGCACATTCGGGAGCGTGTCGATGCCCCACCAGGATTCATACGTATCCGGATAATTCTGGAAGCTGTACCACTTATAGTAGGGGCTTTCGGGCGTATTGTATGCACCGTTTCCGGGATATCGGGAGAACTTGTTGAAATAGATGCTGTCCGCACCGGTATGGGAAAAGACGCCGTCCAGAATGACGCTGATTCCGAATCTCGCCGCCTCCGCACAAAGATTCCGGAAATCCTCATTCGTACCGAGAAGCGGATCTACCTTCCGGTAATTCGCCGTATTATAGCGATGATTTTCATGCGCTTCAAAAATCGGGTTGAGGTAGATACAGGTCACGCCCAGACTCTCCAGATACGGAAGCTTCCCGACAATACCCGCGAGGTCGCCGCCGAAATAATCATTGTTCCAGACATGGCCGTTTTCATCGGGACGATAAAGGGGTGTACCGCCCCAGTCCTCTCTGAGCACACGGTCTGACGGTACATTTTCATGTATCAGGCCGCTTTTGCAGAACCGATCGGGGAAAATCTGGTACATGACGCCGCCCTTTAAGAAATCGGGTGTTTCGAAATGTTCATCGAATACCGTAAGCTGGAAGAGCTCCCCCTCCTGAAAGACGCCGAGATGGCCGGAAGCTTTTTTAATATACGTCCACCGGCCGTCCGACATAAAGGCGAAATAGTAGTAATGGACACCCGGAATATTTGCCGAAGCGGTTGCGGAATAATAGATTTCATCACCGCTCTCATAGACGGTATTCATCGGGATAAAGCGCTCCTTGAGTCCCACACGGAACATCACAAGCATCGGATTCGAATCAAGCTTCTGACTTTTCGGGAGACAGATCGTAAATGTACAGGGCGCATTCCGGCGGAGCGCACCGAATACACTCTTATAGGCACGGTCCCAACTGTCATAAATCGGCTTCATCGTACCACAAACCTCCTTTTCCTTATCTATCATCTATCATCATGATAGCATACCCAGGATTTTTCTTTCTATGTCATATTTATGTTTCCTGAAAATGACAGAATGGGGCGGTCAGTATATGACCGCCCCACGTTCTTCCGCAGCTTACAAAGCCCAGATGTTTTTCGCATATTCCGTGACCGCACGGTCAGCCGAGAATATACCTGCGCCTGCGATATTGTTCAGGCTCATCTTTGCGAACTTCTCCTTATCTGCATAGCATTCTGCCGCATATTGCTGTGCCGCACGATAGCTGTCGAAATCTGCCAGCACCATATACGGATCCTGCGTGCGGAGCGACATTGCGATTTCCGCGAACGTACAGCCATTGATGCCGTTGTTGATACGGTCCACACAGGAACGGATCAGGCTATGGCCATTATAGATATCCTGCGGGCGGTAATGCGCCTTGCGGTCATTCACTTCCTCGGTTTTCATGCCGAAGATAATAATATTCTCCTCGCCGGCTGCCTCACGGATCTCAACATTTGCACCGTCGAGGGTACCGATGGTAACGGCGCCGTTGAGCATCAGCTTCATATTTCCGGTACCGGAAGCTTCCGTGCCTGCGAGCGAGATCTGCTCGGAGAAATCGGACGCCGGCATCAGCATTTCGGAGAGTGTCACACAGTAATTCTCTAAGAATACGACGGCAAGCTTCTCGCTGATTTTCGGATTTTTCCGGATTTCCTCGGAGAGTGACCAGATCATCTTGATAATCTGTTTCGCGAGGTAGTAGCCCGGCGCAGCCTTTGCCGCGAAGATATAGGTCTTCGGTGCGAAATCCATGTCCGGATTTTCGAGGAGCATCTGATAATCTGCGATGATATTGAGTGCATTGAGGTGCTGACGCTTATATTCATGGAGACGCTTGACCTGAACATCGAAGGTGCTGTCGGGGTTGAGGAGGATGCCGTTTTTCTGCTTCACATATTTTGCGAAATTCAGCTTATTCTGACGCTTGACCTCCATCAGCCGTCCGAGCACCTCCTGATCATCCGCATACTTGCGGAATTTCTGGAGCTCTGCACCATTCTTCAGGAACTGACCGCCGATGGTATCCTGCAAGAGCTTTGTGAGGGAAGGATTCGACTGGTAAAGCCAGCGGCGGTAAGCGATACCGTTTGTGACATTGGTAAACTTATAGGGTGCATCACCATATTCGAGTCCGAAGACCTTATCCTTAATGATCTCGGAATGGAGCTTCGAAACGCCGTTGACATTATGGGATGCGACGACACAAAGCTTTGCCATATGAATCATATTATCCTGGATAATCGACATCTTGGTAGTCTTTGCGCTGTCACGCCCGTTGCGCTCGAATACCTCGGCACAGTAACGGTTGTTGATTTCGAGAATAATCGAGAAGATACGCGGAATAATGCGGCGGAGAAGGTTGACGTCCCACTTTTCGAGTGCTTCCGCCATGACGGTATGGTTCGTATAGGCAAAGACCTTGGTTGTAATATCCCATGCCATATCCCAGCCATAGCCGCAGTCGTCGAGCAGAATCCGCATCAGTTCGGGGATTGCGAGGGTGGGGTGGGTATCATTGATGTGGATTGCGACCTTATCGGCAAGATTTTCGAGTGTGCCGTAAACGCTCATATGGTTATTGACGATATCGCCGACGGCTGCCGCACAGAGGAAATACTGCTGGCGGAGGCGGAGCGACTTGCCCTCAAGATGGTTGTCGTTGGGGTAGAGCACCTTGGAGATGGCATTCGCAATGGAATTCTGACCGAGCGCCTTGGTATAGTCGCCCTGATTGAACATTGCCATATCGAAGCTGGGGGCTTTTGCGTCCCAGAGTCTTAATACGCTGACGGCATTGCTGTTATAGCCGGATACATACATATCATAGGGAATCGCGGTGACGGTATTATAGTTGACATGAGAAACGTGGTGATACTGCTGATCCCAGTATTCTTCGAGATTGCCTTCGAAGTGGACTTCAATCGCCTGTTCGGGGCGCGGATCGAGCCAGACCTCTCCGCCCGGCAGCCAGTTATCGGGAAGCTCGGTCTGCCAGCCTTCTTCGAGCTTCTGGCGGAAGATTCCGTATTCATAGCAGATGCTGTGACCGGTTGCGGGATAGCCGGTGGTTGCGAGGCCGTCGAGATAACAGGCGGCAAGCCGTCCCAGACCGCCGTTTCCGAGACCTGCGTCCGGTTCGAAATCATAAATCCGGTCGAGATTGATATCATACTGCTTGAGCATTGCGGTTACTTCATCGGCAAGCTCCAGATTATAAAGACTTGTTTTCAGCGAACGTCCCATCAGAAATTCCATAGAGAGATAGAAGATCTGTTTCTGGCCGGTAGAGTTGACATGATTGATAAACTTCTGACGTTTTGTTTTCATCAGGTCACAGATGACAGAAGAAAGGGTGAGATAGATCTGCTTATCGCTTGCCTCATTGGGTGTGACATTAAACTGGGTTGAGAGGCGGGACAGAAATTCCTGTTTGACTTTGTCGAATGTTTTGGACATTATTCAGTTACTCCATTCTCCAACGCTTTACAATCTCTTTCAAAATTTTGTCATATCGGGCTGCCGGCACGTTGGACCATCGGCAGCATAATGATACTTTAACATTATACCCGATTCCTGCCAAAAATGCAATAGCCAATTTCAACAATATTTTCGTTGTAAAACATAAAAACTGTTCAAAAACTTGATTGTCAATATATAGAATATACAAATATTAAAGCAAATTTTTGAAATAAATACAGGAAAAGCGGTAGAAAAAGAAATCGAACGGCGGCTGTCACCATTTTGAAGCGGCGGCATATGATAAAACCAGAAAGCGGCACCGAGCATGACGCTTTCGGAAAAGAGGGCGGAAGATGCGGGGGATGCATCCGGAGCATTCCGCATTGGAAGCCGACCGACTTTTTACATGGAAAAGGAGAATATACTATGTGTGGAAACAACTTCAATGGCTGCTGGTGGATTATCATTCTGATTCTGCTGTTCTGCGGATGCGGCAACGGCTATGGTAATGGCTGCGGCAATAGCTGCGGCAACAACTGTGGCTGTGACAATGGCTGCGGCTGCGGCTGCTAAGGGATAGGAGAAACCGCCTGCACAGAGGATGTGCGGGCGGTTTTCATTGTTCTTTTGTTTATCTTCTGTGAATTCTTTAGCGTGCTATAATAAAACGAAAGGGGCAAACCAAGGACAAGGGGGAGATATGAGAGCATTGCTCGAACATTTCTCTTTTTTTCGTCCTCCTCATTCTTTTCATATCCGTAAAATAAAACAAGGGGGACACCCATAGGGGAGGAAAGAGCGCTCCCGCGGTTATCTGTATTCTTTTGGTTTTCTTCTGTGAATTATTTAGCGTGCTTGGATAAAACGAAAGGGGACAACCAAGGGTAAGGGGGAGTGTTCGAGCGCCGCTCTCACGTCTCCCCCTTAGCC
>JAFXIC010000054.1 GCA_017533485.1 Oscillospiraceae bacterium
CCCCTTTCAATCCCCTTTCCGTTACCCATCCCCCTCTATTCGAGTGCTCTTACGATAAAAATGGTTGAAAAAAGATATCGTGTGCAATTTATTCTGTTCCTTAAAATGGGATTCCAAAGGGATAGTATCCCTTTGGCGGGGTTTGGGGCAGCGCCCCATAATAACTCCATCGGAGATACATATAAACGGGGTTTGGGGCAGCGCCCCATTTCAACTCCATCGGAGATACAATATCTGTTTTCGTGTTTCAGTTTACTGCTTCTCCCGATTTCTTCATCAATCTGACGATGCCGAAATATAAAACTGCCGAGCCGATCCCCTGTATCAGGTTCCCGGGCGTTGTTTCAAGCAGCTGGGCGAACAGATTTCCATACAGCACCGCTGCCGCAAGCCAATACCCGATTATGGTAATCAGACAGCAGACTGCCGCCGCGGCAAGCGCACGTTTCCCGATCCGCTGATTGCCGCTGATAGAACGAAACGCAATCGCAAGCAGTGCTTTAATAATCGCAGTCGGCAGGATATATGCCGGATAGCCCGAAAAGAAATCTGCCAGCCCGCCGCCCAGCGATGCCGCACAGACCGCATAGGGTGTCGGCAAGGTCACAGCGGCAAGATATATCATCGCATCCCCGCAATGGATATAGCCCGTAGGTGTCGGGATATGAATCAGCGCCGTCAGCAGACAGATCAGTGCTGTCATCATACCGGTCTGCACCAGCAGATACAGCTTTCGTTTTTCTGATTTTCGTTCTTTCATCTCAATACATCTCCATTCATCATACAAACCGTAAATCTATTATAAATACTCGCAGATATTCCGCAAAAGCGGCTCGAACAATACCCCCTCGTCCAGCGGTGTCTGCTGTCCGAGCGTATATTGTGTGACATCCGAAAGAAATCTTCCGGCGATCTGAACCGCGTCCGCCAGCGGCTTTCGGTTTGCCAGCGCACCGCAGAGCACTGACGCAAACAAATCTCCTGTTCCCGAAAACAAAGACTTTGTCCGGTGGATCACAGAAAATTCCGGTTCCGCTCCCGTGTAGGTGAGATTACAGATAATATCCTCGCGCACAATGCCTGTAATGACTGCCGCGCGGCATCCGAGCGTCAGCAGGGATTCCGCCATCGCAACCGCTTCTGCCGTATGCAATGCCTCGCCGTGATACGGCGTTCCGGTCAGCAGACAGGCTTCTGTTACATTCGGCGTAATGATATCGGCATATGCCACAAGTTCGCGCATCGAATCACATAATGCGCGGTTATAGGTCGAATACAGCTTTCCGCAGTCCCCCATGACCGTATCCAGCAGAATCATACAGTCGGGATTCTTTGATTTCTGATACTGGAAAAACTGGCGCAGCAGCGACATCTGTCGCTCGGAGCCTAAAAAACCGCTGTATACCATGTCAAAATCCAGATCGTTCCAGCTCCGGAGATATGCCGCCATGCCGTCTGTCAGATCGGTGAAGCTGAAATTCGTAAAGCCGGTATGCTTCGATAAGACGGCTGTCGGAACAGGACACGCCTGTACACCCATGACCGACAGCACCGGCAATGCTGTCGTCAGCGAACACCGCCCATAGCCGGATAAATCGTTGATACAGGCAACTCTCGGTACTCTGTGCATACGCGCGTTCCCTCCTCTTTTCCAAAAAAACGGGCATTTCCCGTATTTTCCATTTTTTCTCGTATCATCCATCGCAAATACGAGCTTTTTCTTCGTTCCATACCCTGAATTCACAAATGATACGCAGGGTCGTCAAATTCCAAGAAATCCGACGTTTTCACCGGAATATGAAAATATGCCCCCGGTTTCTTCCGGCTGACTCGTCCTCATGCCGGTTGCAATTCATTTTTTCACTGTGTTACAATAACCATACTGTACAGTATTTCCTATCCGTGCATCGGCATTTTCATATTATAGCACATCCGTTTTTAAATTGCAACTGTTTCTCGCTTCCACAAACCCTGTGATTGTCACCACAAACAAAGCAACGTAAATCCGTGCAATTAGCGAAGTGCTGAAAATTCCGGTTGTTCACAGTTTTATCACATTTTTTTGCTATTATAGTATTCTCAGGAATTCTGCCATCAAAAATCAGAAAGGGTGCTCGCATTTGCTGAAACTCAAAGGTATTAAGAAGAATTACCTCGCCGGAGATAACGAGGTACAGGCGCTCAAAGGAATTGATGTTTCATTCCGGAAAAGTGAGTTTGTTGCCGTGCTCGGCCCGTCCGGATGCGGTAAAACCACATTGCTTAACATCATCGGCGGTCTTGACCGCTACTCCGACGGTGACCTCATCATCCAGGAAACCTCTACCAAGCAATACTCCGATAAGGACTGGGACCACTACCGCAATCATACCATCGGCTTTGTCTTCCAGACCTATAACCTGATCCCCCATCAGACTGTACTGGCAAATGTCGAGCTTGCGCTGACGCTTTCGGGCGTTTCCAAGTCCGAACGCAGAGAACGTGCAAAGAAAATGCTGGAACGCGTCGGCCTCGGCGACCAGCTCAACAAAAAACCAACCCAGATGTCCGGCGGTCAGATGCAGCGTGTTGCAATCGCGCGTGCGCTCATCAATAATCCCGAAATTCTCCTTGCGGATGAGCCGACAGGTGCGCTCGATACCGAAACCAGCGTCCAGATCATGGACCTTCTCAAGGAAATCGCAAAAGACCGCCTCGTGATTATGGTCACCCATAACCCCGAACTCGCCGAACAGTATGCAAACCGTATCCTCCGCTTCTTAGACGGCAAAATGCTCAGCGATTCCAACCCCTATACCGAACAGCAGCAGGAGGCTGATCTCAAAAAGCTCAGAAAGGCTGCCGAAAAAGAAGCGAAAAAAGCTCTGAAAGATGGCAAAAAGCAAAAGAAGAAAAAAGAAAAGCGCGTGTCGATGAGCTTCCTCACCGCTTTCTCCCTCTCCCTCAATAACCTGATGACCAAAAAAGGCAGAACAATCCTCACCGCCTTTGCCGGTTCCATCGGTATCATCGGTATCTCCCTCATCCTCTCCCTCTCCGATGGCTTCCAGACCTATATCAATGAAGTTCAGGAAAATACCCTCTCCTCTTATCCGCTGATGATCGAGCGTCAGGCTGCCGATCTCTCCAGCCTGATGGAAAATATTGCCGGCGAAACCGAAGAACGCGAAGCGCATGAGCTCGATAAGGTCTATATCAGCGATACCGCAACCGAAATGATGAATGCGATGGTCGCCGAGGTCAAGGATAATGACATGGCTTCCCTCAAGCACTATCTCGAAGACCATGCCGAAGAACTCAAAGACTATAATATCGAATATACCTATAACCTCACACCGCAGATCTTCCTTGCCGATACCAGTGACCAGATCGTAACCGTAAACCCCAACCCGATGGTGGACGCCTACTACTCTATGCTCGGTTATGATATGAGCAGTGCCGCATCCTCCTACTCCTCCCTTATGAGCATGGGCACTTCCATGATGGACGTCTGGGCGAAGCTTTACGGCGATCAGCAGCTCCTTGAAACACAGTACGATGTGCTCGCCGGCGACTGGCCGAAAGATAAACAGGAAGTCGTGCTGGTTGTCGATGACAACAACGAAATCACCGACCTCACCATGTACGGCCTCGGACTGCGTGATGCATCCGAAATCTCCGACGCATTCGATAAGATCATGGCGGGCGAAACCCTCGAATCCCAAGCAGATGCTTTCGATTACGATGAACTCCTCAATATGGAATTCCGCCTCCTCCTCAATACCGATATCTATGAATTCAACGAGGAAGAAAACCGCTGGATCGACCGCTCCAAAGATGATGAATTCATGAGCGAACAGATCAAGGACGGTCTTCCGATCCATATCTCCGGTATCGTCCGTGTGAAATCCGGCGTGACCTCCGGCGCACTGATGCCCGGTACGATCTGCTATACCAATGACCTCGTGGAATACCTCCTCGATGAAATCGCAGATACCGATATCGTGAAAGCACAGCTGGACGATCCCGATAAGGATATCTTCACCGGCTATGCCTTCGAAGACTTTGAGGATGTCACAATCGACGATGTATATGACTATATCGACAATATGAGCCAGGCAGAGCTTGCACAGATTCAGGGAATGTTCTCCTCGTTCTATGGCGATATGTTCGATGAAAGCGATGTCACCGAAGCAATCGCATCCATGAGCGATGAAGAACTGGTTGCTGCTGTCGCACCCCAGATGCTCGCCGCCAAAACAACGGAGGAAGCAAAGCTCTTCGCCGCCACTGAGGAAGGTCAGCCTGCGATGATGATGGCTGCCGCACAAAAGCTCGGCGTCGAACCAACACCCGATGTGCTCGATTCACTGACCGATGATGAGCTGCTCGAAGTCTATAAGGAACTCCTGATGTCTCAGCTCACTGCGGATCAGATCCGTCAGAATATCGCCAATATGTCCCCCGAAGAACAGTCCGCTCTCGCACAGTCCTTCAATCCCGCAGGCGATGCCGAAAGCGTAAAGGCAATGCTCAGCTCGATGGACGAGGATCAGCTCCTCAAAATCTTTAAAGACCGTCTGATGGCACAGTCTACCCAGAATACCTATGAGGGCAACCTCGATGTCCTCGGTATGCATGACCCCGATGAACCGTTCGCAATCCAGATCTACTCCCCCAGCTTCGAGGCAAAAGAGAATTTTGAAGCGTTCATGGATGATTATAACAAGATGCAGCAGGATAAGGGAAATGATGACAGCGTCATCGAATATACCGACTATATCGGTATCCTCCTCTCCTCAATCACCAAAATCATCAACATGGTATCCTATGTACTGATCGGATTCGTTTCCATCTCCCTTGTCGTTTCCTCGATTATGATCGGTATTATCACCTATATCTCCGTTCTCGAACGTACCGAGGAAATCGGTATCCTCCGTTCTATCGGTGCTTCGAAGCGTGACGTCGGTCATGTATTCAACGCAGAAACTGTTCTCATCGGTCTCGTTTCCGGTATCCTCGGCGTTACCATTACCATGCTCCTCGATATCCCGATCAATATGATTATCGAACACGTTTCCGGTGTACCCGATGTCGCATTCCTCCGTCTAACCTATGCCGGTATTCTGGTCGCAATCAGCGTCATCCTCACGCTCATTTCGGGTATCATCCCCTCCCGTCTTGCCGCAAAGAAAGATCCTGTCATCGCTTTGCGCTCCGAATAAGACAACTGCACCGAATATGCCAAATATGCCAAAAGGCTGCATTCCGTTTTTGGAATGCAGCCTTTCTGATACTATGATGATATCACAGGAAATACCGCCGGTTATTCTGCGGAAGATGCGGCACCAAGTGTACCGTGGGACAGTGCCTTCAGGTAGGCATTGATAAACGAATCCAGCTCACCGTCCATGACTGCCTGTACATTACCGTTTTCACAGCCGGTACGATGGTCTTTTACGAGCGTATAGGGCATGAATACATAGGAGCGGATCTGGCTGCCCCATTCAATCTTGAGCTGTGTGCCCTTAATATCCGAAATCTTTTCGAGATGCTCACGCTCCTTGATCTCCACAAGCTTCGCGCGCAGCATCTTCATACAGAAATCCTTGTTCTGGAACTGGCTTCGCTGGGTCTGGCAGGAAACCACGATTCCCGTCGGAAGATGGGTCAGTCGAACCGCAGACGAGGTCCTGTTGATATGCTGACCGCCGGCTCCCGATGAACGGAATACGTCCATCTTGATATCCTCCGGACGAATCTCTACTTCAACATCATCTGCAATTTCCGGCATAACTTCCAGCGCAGCAAACGAAGTATGTCTTCTTCCGGATGAGTCGAAC
Source organism: Oscillospiraceae bacterium (assembly GCA_017533485.1). GTDB lineage: Bacteria > Bacillota > Clostridia > Oscillospirales > Ruminococcaceae > Firm-04. Next base: position 5,823 of record JAFXIC010000054.1, read on the forward strand.
GGTGAAACACGAACCAGTCTGTGTACGCCGGCTTCGGATTTCAGGAATCCATAGGCATTCTCACCCTGCACCATAAACGATGCCGATTTTACGCCCGCTTCATCTCCGTCCAGCCAATCCAGCAGGTCTACCTTAAAGCCATGACCTTCCGCATATTTATTATACATACGATAAAGCATCTGCGTCCAGTCCTGTGCCTCGGTTCCGCCTGCACCTGCATGAAGCGTCAGAATTGCATTCGAATTGTCATACTCGCCCGTCAGCAGGGTTTTCAGCTTCTCTTCGTCCAGCATCTCTCTGAATCTTGCCGCATCCGCTGCAAGATCCTCGTTCGAGGACTCATCCCCCTCCTCCAGACACATATCAATCATTCCGATCGTATCTTCCATCAGAGACTTGAGCTTCTCATACCGCTCTACCTTATTCTCCAGCGTCCGGATGGTTGCCATCACGCGCTGGGACTTCTCTACATCATCCCAGAAGCCGTCATATGTGACCTGAATCTGCAAATCGGACAGCTCGGATTTCGCGCGCGCAATCTGGAGCACTTCTTCCAGCTCCTGTACCTCCGGTCTTGCGTTCACAAGCTCGCTTCGAATTTCTTCCAATAAAATCATGGTTTCGATCCTTTCCGTTCGATATTACCTGATTGCCTTAAAAGCCTATCCTATTTATTTTACCTGATTTTTGAGAATCTGTCAACCACCAATTTCAATTTTTTTCATTCTCTCCGGCTTCTTCTTGTTTTTTGAAAAAAACCTGCGGAAACACTTGATTTTCCCAGACCAATTTGTTATAATAATAGAATATCGAAAAATGATGCTCAGCGGTGCGCTTTTTCTCCCGCATCGCTTTTCTCTGTGATACATGACATTTTGATTAGGAGGCTCTTTATTTATGAATCAGGCAGTCATTCTGGCAGGCGGTCAGGGAAAACGCATGAAAGCACCAATCCCCAAGCCGATGTTCAAGGTCTTGGGCGAACCAATGCTCGAATGGGTGCTCAGCGCCTGCGAAGCGGCTGAGCTTTCCCGTACCTGCGTCGTCACCGGCTATGAATCCAACCAGATTGAAGCATATCTCGGAGATCGCTGCCGTACTGTTTTCCAGGCAGAACGCCTCGGTACCGGACACGCGGTCATGCAGACCATTCCCTTCCTCTCCGAAGATACTTCCGGCAGCACACTTGTCCTCTGCGGCGATGCGCCCTTTATCGACAGCCGCACAATTGCGGATTCCCTCCTTCGCCATACAAAAGAAAAAAATGCCGTTACCGTCATCACCGCAACCGTCGAACAGCCCTTCGGATATGGAAGAATCCTCCGTACCGACAGCGGTATCGCAGGCATTGTCGAAGAAAAAGACGCAACCGATGAACAGCGGAAAATTACCGAAATCAATTCCGGCTGCTACTGGTTCCGCACCGCCGACCTCATTCAGCTCCTCGGCAAAATTACAAATGACAACAAACAGCAGGAATATTACCTCACCGATACCATTGCCATCGCGCTTCAGGACGGACTGCGTGCCGGTGCGTTCTGCTCAAAAAATCCGAATGTGGTACTCGGCGCGAATGACAGAAAAGGCCTTTTAAAGCTCAATACCGCGGCGAGAATGGCTGTCCTCGAACAGCATATGGATAACGGCGTCGGATTCTGCTGTACCGACGGCATCATCATCGAACGCCATGTCGAAATCGGTGCGGGCACAGAAATCCTCCCCGGTACCATCATCCGCGGAAATTCCAGAATCGGCTGCAACTGTACAATCGGCCCGAACTGCATCATCGAAAATACTGTCATCGGTGACAATTCCGTTCTCAATTCTGTCCAGGCGTATGATTCGGTGATGGATTCGGATGTAAAAATCGGCCCGTTCGTGCATATCCGCCCCGGCTCCCATATCGCTTCCAATACCTTAATCGGTGATTTCGTGGAAATTAAAAATTCCGAAATCGGTGCGAATACCGCAATCTCCCATCTCGCTTATGTCGGCGACAGCAATGTCGGAGAATACGTCAATATCGGATGCGGCTGTGCAACCGTCAACTTCGACGGCATCAAAAAATCACGCTGCGAAATCGGTGACCACGCCTTTATCGGCTGCAATACCAATCTCATCGCTCCCGTTTCCCTCGGAACCTATGCCTATACCGCAGCCGGCACTACCGTCACCGCGGATGTACCCGATTACGCACTCGCCATCGACCGCGGTACGCTCAGTATCCGCGACGGATATTCGAAAAAGAAATTCGAAACATAAAGAATCTCCCCCCCAGCAGCATTCAGATTGAATCGGAAAGGACTCCCGCAAGAATGGGCATTTTTGATATCTTTAAACAACTCGAAACCCAACAGCAGTCTCCCCTCGGTCCGCCGCAGTTTCTTGTTGTCGGACTCGGAAACCCCGGCGCGAAATATGCCAATACCCGCCATAATACCGGCTTTATCCTCCTCGATATGTTCGCAGAGCATATCGGCACCCAATTCGTGAAGCATCAGTTCCAATCCCATGTCGCACAAGGAACCTGTGAAGGACTGCCGATTCTGCTCATGAAACCCGATACCTTCATGAACCTCAGCGGTCAGGCTGTCAACGAAGCCATGCGCTTTTATCATATTCCCCCCGAACACGTCATTGTGATCTACGACGATATCAACCTCCCTGTCGGTAATGTCCGTATCCGCAAAAAGGGCAGTGACGGCGGCCATAACGGTATGAAAAATATTATCTATCTCTCGGGATCGGATGATTTTCCGCGCATCCGCGTCGGCATCGGTCAGAAACCACATCCCGATTATCCGCTGGCAGACTGGGTGCTCTCACAATTCACACCCGCGGACATGACGGCGATCCGTGACGCTTCCGACCGCATCAATCAGGCAATTCCACTCATCGTTCAGGGAAAACCTGATCTCGCGATGAGCCGCCATAACAGCGGAAAGCCAAAAAAAGCTGCCGCACCGCCGCCGGCTTCCACCGATACCTGAGCCGTTTTCTGAAAAAGAGGAGAGTCTTCCATTATGCAATTCTTTACCGACAGCTGTCAGCAGCTCCCTGCATTCAAGGAGCTGCAAAGCTGTATCCGAAAAAACATCAGCCCGATTTCTCTCACGGGCGTTGCACAAATCCACAAGGCGCAGATCCTGCTGACTCTTTCACAGGATGCGCCTATTTTGGCTGTCATGGCAGATGATGCCGCCGCACGCATGATTTGTGAGGACATCAATTTCATGGCAGGCAGACGGATTGCATACCCTTATCCCGCAAAGGAAATGAACTTCGCGGAAATCACCGGTATCTCGCGTGAATACGAACAGCTCCGTATTACCGCGCTTTCTGCTGTACTCGACGGAAGCTGCCGCGTACTCGTCGCATCCGCTGAAGCTGCGATGCAGTATACAATCCCGAAGGCTGTCCTCGCAGAGCGTACCATTCATATCCGCATGGGAGAATCCTATGACCAGCAGCTGCTCGCCCAACAGCTCGTCAATATGGGCTATGTCCGCTGTGAACAGGTGGATGCCGCCTGTCAGTTCTCCATCCGCGGTTCGATTTTTGATATCTTCCCGTCACAAAGCGAGCTGCCGTTTCGTATCGAATTCTGGGGCGACGAGATCGACAGCATGGCATACTTCGAACCCGAAACCCAGCGAAGAACAGAATCACTCCCGGAGGCTGCCATCGCACCGGCTGTCGAAGCGCTCCCGGAACCTTCTGTACTCTCCGAAAAAATGCAGAGTCTTGCGAAGGCTGTCCGCGGAAAACACGCCGCCCAGGTTAAAGCTGCACTGCTGGCGGATGCCGATAAGCTCGACGGCGGCGCGGCGCTCGCCAATTCCGATAAGTATTTTCCGCTGATTTATGATGAACCGGCAACCGTATTCGATTACTGTGACGGGGTCACGGCGTTTTGTGAAACCGCGGCAATTCTTGACAACCTCCGCGGCGTCCAGACCCGTTTCTCCGAAGATGTCAAGCTGATGCTGGAGGACGGAACCCTCTGCCGCCAGCTTGCTGACTGTTATCTGGAGCCTGCGGCGGTGCTCTCCCGCGCCGAACAGCAGACCCTCATTTGCATGAATGCATTTCTCAGCAGCACAAGTACCTTCCGCTTTCAGAAAATGCTCTCCGAAGAAGCGACACAGAATGCCCCCTGGGGCGGAAGTACCCGCATCCTCACCGAAGACCTCAGAACACTCTGTCAGCAGGACTACCGCGTGATGGTCTGCGGCGGCACCGACAAAACCCTCACAATCCTCCAGGAGGATTTACAGCAAAGCGGTATCCGCTGTGCAATCGCATCTCCGGATGCAATCGCAGAACCGGGCATTGTACTGCTGATGGCAAGCGGTCTTTCGGGCGGATTTGAATACCCCGGCATCAAGACTGCCTGTATCGCACAGAGCAAAACCCAGAACACAGTGCTCCGCAAACGCCGCTTTAAAAAAGGTCAGGAAATCCGTGCACTCTCCGAAATCTCCCCCGGCGACCTCGTGGTCCACGCCGCCCACGGCATCGGCAGATTTATGGGCATCCAGAAAATGGAGATGGAGAACATCACAAAGGACTATATCGCAATTCAATATGCCGGAAAAGACGAACTCTATGTTCCCGTTACCCAGCTCGACCTCGTATCCCGCTATATCGGCGGTCAGGATGACAATACCGTAAAGCTCAATAAGCTTTCATCCAATGAATGGCAGAAAACTCGCTCCAATGTCAAAAAGGCAGTCAAGGATATGGCGGCAGAACTGATCCGGCTGTACGCGCTGCGTGAAAAGGCAGAGGGTATCCCCTTTGACCCCGATGACGAGATGCAGCACGATTTCGAACAGCGTTTCCCTTATGTCGAAACCAATGACCAGCTGCGTGCCATCTCCGAAATCAAAGCCGATATGGAACGTCCCCGCCCGATGGACAGACTGCTCTGCGGCGACGTCGGCTTCGGCAAAACAGAAGTCGCTTTGCGTGCCGCACTGAAATGTATCCTCTCCGGAAAACAGTGCGCGATCCTCGCACCCACCACCGTTCTTGCACATCAGCACTATGAAACGGCAATCCGCCGCTTCGATTCCATCCCCCTCAATATCGAGCTGCTCTCCCGTTTCCGTACCAAAAAACAACAGACCGAAATCCTCAAAAAGCTGGAAAACGGAACGGTTGATATGATTATCGGCACCCACCGCCTCCTCCAGAAAGATGTCCGGTTCGCTGCCCTCGGTCTTGCAATCATTGACGAGGAGCAGCGCTTCGGCGTCAAGCATAAGGAACGCTTCAAGGAAGTCTTTCACGGCATTGATATGCTGACGCTTTCCGCTACCCCGATCCCCAGAACACTGAATATGGCACTCTCCGGTATCCGCGATATGAGCGTCATCGAGGAGCCGCCGCAGGATCGCTATCCCGTTCAGAGCTTTGTACTCGAATATAACGAAGCCCTCGTCGCACAGGCTATCCAGCGTGAATTAAAACGCGGCGGTCAGGTCTATTACCTCCATAACCGTGTCGAAACCATACTCCACTGTGCGGCAAAGCTCCAGAAGCTCGTGCCTGATGCACGCATCGGCTTTGCACACGGAAAAATGTCGGAACAGGAAATCTCCGAAACCTGGCGCAGACTCGTCGAACATGAACTCGATATCCTAGTCTGTACCACCATCATCGAAACCGGTGTGGATGTCCCGAACTGCAACACCCTTATCCTCGAACAGGCAGACCGCTTCGGCCTCTCCCAGCTCTATCAGCTCCGCGGCAGAGTCGGAAGAAGCAATCGCCGTGCATACGCATATTTCACCTATGCGCCCAATCGCGAATTAACCGAAATCGCGGAAAAACGACTCGCCGCAATGCGCGAATTCACCCAGTTCGGCAGCGGCTTCCGTATCGCAATGCGTGACCTCGAGCTGCGCGGCGCCGGCAGCATCCTCGGCGGTCAGCAGCATGGTCAGATGGAACAGGTCGGCTACGAAATGTATCTCAAAATGCTGAATGAAGCCATCGCAGAAGAAAAGGGGGAGCCGATTACCGCACCGCCGCAATGTACCATCGACATCCGCATGGAAGCGCATATCCCCGAATCCTATATCCGAAGCATGACCTCGCGGCTCGAAATCTATCGCCGCGTCGCCCTCATTCAGACCGAACATGATAAAATGGATATGGTGGATGAGCTGATCGACCGATTCGGCGAACCCCCGAAATCACTCCTCAGTCTGATTGACGCTTCCCTCCTCCGAAATACTGCCGCCAGACTCGGTATTCATGAAATTTCCCAGAAGCGCGGCGCACTGTTTTTCTATATCAGTGCCCCCACCGCAACACAGCTTGCCGTTCTGATGCGGACGTATTATGATCGGATCGCATTCAATGACCGCGAAGTACCCTATTTTATCGCTGTCCGGATTGCAAAAGGCGAAACCGCTGTCAGCCTGATGAAAGAAGTTCTGCGGATCCTCGAAGCCAACCGCGGCTGAAAATTGTCCGCGTGATCTTTGTGCAATTTGACACTAGACATTTGAATTCGGGAAATGCTATAATATACAAAACATTTTGCACGCCTGAACCGTAAATACCGAAGATTCAGAAAAAAGGAGAGAGTATTATGCGTTTTATGAAGTTTTCCAAAGCATCCGCCCTCATTTCCGCAGTCGTCCTCGCTGCTGCCGGACTGACCGGCTGTAAGCAGAACCAGAATCCATCTGCGGAAGAAAAGCCTGCGGACACCACCGCAGCCACGACGACTGCACCCGAAACCACCGAGCCGACTGCCACAACCACAACAGAGGTTATTCGTTCCTCCATCGACGCCAATGCCATTACGTTCGACGGTGACTCGCTCTTTACCTGCCACTGCATGAACGGTGATGTAGAGGGTGAATCGAACTGTAATCTCTCGATCGTCCCTCTGAACGGTGATCCGAAGCTCAAGGTCGAAGTCCTCGATCAGGATCCCAAAACCGGTGAATATATGATCCCGAAGCTGGTGTTCGATCTCCCTGCACTCGTCGGACTGGAAAATGTCAGTAAGATTGACCATGTCGCTGTCGATTTCGACTGTGAGGCAAAAGGTACATGGCTCAATGATGACGGCACGGAAAGCCTCGTCGTCGGCAACTTCTTAGGTACCATCGGCGGCGTCATTGCATCCGAAGAACGCCGCGATGCCGACGGTAAGCTTACCCAGACAACCTGGGCACAGCAGGATTTCGAATGCATGAACTGGGACGCAGAAACCGCTTATTTCCATGTCGAAACCAAATCACAGGTCATCCCCGCTAAGCGTTATGCCTCCGATGAGGGCACAACCCTTGTGATCATGCGCTGGGCACAGAAAAATCAGGTCGATTTCTATATCGACAACCTCACCTTCTATGATGAAGATGGTCACTCGATCCCGATTATCTATGACCCCTCTGCGGATACGGAAACCTCCGCAGAAACCACCGATCCCTCAGAATCCTGACAGAAAACCGCCGCAGCATTCCCATACCAAGAATGCTGCGGCGGATATTTTTTTACGGACTTGCATTTTTGAACGCTTTGTGATATGATATAGGTCGATACTTTGATACGAAAGGATATTTGCCATGAACCAGAATCTCATCGACAGAATCAATGAACTCTCCCGAAAATCCAAGTCAGTCGGGCTCACAGAAGAAGAAAAAGCTGAACAGACAAAACTGCGCAACGAATATCGTGCCGCATTCCGCGCAAGCCTCGTCGGCACCCTCGAAAGCACTGTCATCGTCGATGAAAAGGGAAATGTCATCCGCCGTGTCGCAGACGCCCGGAATTCTTCGGAAGACTAAGCGTTATTCCGGCGGAAGAATCCCCTCTTCCACTGCGCGCCGGATGATTTCCATCGCGCAGTCACCCAATACCTCGGAGCCATCGTAAATCGGCTGCATCCGCTTTGTTACCCGCGGTGCGGTGGCTGTCGGATTGCGCTTCCAGGATTCACCATGCTTACAGTAATTCAGCGTCAGCGGCTGGATCCGGTCCAGTGCAAGCGCAAAACGTGCTTCCGGCGTACTGCCGGCTTCAAACGCATCCCACAAGGCACGGAAATGTGCGCCCTGTTCCGCCGGCAAAAGCCCGAACAGCCGCTTTGCTGCCTTTTGTTCACGCTCCGCTTTTGTGGCATTTCCGGCAGTATCGTAAGCATAGGTATCTCCGGCGTCAATCTCCACAATATCATGGATCAGAACCGTTTCCAGTACGGTCTTGACATCAATCGGCTCATCCGAATATTCCGCGAGCACCAACGCCAGCATCGCCAGATGCCATGCGTGTTCGGCGTCATTCTCCTGTCTGTCCTCGTGCAGCACAAGCGTCCGGCGGTAGACATTCTTCATCTTATCCAGCTCAATCAGGAAATCCAGCTGTTTCGAAAGCCGTTCCCGCTGCTGCGGCATCAGCCCTTCCGGTGTCATCATATTCCAAATCCTCCATTGACAGACAAAACCTGTCCGGTGATAAATTTCGCGCGTTCGGATGCCAGAAATGATACCGCGTCCGCGATATCCTCCGGCTTTCCGATCACGCCAAGCGGTGTTTCCTCCGCAAGCGCTGCCATCGTTTCTTCACTGTGCAAAGCATTCATCGGCGTTTCAATGGCTCCGGGCGAGATGCAGTTCACACGGATCCCGGACAGCCCCACTTCCTTTGCAAGCGCTTTCGTAAATCCGATGACAGCCGCTTTGGATGCCGAATAATGCACCTCGCAAGCCGCGCCGACTTCTCCCCATATAGATGCAATCGTCAGAATCGTTCCGCTGTGCCGCCGAAGCATCATCGGCAGCACTTTTTTTGTGGTATGCATCACGCCGCCGACATTGACCGCAAAAAGCTGCATCGCATCCGCATCCGAAATATCCTGATACAGCCCCGTCAGCGATATCCCCGCATTACAGACCAGCAGATCTACCGCGCCCAGTGCATCTTCTACTTCCCCGATCATCCGGTCAATCTCCCTGAAATCCGAAAGATCAGCCTGTACCGCATATCCGCCGATTTCTTCCGCAAGCCTTCCTGCTTTCTCCGCGCCGCGGCAGTAATGCACTGCAACCGTATAGCCGTCTGCTGCGAGCCGTTTCGCGATTGCCGCACCGATTCCGCCCGATGCACCCGTAACCAATGCTACCATTTCTTCCCTCCGCCTTTCCGTTTTTTGTTTCATGCTTTGCTACTGATTATACCATATTTCCGCTCCGGACGCAAGTCTGATTTTCCTGCTGAAATCCCAGCGATTGCGCTTGACAAATACTATGCGGTATGGTAAAATAATACGGTGAGCAGACTGTGCAGTCGCGGCGGCGCTTTTTGCCGGCGAGGAAAGTCCGGGCATCACAGAGCAGGGTAACTGCTAACGGCAGCCGAAGGTGACTTTAGGGCTAGTGCAACAGAAACAGACTGCATAAGACCATCGGTCTTATGTGATGGTGGAACGGTGGGGTAAGAGCCCACCAGAGTATTCGAGAGAATGCTGCTATGTAAACCCTACCCGATGCAACGCCGATTGGTGTGGATAATCAGAACGTCTGCTCGGCGGATTATCCACAAAGGCGGCTTGAGCGGTTCGGCGACGAATCGTCTAGATAAATGACTGCACCCGACAGAACCCGGCTTATAGGTCTGGTCACGTACAAGAACCGATGCGCGCAGCTTTGCCGCATCGGCTTTCTTTCTTCGATATCTCTATCCGATAGGAGCCTGATGATGATGAAATATCAGAAATTCAAAAAAATCCTCCTCTCTGCGCTCGCAATCCTCTGCTGCATGAGCACAGGCTGTCAGCTTCCGGGCAATCCCCCAAAACAGCCCGAAGAAACCACTGCCGCAGTCGCACATATTACTCCGGAATCTATCCCCGAACACTTCTCTATGAAAATTCCGAACGGCTTTACCGAAACATCTTCCCCCTACTATGAAAAGTTTTACAGCTGTGAGGACGCGACAATTATCATCACCGGTGAAAAGGTCGCCGTCAGCGGCACAGCACTCGATGACTATGTCGCCGCAATCCAGCGCAATCACAAAGAAACTGTGGATGCATATGAAATACTGGACGACGGACCGCTCAATATCGAGGGCGGTATATACGGAAGATCCTTCGAATTCACCTACGCGATCATCGGGGAGGATATCTCCAAAACAATGCACTGTCTGATGGCGGTATTCCTCGTCAACGATTATGCCTATGTCGTTACCTGCAAGTCCTATGATACAACCTTTATCGGCTTTGAACAGCCGTTTCGCAATGCGCTGAAATCCATCCGCATCGACCAGCAGCCGATCCCTGAACAGACAACACATACAACCAGTACGATCGCCGAAGAAACCACTGCGCTCCGGAACGAAACATAATTCAGCCCCCCTCAATGCCGGATAGACAGTTTTTTTCGAATATTTTGGGAATAATCCCCTGTATCCGCGGATGTTTCTTCCCTGAACCCTGTCAAAATGCACAAAACAATTCTCCGAAAACAATCAAGTCTACCAATCTTTTAGATTTTTTGAAAAATGGATTTGACAAATCGGATATTTGTGGTATAATAATATATGGTATGTTGTGTCTTTTTTATGCTGCATCTACCTTTGAAACGTAATTCTCTCGGCAGACTTCTGCATACACTCTCGTCTGCCCTTTGGAAGGAGTATTGTAAATGTCAAAAACGATTGCTGTTACATCCGGAAAAGGCGGTACCGGTAAATCCTCGATTTGTGCCGGCATCGGCTATACACTCGCAAAACAAGGCAGCCGTACCCTCATCATCGAACTCGATTTCGGTCTGCGCTGCATCGACATCATCTTCGGCATGACCAACCAGATTAAATATGATCTGAGCGATGTGCTCGACGGAAAGATTTCTGCGCTTGACGCTGTAACACGTGTCCCGATGGCAAGCAATCTGTTTGTCCTTTGTGCTCCGAAGAACCCCTTCCAGACCGTTACTGTCGAACAGCTCATCGACATCTGCCGCGCTGTCCGTAAATACTATGACTATATCATCATCGACACCGGTGCCGGTATCAACAGCCATGTCTTCGATATCGTCGAGCAGGCAAACCTCATCCTCGTCGTCACTACCCCGGATCCCATTTGTGTCCGTGACGCACAGATGATGTCCGATGAATTCTATGCCCGCGGCAACCGCCGTCAGCGTCTGATTATCAATAAAGTCAGCAAAAAAGCAATCGGTGCCGAGCTGGTCCGCGACCTCGATGAGATTATTGATACCATCGGCGTCCAGCTCATCGGCGTCATTCCCGATGACTATAACCTCGTCATCGCTACCGGTAAGGGCGAACCAATCCCCTCTACCGCTCCGAGCCTTGCGGCGTTTGATGCCATCTCGAAACGTCTGCGCGGTGAAAATGCGCCGCTTACCGTCAAGATCGGCTGAGCTCCCATACCATACCTTTCCCTACGCTTTCCTCTGTACGTTTCCTGCGTCACAGACAGATAAAATTTGAATATAGAAAGGACTGACTCTTCCATGACGATTGCTCTGATTGCTCATGATGCAAAAAAAGAACTCATGATTCAGTTTTGCACGGCTTACTGCGGCATCTTATCCCGACATACACTTTGTGCAACCGGCACAACCGGAAAGCAGGTAGCTGAAGCAACCGGTCTTTCCATTAAGAGATTCCTTAGCGGTGCGCAAGGCGGCGGTCAGGAAATTTGTGCGCGCATCTCCTGCGATGAAATTGATGTGCTCTTATTCTTCCGCGACCCCATCAATCCAAAGGCTTCTGAGCCAAACGATATGAATCTCCTGCGTCTTTGCGACGTACACAATGTTCCGGTTGCTACCAATATCGCGACCGCCGAGGCACTGATTCTCGCCCTCGAACGCGGTGACTTAGATTGGCGTGAAATCGGCAACCCTGTAATGTAAGCTTTCTGACAGCTGAAATTGCCCCTTTGCCGAAAGGGGCAATTTTTTCTGCTTTTTCGAATACCCGCTATTTTACCGAAAGGATCAGATGTATGGCAAAATATATTACCCGCCCAAACGGTACGGAAGATATTACCCCGAAAAATATCCACAAATGGCTTACGGTCGAGAAAATTGTCCGTGAGACTGCCGAGAAATTCGGATTCTCCGAAATTCGTGTTCCGACCTTCGAAACAACCGAGCTCTTCCAGCGTTCGGTCGGCGAAACAACGGATGTCGTCCAGAAGGAAATGTACTCGGTTACCGCAAAGGAAACTGTCTTTACACTCCGTCCGGAGGGAACTGCCGGTACCATCCGCGCTATGCTCCAAAACGGAATGCTCTCCGAAGCGCTCCCTCAGAAAGTCTTCTATATCCTCTCCTGTTTCCGCCACGAACGCCCGCAGGCCGGAAGACTTCGTGAATTCCATCAGTTCGGTATCGAAATGGCCGGTTCTTCTTCACCATATGCCGACGCGGAAGTCATTTTACTCGCCAAAAATGTCCTCGATACCTGCGGACTCAAGAATATTATCCTCCATATCAACAGCATCGGATGTCCGGAATGCCGCGCAAAATACTATGACGCGCTCAAAGCCTATTTTGCCAACGCAACCGATCAGCTCTGTGAAACCTGTCTCGGACGCCTCGAACGCAACCCGATGCGCATCCTTGACTGCAAAAGTCCCATCTGTCAGGAAATTGCAAAGGATGCACCGCTCATCCTCGACTTCCTTTGTGAGGACTGTAAAGCACATTTCGATACCCTCCAGACTGCCCTCCACGACATGAACATCGAATTCTCGATTGATCCCCATATCGTCCGCGGACTCGATTACTATACCAAAACCGTTTTCGAATTTATCTCGACCGATATCGGCGCTCAGGGTACTGTCTGCGGCGGCGGAAGATACGACGGACTCATCGAACAGCTCGGCGGTCAGAAAATTCCTGCGCTCGGCTTCGGCATGGGACTCGAACGACTGATCCTCACAATGGAAAATCAGGGCTGTGAATTCATGGAATCCAGCCACTGCAATGTCTACCTCGCACCCATGGATGACGCCGCACGCCCTGTGGCAATGAACCTTGCCGCTCAGCTTCGGGATGCAGGGATTCGTGCGGAATTCGACCTCGCAAACCGTACCTTTAAGGCGCAGATGAAATATGCCGATAAGCTCGGTACCGATTACCTGATCGTGCTCGGTTCGAATGAACTCTCCGAACAGTCCGCTCAGCTCAAAAACATGAAAACCGGTCAGCAGCGTCCGATCCGCCTCGATGCTCATTTTATCGAGGATTATACCGAAATTTCTCTGACCGACCTGTTCGGCAGCCCGGAATCTGCACGCCGCTGATACCGCGCCCGCCGATCACACCCTTTCTTCCACTTTACAGGAGTTCGTGTAAACATGAAAGAAATTTTACGTCAGCTCTCCGAATTCGTCCGCAATACCTTCCTCATCCTTCTTGTCCTCACCGCCGGTGCACTCGCTGTCTACCGTCTGATGATGCTCCAGATCGTTGCGTCCGATGAGGAAACACCCGCTGTGACGAATGTCAGCGTCTATTCTCAGGTGATGCCTGCAACACGCGGAGAAATTGTGGACTGTACCGGAAAACCAATCGTTTCCAATAAAATCGGCTATAACCTCATCATCGAAAAAGCCTACTTCCCCTATGACCATGCCGAGGGCAACGACATCCTCCTCAGTATCGTCAGAATTCTGGAGGAGGAAGGATATGACTGGAACGATTCGCTCCCGATCTCTAAGGTTCAGCCCTATACCTTTACCACCACCGATGAAAAGGTGCTCGAAAAGCTAAAATCCGATATTAAGGTCAATAACTATGCAACTGCGGAAAACTGTATTCAGGGACTTATGACCGACTATCGGATCTCGGATGCCTATACCGCAAAGGATCAGCGTATTCTTGCCGGCATCCGCTATGAAATGCTCGCCAGAAACTTCTCGATGTCCAATGTATTCTACCTCGCGAATGATGTGGATATCGACACCGTAACCCGTATCAAGGAAATGCGCCTCTCCCTCAAGGGCGTCAATATCGTCGAGGAAGCCATCCGTACCATCGAACAGGGCGATATCATTCCCCATGAAATCGGCTATGTCGGCCCGATTTACAGCGAGGAAGAATATGATAAGCTCCTCGAAAACGGCCATGATGACTATGAACTTTCCGATATGGTCGGAAAAAGCGGCCTCGAATCGGCTTGTGAAAGCAGCCTCCGCGGCTTCAACGGCACAAAAGAAATTACTGTCACAAACGGTGAGGTCAGCTCTGTCGCCGTCACGGAAGAACCGATCGGCGGTCAGACTATCCAGCTTACCCTCAACAGCGATTTCCAGCGTGAACTTCAGTCCCTCCTCGCCGATTACTGCACGCACCTCCGCAACACCGATCGGGAATGCAGAAACGCAAACTGCGGCGCAATCTCGGTGCTCGATACCACCGATAATTCCGTCCTCGGTCTTGCAACCGTCCCCACCTATGACCTCAATGTTTTCCTCGATGACTATGACTCTGTCCTCAACGGCGCCAATACCCCGCTGGTCAATCGTGCGACAGACGGTCTTTACCGCCCCGGCTCTACCTTTAAAACCATTACTGCAACCGCCGGACTCAATGAGGGCATTATTACGGGTACGTCCAATTTCTACTGCAACCAGAATTATAAGTATATCGACACCATGTTCCACTGTACCGGCAATCATAAGTATCTCAATGTCGCGCGTGCACTCACGGTCTCCTGCAACATCTTCTTCTATGAAACAGGACTGAAGCTCGGAATCGACCGCCTTGTACAGTATGAACAGCTCTATGGACTGGGCAGCCCGCTCGGACTCGAATCCGGTGACAGCGGCGGCTATCTCGCCTGTCCCGAAACCTTCGACAATCTCGGAATCGACTGGTATGTCGGTGAAATCACGCAGGCCTCTATCGGACAATCCGAAATTCAGGTCACCCCTTTACAGATGTCCGTCGTCGCCAGCACCATCGCCAATGAGGGCATACGCTATCAGCCCCATCTCATCCGCCGCGTCTGGAATAATGCCATGACGCAGACAATCTCGGAAACCGAACCGGTTGTCGCCGCTTCCATCCCTGTACGTGCAAACGGGCTTTATGCCGATATTGAACAGGGTATGATCGGTGCAGCACAGACCAAAATGCCGAATCAGTATGACCTCAATCACCTCGGCTTTCAGGTTGCCATCAAAACCGGTACCCCCCAGTCTCCGCGTGGTACGGACAGCTTCGTCATCGGCTATGCACCCGCCAATAAACCCGAAATCGCTTTCTGTGCCATGGTCGAGGGCGGAAAAAATGCGAAGTATATGGTCAGACAGATTCTCGAACTGTATGCGAAATATTATCCCGATACCACGATCGGAAGAGCCCTCAAATCATAAAAGGAGCAGTTATGGAACAAGTTGAACAATATGTCATCAGCATCCTCGTCGCAAACCAGTTTGGTGTCTTAACCCGTGTTTCTGCCATGTTCGCACGCCGCGGCTTCAATATCGACAGCCTCACCGTCGGCGAAACCGAAACACCTGCACTCTCCCGTATTACGGTTGTCGCGCACGGCAGTCAGCACGAAAAGGAACAGATGCTCCGTCAGCTCGAAAAACTTGAAGATGTCACCGAAATCCGTGAGATGCCCCCACAAAACAGTATGCATCGTGAGCTTCTCCTCATTAAGGTACATTCAACGGCTGAAAACCGCCACGAGATTCTGGATGTCGTCAGCGTCTTTCGCTCCAAAATTATCGACTATGCAACCGATTCCATCAGCATCGAAATCACCGGCGAATCCTCAAAGCTGAATGCATTCATCGAACTGATGCGGCCGTTCGGAATTATCAAGCTTTGCCGAACCGGTATCGTTGCACTCGAACGCGGCTGAGAAAGGAGCAAAATCCACCCTATGAATATTCAGATTTTTGGAAAATCCAAATGCTTCGATACGAAAAAAGCAGAACGCTTCTTTCGGGAACGCCATATCCCCTTTCAGTCCGTTGATCTCCCGACCAAAGGACTGAGCAAACGAGAGCTGGAGAGTGTCATCCGGAGCGTCGGCAGCATCGAGCTGCTCCTCAACGAAAAACACCCCGATGCGGCACTCGTCACCTATCTCCTGCCTGACGCGCAGTTCGAAAAGCTGCTCGAAAATCCCGCGCTTCTGCGCACGCCGATCGTCCGCAATGGACAGAAAGCTACCGTCGGTGAAGCTTCCGCAGTCTGGACGGCATGGATCAAGGAATCCAAATAAGCGGCTGCTCCCCCCCATACCCGCATATACAACAAACGACCGAACTGCCCATACCAAGCAGTTCGGTCGTTTTTATCGCAGCAGCATCCTTTTTTCTACTCTGCATTCACGCGGAGAAAGGAAGCCGGGTCATAATTTACACCGTCAATCCGCACCTCGAAATGCAGGTGGTTTCCGGTCGAGTTTCCGGTCGAACCTACCAGCCCGATGACCTGACCGCGCTTCACCGCCAGCCCCGGTGACCCAAGCAGCAGACTGCAATGGGCATACAGCGTTTCTCTGCCCTCCCCATGATCTATCATCAGGTAATAGCCATAGCTGTCACTCCACGCGGCTTTTGTCACAACACCGTCATCGGCTGCATAAATCTCACTTTGAAACGGTGCCGCAATATCCAGACCACGATGATTCCGGTTGCTGATATAATAATCACTGATTCTGCCGCCGTTGACCGGCCATCCGTATTCTCCCGTCCCGTAAAGCACAGTGGTTTTGCTCGCCGGTGCCGCGACATAGGTTCCGATTCCGATTTCTTCGGTGACGGGTGCCTCTATCAGCCGCGATTCCAGCATCATCCTTCGGACCTCCGCACCGTTGACATACGTAATCCGCATCAGATTTTCCTTTTCCCCCATCCTGCCGCGCTGTAATACCGCACGTTCTCCGATCGGGAGCTTTGCGGTTTCGACCTCAACAGTATCATAATTGATAAAGGATACGCTCTCCTTCGTTTTCGTATAGATAATCGGCATACTCCGCTCCTCTACCGGTACTCTGACGCTCGCGCCTTCCTCCGGTATATCCGGAATTTCAGGATTCAATGTCCGCAGGTATTCCGGAGTTGTGCTGTACCGCTGTGCAATCTGATGGAGCGTATCATTCTGCACGGCATGATATACTGCGGTACAATCGGAAACGGCTGTCAGCTTCCCGATAATCGCCTCCGCTTCCGTCAGATTGCTCTCTAAGTATGTCCCTTCGATATATTCCATCGAATCCGAATAGTAAACTTCCTCCGCGTCTGCATCCAGATTGTTCGCAAATTCGGAAAGCTGTCTGGCAAGCGCATAGCGGATCGGAGCGGGGTCTGCGACCGCACCCAGAAATTCTTCCCCGCGGTACACCCCATATCCCTTACAAAGCGCAATCCCCGATATCTCCAGCATCCTGTCCGCCAGACTTCCTGCTGTCAGATAAGCGTCTATGTCCTCACAGCTCACGAGCCGCAGCGATCGTGTAAAGGATACCTCCGGCGGCGATTCCGCATACGACAGGCGTGTACGGACAATCGCCTCCGCTTTCTCATAATCCGATTCTTCTGCAATATATCCGAGCGTCCTTCCGTTTACTGTCACGCGCAGCCCATATTCCCTTTGCATCCCATACCGGACGACTGCAAATAAAAATCCACAGCAGACCATCACCAGTCCATATCGCAAAAGCGTAATGAACACGCCGTTTTCACTGAAAATTCCATACAGCACACTCTGACAGACTGTCCGGAATTTTATGCCGGAACGCTCGTGTCTGACCGCTTTCCAGTCCGAATAGATCTGTTCTGCATCCTTTCGGTGCAGACGAATCGGTGACGCCAGTATCCCAAGCATCCACCGCAGAATCCGGATTGCACCATGCAGCAGATCTCCGCCCAGCTGCATCAGTCCGCTCGGAATCAAAAGTAAACAGAAGCCTGCTGTCCGCAAGATCCGCTTCCCATATCGTCCAAACCCTCCCGACGTACCATTTCCCCCTTTCTGCACGCTCTGAAAAAGCCTGTTTCCATTATACCACAATCCACCGAAAGCGCAAGCCTTTTCCATCCGATTTGGATATATTGCAAAAGTATTGACAAATTCCGACGCCAATCCACGGAAATGCTCCACAAAGAATCCTGTCGGAAACACACACCCGCCTTGACACCCCCTTGTTGATCGAAATCAAAAATCATTCTCCGGACACAGAAAATCCGTTGACAAAACCAGAATTTTGTGATATAATCATAAAAAGCGCAACCGCGCGATCATAAGGAGGTTATTCATTATGGGATTTTTTGATAATCTTGCTGCATCCGTCAGCAAAACAACACGCGAAGTTTCCGACGGCGTAAAAGTGCTTGCCGATAAGAATCGTATCCGCAAGGACCTTGCTACCATCGAGAGTGAACTGCGTAACCGCTATCGTGATATCGGTCAGAAGTTCTATGACGAAAATAAAGACAATATCCCTGAAGCGTATGCTGAGCTCTTCGACAGCATCGTTACCCTCAGCAACAATCTCGCTGCAAAACAGCACGAGCTTGATGCCATCGACGGCACCATCACCTGTGCAGCCTGCGGCAAGCAGCTCCCCAAAGATACGAAGTTCTGCTCCGGCTGCGGTGCAACAGTTGTTCGTCCGGAGGTCGAAGCACCCCGTGCAGCTGTCTGCCAGAACTGCGGCGTTGCAGTCGCTCCGGATGCTGCTTTCTGTGCATCCTGCGGCAATAAAGTAGAAGCTGAAGTACCTGCTGTTCCGGCTGCTCCCGCAAACGTCTGCCCGAACTGCGGCGAAACCCTCGCTTCCGATGCTATCTTCTGTGCGAACTGCGGCACAAAGGCTCCGGGACTTGAATAATCATCATCCGGACTTCATTCCGGATACCGCGGTGCTTCTGGTCTGTGCCGGAAACGCAACCAGAATGCGCGGAATCCATAAAATTCTGCATCCACTTGGAGATGCACCTGTTTTGGAACACTCGCTCCGCACGTTTTGCAATTGCGAAAGCGTGACGGAGCTTGTTGTTGTTTGCAGAAAACAGGATTTTGATGAATTTTCCGATATCATCAGCCGACTCTCCCTGACGCGCCCGATTACACTTGTCGAAGGCGGCGAAACCCGCCAGCAGAGCGTCCGGAACGGGTTTTCGGCGCTCTCCCCCCAAGTGCAGTATGTCGCCGTACATGACGGCGCAAGACCGCTGGTACGGAAATCCGATGTCGAACAGGTCATTGCTGACGCCAGAATATTCGGGGCAGCAACCCTTGGTGTCCCCGCAAAGGATACCATTAAGGTTGTACACGACGGATTTATCACCGATACGCCTGACCGCGCGACACTCTTCCTTACCCAGACACCGCAGGTCTTCCGCCGCTCCCTCTATGAACAGGCTTCCGAGCACGCCCGAACACTCGGTCAGGATTTTACCGATGACTGTCAGCTCATCGAGGCGCTCGGTGTTCATGTCAAGATGACCATCGGCTCCTATTACAATATCAAGCTTACGACACCGGAGGATTTTGCGATCGCAGAAGCGCTCCTCAATTCTATCCGGAATCATCCTACGGAGGTATTCTGATATGCTGAGTCCTATTCGAATCGGTCATGGCTATGATGTACATCGTCTTACAACAGATCGCAAGCTGATTCTCGGCGGCGTCGATATCCCCCATACTTACGGTCTTCTCGGTCATTCCGATGCCGATGTGCTGACCCATGCGGTTATGGACGCCATGCTGGGTGCACTCGCGCTCGGTGATATCGGTCAGCATTTTCCTGATACGGATCCGCGCTATGCCGGCGCCGACAGCCTCAGACTTCTGTTTCATGTCAACAGTCTCATTCAGCATGAGGGCTGGCAGATCGGAAACCTCGACGCCACAATCCTTGCGCAGGCACCAAAGCTTGCACCGCATATCCCACAGATGCGAAAAAATCTTGCCGAGAAACTGGGATGTGATCTCTCCCAGGTCAGCGTCAAGGCAACCACAGAGGAAAAACTGGGCTTTACCGGAAAAGAGGAGGGAATCGCTGCACACTGTGTCGTTCTCTTAACCCGTATCCCAACACCGTTCCAGCCCCGCCCTTCGGGACGTATCCTTCCGCTCTAATCCCCCCATCAGAGGTATCTCATCATGAACATTTCCTATCGTGACACCCATACATTTCG
This sequence comes from Oscillospiraceae bacterium, assembly GCA_017533485.1. Lineage (GTDB taxonomy): Bacteria > Bacillota > Clostridia > Oscillospirales > Ruminococcaceae > Firm-04. Next base: position 25,990 of record JAFXIC010000054.1, read on the forward strand.
TGCAGAGGATTTAGAAGCACTCTTTCTCTCCGTGAACTGGTCATCCGGTCATTTCCCCGAAAAGCTCGTAATTGCCATGCAGAATTTCGAAACCGTTTATACCGCATGGGACGGGGAAAAGCTTGTCGGGCTGATTTCTGCGATGGATGACGGCATCATGACCGCCTATATCCACTATCTCCTCGTACACCCCGATTATCAGGGATCCGGTATCGGCAAAGCACTTGTGGAACAGATGAAAACGAAATACGCGGATTATCTCCGTATCGTCCTGATCGCTTACAACAAGGAATGCGGCTTCTACGAAAGCTGTGGATTCCGCCGTGAAACCGAATCCAGCCCGATGTTTATCACCGAGCTTTGGACATAACCTCAAACATCAGAAAACGCACCCGATTTTACATTCGGGTGCGTTTTTTTGATTTCCTTTGTACTTAGATATCGTTCCGGACAATATCCTCATATCGCTCGCGGCGGATCACGGTACGGGCTTCGCCGTCCTTTACCATCACAACCTCAGGATTGGGATTGCGGTTATAATGCGACGCCATCGAGTAATTATATGCGCCGGTTGCCAGGACTGCCAGAATATCATCCGGCTCGACCGACTGAAGCGGCATATTCTCGCCCAGCAGATCGCCGCTCTCACAGCACTTTCCGCCAAGTGTGACCGTTTCGGTTTTCGGCTCTCCTGCACGATTTGCGCACACAGCTTCATATTCCGACTGGTAAAGCGCATACCGCGGATTATCACACATTCCGCCGTCTACCAGCACATATGTCCGTACATTCGGAATAATCTTCTTTGCCATCACCGTATAAAGCGTCAGACCTGCACCGCCGACAATCGAACGGCCCGGCTCGAATAATACATACGGCTCCGGATACGAAAGTGTATCACAGGTCTCATGTACAGCATTCAGAATCGTGCGAATCACATCGCCAAACGGCTTCGGGTCATCCTGTTCGACATACTTGATACCCGGTCCGCCGCCCAGATTCAATTCCGGCAATACAATTCCATCCGATTCGCGCAGCGTATCCATAAACCGCAGCATCACGCGTGCGGCTTCGGCAAACGGCTCAGTATCGAAAATCTGGGAACCGATATGACAATGCAGTCCGCTGAGCTTTAAGTTTTGATAGCCCATTGCTGTCAATACCGCTTCCTTCGCTTCTCCTGTTTCCAGTGCAAAGCCAAACTTACTGTCGATCTTACCCGTCTGGACAAAATCATGTGTATGTGCGTCGATTCCGGGCTTTACGCGAAGCATGACCGTAACGATCTTATTCTGTGCCGCAGCAATCGACTGTAATCTCGAAAGCTCCGGCAGGTTGTCACAGACAATCCGTCCCACGCCTGTACGCACCGCAAATTCCAGCTCGGAATTGGTCTTGCTGTTGCCGTGGAACACAATCTTTTCCGCAGGCATTCCTGCCTCCAGCGCAGTATAAAGCTCTCCGCCCGATACCACATCCGCGCCCAGACCTTCGCTTTCTGTTACACGGTAAATTTCCTTACAGGAAAATGCCTTACTCGCATAGCATATCATTCCGTTTCCGCCATATTCCTTCGCGATCACATCCTGATAGCCGCGGCAGTTTTCCCGAATCATCTGTTCATCCATGACATAGAGCGGCGTACCATAATCTCTCGCAAGATCGACACAGTCCGCGCCGCCAATGCAGAGATGACCCTTCGCATTGACCGTCAGATTTGGTGTAAGCATATCTGTTCCTTTCCAAAGATTTTTCTTACTTCCAGTATTGATATAAATTACATTGCAGCATTCCGTTATAGAGCTTTCTGCGCTTTACGGCTTTTCTTCCGAAACATTGTTCAAATGTCTGGTCGGGAGAAATGACGCTCACCGCATTCTCTTTTGGGAATACCGTTCCCATCGTTTTGTAAAGTGCGCGCGCGGCTTCTACGTCCAGCAGACGCTCGCCATATGGCGGATTACAGACAATCAGCTGTTCCGGGGAAGCCTGAAAATCCCTGATATCCGCCTGAAGGACAGAGATTTTCTCGGAAACACCGGCTTTCTTGGCATTTTCTCTTGCAATCTCCACCGCCTGCGGGTCAATATCATATCCGACCGCACGAAATTCCACATCCCGTTTGATTTTTGCTCTTGCGGCTTCTCTTGCATCAAACCACGCGCTTTTGGGCATTGCCTCCCAGCGTTCGGATGCAAATCTGCGGTGCAGTCCCGGTGCGATATGCATCGCACGCGCCGCACCCTCGATTAAGAAGGTACCGCTTCCGCAGAACGGATCACAAAGCTGTGTCTGCGGACGGACGCGCGACAGGTCCAGAATGCCTGCCGCCAGCGTTTCCCGAATCGGTGCCGTTCCTGCAAGCTGTCGCCAGCCGCGTTTATGGAGCGGCATTCCGGAGGTATCAAGATAAACTGTACAGAAATCATTTCTGATCTGAAATTGCAGCTGATGCACCGCTCCCGTCTCGGGCAGGGTCGTAGTACGGTATGCCTTCTGGAGGCGCTTGACCGCAGCCTTCTTCACAATCGCCTGACAGGCAGGAACGCTGTGGAGTGCGGAATTCAGTGAGGAGCCTTTCACAGGAAATGCATCATTCACGCCGATAAAATGTTCCAGCGGTAAATGCATTACGCCGTCAAACAATGGGTCAAATGCAGTTTTTCCGTGCTGTGCTTTTACCGAGAAGCTTCCAAGCTCGATCAGCACACGCTCTGCTACTGTCAGTTCGATATTCGCCGCAGCGAGCATTGTCCAGTCGCCCGAAAAGCAGACGCGTCCGTCCGCTGCTGCGATATCCGCCGCCCCGAGCCGTACCAGCTCGAATTTCAATACGCTCTCCAGTCCGAAATGACACGGACAGCAGATCCGCATATAGGAGGACGGCATAGTATTTGATGTCTGTTCCATAATTCTTATTCCTCGGCTTCGGGCTTGCGAAGTCCAAGCTCACGGTTGTCACAGTAGGGTGCAAACGTAGATTTCCAGTATCCCGTACCGCCCTTTGCACAGCCTGCACCGGCAATCTTACCGGTGGACGCACAGTAGCTTCCGGTTATGACCGAATCACAGTCCGGGAAGCTTGCGCCGGAATAATGTTCGGAAATCCAGCCGCCGATGATATTCTTCCAGATTGCACCAGTGTCGATTGCACCATAATTCTTAATCTTCTTATTCTCGGGATATCCAACCCAGATACCGCTTACGAAATCAGGGTTCAGTCCGACAAACAGCTTATCAAACCAGTCAGAGGATGTACCGGTCTTTCCGCCGATCGGTACACGCTTACCCTTCGAGGTGATTTTCGCACGCTTACCGGTACCGCTGTCACCCTCGACGACGTTTTGCAACAGCTTATTCATAACATAGGATGTTTCCGGAGAAATCGCCTGTGCATAGTCATCACCGCCGGCATAAATGAGGTTGCCGTCTGCGGATTTGACGCTGCTGATGATATGTGCATCGCTGAAGAAGCCGCCGTTTCCGTATACCATGTAGGCATTGACGAGGTCGGTCACCGTAACGCCATATTCCAGTGCGCCGACGGCAAGCGGTGCATAACCGATATCATGTTCTTCGTCCAGCTTCATTCCCAGCACATCACGCGCAAACATGAAGATATTCTGGTTTCCGTAGGTCTTGCAGAGCAATGCAGGGATTGTGTTTCTCGAAACCTCGATCGCATTCTCAACAGTTACCTTCTGGTTTGTATAAACGACCTTGTCGTTATCATTGGAGTAGTTCGTCGGCCAGGGCTTTCCGGTTTCTGCATTCACAAGCGGCGGATAGTCGAGAACATGGGTTGCATAGGAGATAAAATCGTTCTCCAGCGCATAGCCGTAGGTAGTAACGGGCTTGATCGCCGAACCGGGCTGCTGCGGCTCTGTGGAAGCGAAGCTGACACAGAGCGGAGAGGGGTGACCGCCGACACGTCCGACAGTACAGAGAATATTACCCGAATAGTCGATTGCCGTAAAGCCGCACTGCAAGGCAAGGTTCTCCTCGTCGGTACAGACGCCGTCACCGTCAAGGTCACGGTAATAGGTGGTTGCCTTACCGGTGGTCATGCCTTTCAGCAGATTATTGACATCGGAGAATTTCTTCTCAACATATTCCTGCATTTCCCAGTCTACGGTTGTATAGATCTGGTAGCCGCCGGTATTGATGAGCTGAAGCGCACGGGAATAGGATACGCCCTTTTCCTCCATCAGGTAGCCTGCAAATTCGCGCAGTGCTTCGTCGATGACCCAGGAGGTATCGGTGGTATCTTCCTCCTCGACCGGCTTGAGCTGTGCACCGGCTTCGGAATTGCCTTCTTCTTCTTCGCCCTCTTCCTCATTCCCTTCTGCATACTCGGGGAATTCTTCCGGATGGAGACGTTTATATTCCTCGGAATCGGTAAAGATGAGCTTTTCGGTGAGTGCCTGCTGATATTCATCGTAGGTAATCGCACCGTTATCATACATCTGGAACAGGATATATTCCATACGGGTACGGTTCAGCTCTCTGCCGGTATTGATGAAGTTATCGGTTAAGTAGTAAGTACCCGTAACCTCATTATACGCTTCGTCGTATTTGCCGGCAAAGGGGTTGATGACCTCAGGGTTCTGGGGGATTGCCGCGAGACAGGCTGCCTCCGCAATCGACAGCTCCCAGACATGCTTGCCGAAATACTTGTTTGCTGCCATCTCCACACCGTTTGCGGAACCGCCGAAGCCGATGTAGTTGAGGTAGGTACATAGAATTTCATCCTTCGTATAGGATTTTTCGAGCTGCATCGAACGGAAGATTTCACGAATCTTACGCTGCGGAGAAACCTCGTTATCGCCCGTCAGGTTCTTGATGAGCTGCTGGGTGATGGTCGAACCGCCCTGATCGGTGTTCCAGAAATTCAGGATCATATTCGCAAACGACGCCGCAGTACGCTTATAGTCAACACCCTCATGCGAATAGAAACGCTCGTCCTCGGCATAAACAAATGCATTCCGGACGTGCTGCGGAATTTCCTCGATTTTGACCGGGATACGCTGCACCTCATTATCCACCGTGTAGATGACAGAATATTCCCCTTCCGCATTTTCCGGCTTTCGTGCATAGATATGCGTCGAATAGCTCATCGTCATTTCCTGAATTGTAACGGTATTGGTAGACTCCATGTAATTGATGACATAGGTCGTTGCCGCAATCGCACAGATAATTCCCGTTACACAGAAAAACAATACGAACGACAGGAAGGTTGTCAGGATCACCGTGCCCAGCGAACGCAGTGCGCGCAGAATCCAAGGGGTACGGCGTTTCTTCTTTTTCTTCTTCACAGGACTTGGATTTCCGGCTTTTCTGCCGGATGATTCCGGACGGGAAGACGCCGGATTTTTCTTTTCAGGGAGCTTGAAATTCTTTACATCATCAAGATTTGGCAGCTTCATGCTATAAGGACTCCTTTCGGGTACAAAAGCTTTTTGAGCGACAGTCATCCGCTTGATTTGACTGCCGGATGTACAGAATTTATTATACCATAAAATCACAAAAATGTTAAGCGTTTTTTTGAAATTGTAATCGTTTTGTGTTTTTTGGAATAAATCCCGATCAATTGTGCCATACTTCTGGTAAATCAGAGAAAGGATTGGTACATTTATGTCAAAATACGACTGGATTGACACCGCAATCTGTATCTTCGCAGCCGGCGCATTGCTGCTGGGAGGCGGAATGATGATCGGGAGCTGTTCGGAGCATATGACTCCGATTGAAGCTGATTCCGGGCTGTCCGAGCCACCCGCTCCGCAAGCCGCTATGATTGTCACACAACCGACGCAGCCTCCTGTCACCGAAAAACAGCTGGTTGCCGCTTCCACGCCCGATGGCCCATATCTGCTGCGGCTGGAAGAAGAAACACTTGCGATCTATGCAGTGGGAACGGATACACCCTTTGAACAGTATGCAATCTCACCTGCGTGGCTGCCGGAATATGACCGTGTGCTTCTGCAATACGGCATCGAGGTGGAAAGCACGGCAGAAATGCGGCGGCTGGTGGAGGATTACCTCTCATGAAACGACAGCTTGCAATCTGGAAGCGTGCCAAACGGCTGAACGATTCCCGAAAACAGGAAATGGCAATGCTGACGGCACTCCGGATGATGCTCGATCTGTTCTTGCTGATGCTGGGCTGTATCGCGCAGAACGCTCTCCGCTCACACCTGACGCCGGCCTCCCTCCTCCAGACGCATCTGAATCTCTGGGATTTCTTTGCGCTCGCCTCCATCACAGGTGGATGTCTGATTTCCGCGCCGCTTCGCACCTTCTCCGCATGGCGGATGGCGGAAATCAGCGGACTTCTGGATGAATGTGATCGCGGATTCCTGAAATGCAGCAGCAAAATCTGGCTCTGGACGCGCTGGGGCATCCTTCAGCTTCTGCTGATGCTCCTGATTCTCATCTCGCTCATTCCTGCGGCGGCTTGCTTTCGTATGGCAAACACAATCTTTCTGACGGCTGTGCAATGCACCGACAGCACTTTTATTTTGCTGTTTACCGCCCATCTGTGGCTGTTCGGGATGCTTTCGCTCTATCTCCCACTCCGGATTTCTGCCGCCGCAACTGCCCTTCCGCTTTGTTATCTCAAGTCCCCGCACTACCGCTTATACCTGCTGATTCTCCAGTCCTTTGCTGTGACGCGCGGAGATACGGCTGTCATTCTTCTGCGGCGGCTGCTATGTCTGCCGATGACGCTCCTGCCGATGACTGCACTCCGGATTCTCCCGACACTTCGGATTGCGGAGCTGCTCACCGTCCGGCGCCGTCTCACACATCTCCTCCAAAACAAACAAAGCGTTCAGCCTTTTCGCTGAACGCTTGATTGATGTAAGATATCGAATGCTTTTCTTCCGCCATCCGGCGGGCTGTTCGGGGATTACTGGTTCGCCATCAGCTTCACAAGAACTGCCTTTTGCGCATGGAGGCGGTTTTCCGCTTCATCAAAGATCTCATTGGCGTGTGCTTCAAAGACCTTCTCGGTAATCTCCTCACCGCGGTGTGCCGGCAGACAGTGCTGAACCATACAATCGGAATGTGCGGCACCCAGCAGCTCGTCATTGACCTGATAGCCACGAAAAGCAATCTTACGTTTTTCTGCTTCACTTTCCTGACCCATAGACGCCCAGACATCCGTAAAGATAATATCCGCATTTTCTGCGGCAGCAATCGGAGAATCCGTCATCATAAAGCCGCCGTTTTGTTCTGCGAAATCGAGCACCTTCCGGTCGGGCTGGTAATCGTTCGGACAGGCAATGCTGACCTCCATACCAACCTTCAGTCCGCCGACAATCAGCGAATTCGCCATATTATTTCCGTCACCGATATAGCACATCTTCAATCCGCTGAAGCCGCCCTTATACTCACGAATCGTCATCAGATCCGCAAGCACCTGACAGGGATGACAGAAATCGGTCAGTCCATTGATAATCGGAATCGAGCCGTATGCCGCAAGATCCTCAACCTCCTGCTGTGCAAAGGTACGGATCATAATACCGTCAAGATAGCGGGAAAGTACACGCGCCGTATCCTGAACCGGTTCGCCGCGTCCGATCTGAAGGTCATTCGACGACAAAAATAACGGATATCCGCCCAGCTGCACCATGCCGGTTTCAAAGGAAACACGGGTACGGGTAGATGCTTTCTGGAAGATCATACCCAGCGTTTTTCCTTGCAGATGCGGATGGGGGATATTATGCTTTCTTTCGTATTTCAGCTGATCGGCAAGATTCAGCAAGTCGATAATTTCTTCGCTCGAAAGATCGAGCATCTTCAATAAGTGTTTCATTGGAACCGCTTCCTTTCTTACGCAAACGTCAGTCTATCCGCATTGACATTTCCCTTACACAGTCGGCGGAATGCTCTCCACCACCGCCAACGGGATCAGCGGAATAAAATCATCGAATATTTCCATTTCCAGTTTCAGTTCATATTTATACTCGCCGCGGGCAATCGGCATGATTTTCAGATTACCCAGTTCCTTTTTGTTTTTCACGAATGTATAGGAAAGCTTATCGGGAGAATCCGCACGAATCGTCAGAATCTCTCCGTCCATATCCAGTTCCATCCGAGGTTCCAAAAATTTCGAGATGCATCGCAGTGTCGCCTTACGCTTTCCGTTTAAGAGGATATAGTAGAACATATGGCGGTCCATTGTCTGACCCTCGGAAAGCTCATACAGCTCATATTTATTGACGTCGCGAATCACATACTCACCGCGCAGCTTCCGTTTGATGGAATAGATGGTGCGTTTTTTATCATCCGTAACAAGATATTTTCCGCGATTCATCATAATAGTAAGTTCTAACATATTGACGCACCCCTTTCATGTCGTTTTCAGCTTTCCAGCAGCGGCATTAGTATTTTCAAACCCTGATCGAGTTCTTCTTTGGTGATCGTAAGCGGCGGAAGCAGCCGGACATTTTCCTTTGCGGTCAGTACCAGCAAGCCCTGCTCCCTCGCCTGTACGAGAATATCGTGCGCATTTTTTGTTTTCAGCCGGATTCCGATCATCAGACCCAGTCCGGTTACTTCGGCAACATCGCTGCACTGTGAGACTGCTTCCCGGATATATGCAGCTTTTTCCTGTACTTCCGTCAGAAATCCGTCTGCTGTCACCTGATCGAGCACAGCATTTGCGCCGGCACAGACCACCGGATTTCCGCCGAATGTAGAACCATGGCTGCTCGGACCCATGACATCCGCACATTTTTCATCTGCCAGACAGCAGCCGATCGGAAGTCCGCCGCCCAGTCCCTTTGCAAGCGTTGTGACATTCGGATGGATTCCGAACTGTTCGGAGGCAAGGAAGGTACCGGTTCTTCCGACACCGGTCTGAACCTCGTCCGCAATCAGCAGGATATCCTGTTCCTGACAAAGCTTTGCAAGCGCCTGTACATACGCATAATCGAGTGCACAAACGCCGCCCTCGCCCTGCACCAGCTCGATCATCACAGCACATACCGTGCCATCGAGTTTGGATTTCAGGTCATCCAGATCATTGGCTGCTGCATAAGCAAAGCCGGTCGGGAACGGGAAGAAGTAGTTATGGAAGACATCCTGTCCGGTCGCAGTCAGCGTCATCATCGTTCTGCCATGGAAGCTGTTTTTGAGGGTAATAATCGTACCGCGGCCCTCGCCATACCGGTCAAAGCTGTACTTTCTTGCGAGCTTGATGGCACATTCATTCGCTTCCGCACCGGAATTTCCAAGAAACATTCTTGTATATCCGGTCAGCTCACAGAGCTTTTCCGCGAAGACTGCCTGCACATCGGTATAGTAATAATTACTGGTATGCTGAATCTTCCGTGCCTGTGCACAAACTGCGTCTGCCCATGCGGCATTGCAGTAGCCGAGGCTGTTGGTACCGATTCCGCTGCCGAAGTCGATATACTGTTTTCCGTCCTCATCCTTGCAGACACATCCGGTTCCGGACGCTGCCGCAAGCGGCTGACGTCCATATGTTTTCATCAGATATTTTTCTGAAGCTTCTATCGTATGCACTTAGAGTTTCCCCTCCTTTGTAATTATAACAAATCATATTCTAAAAATCAAGGCATATTTTATGAATTTGGTAAAAGAATACACCGAATTGCAAGGCAATCCTGCACAGAGCTTATGCGGTGCTGCCTTAGCCTTAGTATACGCTGAGGAACTGCGTTCCGACGCCCTCATTGCTGCAGATTTCCACGAGAATGGAGTGCGGCACTCTGCCGTCAATGATGACAGCCTTTTTGACGCCGCGGCGGATTGCTTCCACACAGCAGTCAATTTTCGGAATCATACCGCCGGAGATAATGCCCTGACGCTTGAGATTCTGGACTTCACTGATGCTGACCGACGGAATCAGCGTAGACGGGTCATTTTTATCACGCAGCAGACCTGCGATATCGGTCATCAGAATCAGATTCTCCGCGCCGAGTGCTGCGGCAATCGCTGCCGCCGCCGTATCCGCATTGACATTATACACCTGACCGTCCGGCCCGCACGCAACGGTTGCAATCACCGGTACATAGCCGTTATCCAGCGCAGTCAGAATCGGCTTGGTATTGATACCCGTAATCTCGCCGACCAGCCCCAGATCAGGCTTGGATTCTTTTTTCTTCGCCTGTATGAGCGCGCCGTCAATACCGCTCAGTCCGATTGCTTCACCGGAATGGCGGGTCAGGTGGGATACAAGCTCCTTATTCACCTTTCCTGCGAGCACCATACGAACGACGTCTGCGGTTTCTGCATCCGTATACCGCAGTCCGCCGATGAACTTACTTTCGATATTCAGCCGTCCCAGCATATCACTGATTTCCGGACCGCCGCCATGCACCAGCACAACGCGGATTCCAACCAATGACAGCAGCACGATATCACTCATCACGCATTCCTTCAGCGCTTCGTTTGTCATCGCATTTCCGCCATATTTTACGACAATAATCTTCTGATTATAACGCTTGATATACGGCAGCGCATCAATCAATACCTGCGACCGAATCTGCGTCGAAATGCTTTCCGGGATTTCCATATTCTGCATACTAACTCCTTTAGAACCGTCTCTTCCGCTCCGCTTTCCATTCATCCAAAAAGATCGGGGCTGTTTTCAGCTTCTGTAATCTCCATTGATCCTGACGTAATCATAGGTCAGATCACATCCCCATGCCACAGCACTGCCATTGCCGCTGCCCACGGATATCAGCACCCGAATCTCGTCCTCCAGCAGAATTTCCTTTGCCGCATCCTCCGAGAACGGTATGCCATAGCCCTGTTTTGCGACACAAATGCTGCCCTTTTCGGACGCAAGCGATACGTCTACGAGATTGACGTCATATTCCGCGCCGGAATAACCCATTGCACAGGCAATTCTGCCCCAGTTTGCATCTGCGCCGAACATCGCGGACTTAAAGAGGCTGGAAGTAATGACACTTTTTGCGATCACTTCCGCCGTTTCTTCGCTGTCCGCACCGGTTACGGTACATTCAATCAGCTTGGTTGCGCCCTCACCGTCCGCTGCACACATTCTTGCCAGATTCAGCAAAACAGCGTGCAATGCGTCACGAAATACCGTATAATCCGCAGTTTCTTCTGTAATTTCAGTATTTCCGGCACATCCGTTTGCCATTACACAGACCATATCATTGGTTGAGGTATCGCCGTCTACCGACACACGGTTGAGGGTCACGCGCACGACATCCGACAATGCTTTCTGCATCATCTCAGACGAAATCGCACAGTCTGTTGTCAGGAAGGTCAGCGTGGTTGCCATATTCGGATGGATCATACCGCTTCCCTTCAGCATACCGCCCAGACGACAGTTCTTTCCGCCGACAGAAAATGCCACGGCAACTTCCTTTTCGCGGGTATCAGTCGTCATAATCGCGTGCATCGCTTCCGAATTTCCGGTATACGAAAGGCCTGCGGCGAGTGCCGGCATTGCGGCGGCAATCGGTTCAATCGGCAGAACCTGACCGATGACGCCGGTCGAGGCGACAACAAGATCGGTATCCTTGAGTCCGAGCGCGTCTGCTGCGAGTCTGCACATCGCGGCAGCTTTTTCCTCGCCGTCTGCATTGCAGGTATTGGCGTTTACGGAATTGACGATCACAGCCTGTGCCTTACCGTCCGCAATATTCCGCTTCGTGACCTGAATCGGTGCGCCCTTTACTTGATTGGTGGTATAAACCGCGGCAACGCTGCACATCGTATCCGAGCAGATCATTGCCAGATCATTCTTTTTCGGTGCGTCATCTTCCGTGACGCCATTTGCTGCGAGGTTCTGTTCCGAAACAGCTTCCTCTGTCAGTGCCTGATGGCGCAGTCCGCAGCAAACACCGTTTGCCCGAAAGCCCTTTGCGGCACATACACCGCCGTCTACAAACGGATAAGCTTCAAAACTTTGCAGTTTCATATCAATTTCTTCCTTTCATCCTATGATGCAGCAACAGTTCCCGTCCCAAACGCGTTATCCCAGCAGTCCTGTTTCTTCTGCTGCACCGGTCATAATATTGAAGCACTGGAGTGCGGCACCGGACGCGCCTTTTCCGAGATTATCGAGTCTTGCGGCAAGAAGAATCCGCTCCTCATTTCCGCTGACGAATACTTCCAGCATATTGGTGCCTGCGAGTGTATTTGCGGGCAGGAATCCATCTTCCAGCACATCGGTACCGGCGACTGCACGCACCTTCACAAACTGCTGATCTGCATAGTGGTTCAGAAACATCGCATGAATCTCCCCGACCGACGGATTGCCGTTTAACAATCTGCGGTGCAGCGGCACGGATACAACCATGCCTGCGAAATAATCACATACCATCGGGTTGAAGATCGGCGCATACGAAAGCCCTGCAATCTTCTGCATTTCGGGGAGATGCTTATGGGTCTGGCCAAGTGCATACTGCCGCGGACTTCCATATCCGTCCGGACGGTCTTCCGATTCATATACCGCAATTGCGCCCTTTCCCGCACCGCTGTATCCCGATACCGCGTGGCAGGTCACCGGATAATCCTTCGGCAGCATTCCGCTCTCCACCATCGGATACACCAGCGACAGAAAGCCCGATGCATAACAGCCCGGTACCGCAACACGATTGCTCTTTACAATCTTTTCGCGGTGGGCAGCAGAAAGCTCCGGAAATCCATATGCCCAGTCCGGATTGGTACGATGCGCGGTAGAAGCGTCGATAATCCGTACCTTCGGATTCTCCACAAAGGATACGGCTTCGATCGAAGCAGCATCCGGCAGACAGAGAAATGTCACATCCGATTCGTTGATGAGTTTTGCGCGCTCCGCATTGTCGCGGTGTTTCGCGGGATCAATCGTCAGCAATGTAATATCCGGACGATCCTTGATTCTGTCGAAGAGCTTCAAACCGGTGGTACCGGCCTGACCGTCAATATACACCTTTATATTTGTCATTTTCTTCATCCTCTTTTTCTTTTTTATCTGCGCGATAAAAATGTACGATGCTCCAGGCGCAGGCCGCGCTGAAAATCACAACAACCCAGATGCGTGCCGCAGTCATCGACAGACCATTCGCGATAATAATCGCCTCTCCGATGAGCCAGACAACAAATGCTGCCAGCGATACGAAGAAAATATAGAGCAGTCGTTTCTTATTCATATCCGGATCCCCGCAATCGCTGCATTCGCAAGTGCAAGCTGTTCTTTCACGGCAGCCGCTGACGGCCCGCCTTCGGATATTCTTCCGTTTAAACAGGTTTCCAGTGCAATCGCTTCATACACATCCTCGGAAAACAGCGGCGAAGCTTCCTGATAGACCGAAAGCGGCAGCGTTTCGAGGGTGCAGCCGTCTGTGATACAGCGTGCAACGAGTCCGCCCGTAATCTTATAGGCGTCACGGAACGGCAGCCCCTTCTTTACAAGATAATCTGCACAATCCGTTGCATTGATAAAGCCCTGTGCCGCAGCCGCACGCATCCGGTCCTTATTGACGCGCATCGTTGCCAGCATCGGGTCAAATGTCTTGATACAGAGCTTTGCCTGATCAATCGCATCGAAAATCGCTTCCTTATCCTCCTGCATATCCTTATTATATGCAAGCGGAATCCCCTTCAGCATCGTCAGCAGGGTGGTCAGATCACCAATCACGCGTCCTGTTTTTCCGCGGATCAGCTCCGTCACATCCGGATTCTTCTTCTGCGGCATAATCGAAGAACCGGTTGCATACGCATCATCCAGCTCAATGAACTTGAATTCCCAGGAGCACCAGAGAATGATCTCCTCGGAAAAGCGCGAGAGATGCACCATCAGCAGCGACAGCGCATTCGCAAGTTCCACACAGAAATCTCTGTCCGATACCGCATCCAGCGAATTCGCGACAGGCGCGGTAAATTCCAGCAGCTCTGCGGTCTGTTTCCGGTTAATCGCATAGGTTGTGCCGGCGAGTGCACCCGCACCCAGCGGACAATAATTCATACGCTTTACGGCGTCGGCGATTCTTCCGTCATCCCGCAGCAGCATCCAGACATATGCCAGAAGATGATGTGCGAGCGTAACCGGCTGGGCACGCTGAAGATGGGTATAGCCCGGAAGAATTGTTTCCGTATGCTCCGCCGCAAGCTTCGTCAGTGTTTTCAGCAGCGACAGCAGCAGCTTCCGGATTTCTGCCGCCTCATCCCTCAGATACAGACGGATATCGAGTGCAACCTGGTCATTGCGCGAACGTGCGGTATGCAGACGCTTTCCGGCATCCCCGATCCGCTTCGTCAGTTCCGCTTCAATAAACATATGGATATCTTCCGCCGTCGGATCCATCAGCAGTGTACCGGATTCCAGATCCTTTAAAATCCCTTCCAGTCCTTCGATGATTTTTCCCTGATCCTCTGCGGGGATAATCCCACAGTCTCCGAGCATTGTTGCGTGTGCGATACTGCCGCGGATATCCTGTGCGTACATTCTGCCGTCAAATGCAATCGAGGAATTGAATGCATTCACGGTTTCATCGACTTCCTTCGAAAATCTTCCTGCCCACATCTTTGCCATAGCCGTGGTTTCCATCCTTTCATATAAAACAGAGAGGGCGGCTGCCATGAGCCGCCCTTGGTTCTGCCTAAGAATTTGAAAAATCAGCCGTTTCTCTTCTGCTCAAGCTTTGCCTTTACCTTGATGGGCAGACCGAACAGGTTGATGAAACCTGCACTATCCTTCTGGTCATACACATCGTCCTCATCAAAGGTTGCGACTTCCTCATCATAGAGGGTGTCGGGAGAAGTCAGGCTTGCAGTAATGATGTTGCCCTTATAGAGCTTCAGCTTTACAGTGCCGTTGACGGTTCTCTGGGTGCTGTCCACAAATGCGTCCAGTGCCTCACGCAGCGGCGTGAACCACTGTCCGTTGTATACGATATCCGCATACTGGATTGCAAGCTGCTGCTTCATACGAGCGGTTGCCTTATCCAGACAGATGGTTTCCAGTGCGTCATGTGCATAATAGAGAATGGTGCCGCCGGGGGTTTCATAAACACCGCGGCTCTTCATGCCGACCAGACGGTTCTCAACGATGTCGGTAATACCGATACCGTTCTTTCCGCCAAGCTCATTGAGCTTCCGGACGATATCGCTGCCCTTCATCTTCACGCCGTCTACTGCGACAGGAATACCTTTTTCAAAATCAATGGTAACATAGGTCGGAACATCAGGAGCCTGTTCGGGGGAAACGCCCAGCTCCAGGAAGCCTTCCTTATTGTACTGCGGTTCATTCGCCGGATCTTCGAGATCCAGTCCCTCATGGGAGATATGCCAGAGGTTCTTATCCTTGGAATAGTTGGTCTCACGGGAAATCTTGAGCGGAATGTTATGTGCTTCCGCGTAGTCGATCTCCTCGTCACGGGACTTGATATCCCAGATTCGCCACGGTGCGATGATCTGCATATCCGGACAGATTGCCTTAATCGTCAGCTCGAAACGGACCTGGTCGTTGCCCTTACCGGTACAGCCGTGGCAGATTGCATCTGCGCCTTCCTTGATTGCGATTTCAGCAATACGCTTTGCGATAATCGGGCGTGCAAAGGAGGTACCGAGGAGGTACTTTCCCTCGTAAACCGCGCCTGCTTTCACGGTCGGGAATACATAATCGGTAATGAACTCATCCGTCAGGTCTTCGATATAGAGCTTCGAAGCACCGGTTTTGATTGCCTTTTCCTCGAGTCCGTCGAGCTCAGTGCCCTGACCGACGTCACCGGAAACTGCGATGACCTCACAGCCCGGATAGGTTTCTTTCAGCCACGGAATGATAATCGAGGTATCGAGACCGCCGGAATATGCAAGTACGATTTTCTTCGGAATTTTCTTTTCAGCCATGATCAAAACAATCCTTTCTAAAATCAGGGGGCACTCCGAATCAAGATCCGAAGTGCTCCGTATTTATTTTCCATATTCTATTATACACAGCTTTTTACATTTGTCAAGGCTTTTTTGCCTTCTCCTGTATAAATCCTGAATATTCATGTATAATATTCATATTTCAGCGTATATTATACATTTTCAGGAGACTCAGCCATAAAAATCCTGTGTGCCGTAAACCCAATAATCGGAAGCCGAATGATACGCGAATCCGACGCCAAGATTGTTTAAATCGGGACTCAGTATATTTTCCCTGTGACCGCTAAAGGAATTATACCAGCCGTCAGCGGCGATAAAGGGATCGAAATATCCGGCAGCAATGTTTTCTGCGGCAGAACCGACCGGGACGCCATCGTTCATCAGCCGTTTCCAGAATTCCGTCCCGTCATAGCTTTCGTGTGCAAAATATTCCTTTTCCGCCATCTCCCGACTATGTCCCGTCGCAGATTTCGCTGCCTTGTCGCACCATTTCAGCGGCTCTAAGCCATGCAGTCCGCGCATTCCATTCGTTGCATAGTAATTGAGCTTACAGAACACCGTCAGATCGGAGGTATTCTTAATATCGAACACAGAAACCGAATAGTCCGTATCCAGTGCCAGCACCGCATACAGGATATGATTCTGATGTGCGTCCTGATAATCGGTCAGTCCGAGCGAACTAAGATTTTCGTATGACCGCGTCACCGCATAATAGCCGATGATCTGATCGTCCGAAGCAATACCGATTACCGTATCCTTCGGAGTGTCTGCATACACAAGATATTCCAGCGTATACTGCAAATGTTCTTCTGTGAGCACAACCGTCGGCTGACCCTTGCGCGCGGTCAGCTTATCAACGGAAGTATGCACCGGCAGCGAGACGCCGTTTACGATGAATGTTTCCGCCGGCACAGGATCGGTTGTCGTTGTCGCATTCGGATCCCGTCCGACCGGATAGGTTTCCGAATAGATCTCCCATTCCGAAGATGTTCCCGTCAGATCACACACATACTCCTGTAAGACCATTGTCGCGTCATCCGCGTCGATCACCGAATTATGATCGACATCCGCAAGCACCTGCTGGAGCGAATCCAGCCGGTTATAGGGTACCTCCAGCATCAGTGCCAGATAGTGGTGGAGAATTTTCGAAGAATCATCCGCTTCAATATAGCCGTTGAAATTCACATCGCCCATCTGAAGCTGTCTGGATGCGGCGGCGGATACCAGAAGGTCGGGCAGCATAAATTCTCCGCCCCCAAAGCCCAGACATCCGCTGATGACAGCAGCCGTTGTCAGTCCGGCAAATAAACGTGTCCGTTTTTGTGTACTCATGCGCTCACAACTCCTTCATGCATAATGCTGCACCGCGTTTCATCCAACACAGCGCAGTCCGTGATTCTGCATTGTCTTTGGAACTATTTTTTTATTTCATCCGTTTTCCTGTTTCACAGCGAATAATCATCAAACAAAGCAAAGAAATCCTGTGTGCCGTAAGCTTTCTCCGTTTTTCCTGTGCGCCAGGCAAATCCGGCACCGATTCGATATACAGCGGTATTCAGAATATTGTCACGATGTCCCGTATTCGAATTATACCATCCGCAAACGACCTGAAATACCGACGGATAGCCCTCGCTTACATTTTCTTTCTGATAACAATAATCCACACCGGCTGCATCCAGACGATCGCTGCTGCTCGAACCATTCGATCCGGTATGACCGATAAAGCCGTGCACCGCCATATCTTCACTATGCTTCCGTGCAACTTCCGCGACCGTGTCATCCCATTGCAGTGTATGGATGCCGTGCTTTGCGCGCAGGGCATTCGTCAGATAATAGCTGATTCTGGAAGCGGCAGAATCCTCGCCCGGATCCGACTGATCGGCAAATTTTACCGTATAGCCTTCCTGCATCACCATCACCGCATACATTCCCGAAGCGCTGTATCCATCACGGAATTCCGTAACCGTCACTTCATCGGGATAGACATATTCAAGCCATGTCTCTGCATCGGAACAATCCTCCAGATACGGACAGGCGGTTGTGGGATAACTCCATTCGCTGGTCATGACATATGCGCCGACGATCTTTCCGGCATCCGCCATCACAATCGTCAGGTCTTCAGCATCTGCGTGATAGACGCGGTATTCCAGCATATAATCCTGATATCCCTCCGTCAGCACTTCCGCAGGTTCGCCAAGCAGTACATCCGCAACGCCCGTATCCGCACCCAATGTCAGTTTCAGGTCACCGAATACTGCGGTACCGGCATCCGTATTCGGATCCAGCCCCAGCGGATAGCTTTCGGCATACATCTCCCATGTACAAGGCGTCTGAGTCAGCTCGCACACATACCGATACAGCACCAATGTCGCATCGTCCGCATCAATCAGATCATTATGATCAATATCGGCAAGCGGCAGCTGAAGCGCCTGCAGGCGGTTCGTCGGCGTATCCATCACAAGCGAAAGATAATGGCTCAGAATTCCTGTTGCATCATCCGCGTCCAGATAGCCGTCAAAATTGATATCGCCCATTTGCAGATGTGCGGACGCCGCAGCGGACACCCGCAGATCCGGAAGAATACAGTCTCTGTTCCCATATCCGATACAGCCGCCCAGCACGGCCGCTGTTGTCAGTCCTGCAAACAAACGCGTGTTCTGTTTCCGTGTGCTCATGTCTCAAAACTCCTTTCATGTTAGATTTCAGCTTTTGATCCGTTCTTTCTTACCGGCGCAGTGTTCCTTTTTCTTCCGCGTCGGGATGATAGACCATGATATCACGCAGCAGCCGGAACTCTTCATTATAATCAAGTCCCCAGCCGACCGCGAATACGTCGTCAATCTCAAAACCGGTATAATCCGGCACAATCCCCGGTACCTCACGCCGGGAAGGCTTATCGAGCAAGGTGCAGATCCGCACTGATTTTACTTTCTGATCGTTGAAATGGCGGAGCATCGTTTCCATCGTATGACCGGTATCGACGATATCCTCCACAATCAGAACATGACGGCCCGTTGCACAAATTGATTCGCCCAGGTCAAATGTCGGTACATCTGCCGGACGGGTTCCCTGATAGGAGTGGATTTTTACAAACTCCAGTTCACAGTGAAAGCCCAGCTGACGCACCAGATCGGCAGCAAAAAAGACTGCGCCGCGGAGCGTACAGAGCACCAGCACCGGTGCATCCTCGGCACGGATTGCCTGATAATCCTGATTGAGCTGCTGTGCGAGCTCGCGGATTCGTCCTGCCACAGTATCATGCGGCAGCAGTACGGTTAATTTTTCATTCATCATTCAACTTCCTCTTTTCATGCTATGATATCTTATCATACCATATTTTTTGCGGAATGTCAATGGAAATCCCGTAAAGCTACTCAAAAATTATGCACAAATTAACTAAATTCCAATTGACATTCTTCACGATAACGGATGGTTCGCGGCACAAAAAATCCGCCCGCGGTTTTCTGCCGCAGGCGGTATCTCAAAAGAAGTGTAATGTATATCGTATTCAGAAACAGCTGCTGATACCGTAGGTAGCAATTCCGTACTGAGTGCTGATAGAAGCAGAAGTATACTTCGCGCTCCATACAGCTTCCACGTTTTCGTCCAGCGGCACCGCCGTCTCATGATTTTTCAGCCAGCTCAGCGTTCCGGAATCGGAACCTCCGCTGTTCCGATAATCCGAAAGACAATATTCTATGCCTTCCGGATTCATGCTGTAGTCGAAAACATTCGGCGCAATTGTACGGGAACCGCCGTCTTCGGAATAAATACAGAGCGTTCCGCTATGGACGGCAAGTGAAGAACTCGTCTCGCTCCGGACCACCGCACCATCCGACAGATAGTAGAACATTTCGTCTGCCCAGAGCCGTTGGACAAGACCATCGCTCAACGACAGACCTTCCGGCTCATAACAGTCAAACAGCGCTTCGTCATCACGCCATACGGTTTTGGTCTGTGTGTCCTTCTTCGTCATATAGTAGGAATCTCCCAGATTGATATAAATCGAGTGGAAGTCAACCTCACGCTCCTTTACAAGCGTCTTTCCGAAATCCCGGAACTGTTTCATCAGCGCCTTGGTATCAAACTGCGTCGTCACTGCATCGAAACTCAGCCTTAGCGTTTTGCTGGCCAGTTCCACAATCGAAAATGTATCGTCAGAACCGAGCCCCGGCTCCGCGTCCGTACCCACACGGTTGAAAATAATACTGTTCACCCTTTCCGGATCAAACGGACTCGGATCACCGATCACGGTTCTTGTACCGCGCGTCGCCAATACCAGCCGCACACAATCCTCCAGTCTTTCTTCATAGGAAAATGCAAGGTATTCTTCCAGCTTCTGACCAATTGCACCATAGTGCTGATCCTTTACAAGCGCTTCAAGTTCCGCCATAGAGAATTTCGGGAAAGACCGGACCTGTTCGGTAAAGTATATTCCGTCATCCATCGCACTATAGCTCACATGCTCTACCGTCTCGCTCAGCAGAATATTCTTCGTTCCGTCAAAATAAAAAAGACAGTTTTCCCTGGCCATTCCGGCAGAACCGTATCGATCGCCCAGCTCCCGTCGGATTTTATTGCGGATCCGGATATTCTCCCAGTCGGGATCTTTCGTCAGCTTACCCTCGTCCTGTGCCGCCTTTTCATCCTCCAGATAATCCAGGCCGTTGATTACTTCACATTGCAGATCCAGATCATCCGATACGTCCGGATGGATTTCCGACAGGCTTTCATAGTTCGACGGCATATGGGAAGAAAGGGTTCGTTCTCCCTTTTGATAGGAAGCATCCGTCCGGCTCACCCAATAGAATGTACCGTCGGAACAGTAATTGATCACCGACGCGTAGGGCACATCCGCGACTGTCTTTACGCCCTCACCTTCTGTCCAGCATTCAATCCCATCATTCAGATCATCCTGGAACACAATTTTCGAGAAATCATCATTATAGTAGGCATTGTAATCAAACGCTCCCTCATAGACCACCTCCGGCGCAAGCGTTCCCGATGCGTTCAGGCTGCGGATCTGCATCCGAGTTTGACTTTTTCCGACAATCATCAGCCGCTTTCCATTCTTCGAGAGCATGAATCTATTACAGTCATCCGAAAGCAGATTCGTCGTTTCAAAATCCGTCCAGTAGAGATTGAAATGATAATCAGACACACCCGCGCCGTCCCGTATCAGCTTCCGATAAAGCGCACCGCTTTGGTCGGGAAGAATCATATATTCCCAGATATCCGTATCCATCACGCGCAGCGTTTCATCCGCCTCCGTCAGCGAACGATAGACAATTGTTGTGCTGAACGAATTGTCGTAATCGGAACCAAAGTCCGCCAGCGTGCTTGGCAGATGGGGATGCACCGTCATCGGAAAGAAAACACCGCTTTTATCCGGCATCACGTAAATCCAGTTTGCAAGCAGCATCTCCATATTTTCTTTACCATAAAGATATGACACCTGCTCGTAGTTCGGATCGGATTCATCCATCTCGTGGATAAAATTCTCCGTCAGGCAGATCGGCGCCTCCTTCGTCACATCCCGATACCAGAGTCCGCCGTTTTTAAGATAGATAAAATATCCCTCGTCCGAACGAATGACTTCGGCATCTTCAGGGACTGCCGTTGTTTCACTCGTTTGTGATGCATCCGAAGCAGCATCGGAGAATACGCCGCCTCCGTCCGCATTCGCTGTACTGCTTCCGGACAGTGCTGTACTGTCCGAATCCGCCGAAGCATCCGAAGGGCTCGTAAAAACAGGCTTTGGCTTTTTCGTTTCCTCAGACTGTGCGGATTTTTTGCGCTGCATCCCGATTCCGATGCAGGTCCCTCCGACTGCCAGCGCGACCACTGCCGCACAGACAGCAAGCACCAGTTTATTCGATTTCCGATTGGATGTCTCCCGTACCTGCATATGTTCGGAACGGCGCTTCGCTTCTTCCCTCACCGCTTGGTCGAGGAGTGCGGATACATCCAGCTGCTGCGTCTGATCCTTAGAATTCTGATTTGGCATAAAACTACATCCTTTCATTTTCCCGTACTGTTCTATATACGATTGGCGAACCGAAAACGGTGCACACTCCGAGATATTTTGTGCAAATGCACAACAAAGAACCAGAATTCATACGATGCCAAAAGCACAATGCACAAGAACACCGGAGCTTACATCGGTGAAAGCACAGTTCCCTTTGTATAACGATTGCGGTATTCTCTTGGCGTCATGCCGGTCTGTGCCTTAAAGACGCTGATAAAATGGCTGTGGGACGAAAAACAAAGATAATTTGCGATATCCAGCGACGAATAATCCGAATACCGCAGCAAATCCATTGCTTCCTCGACACGCCGTTTGATAATATACGCACGCAGCGTTACACCCGTTTCCTGATGGAACACCCGCGAAAGATGGCTTTCGCTGACATCCAGATATGCCGCGATGACGCCAAGCGTCAGCTTTGAATGAAGATTCCGGAAGATATATTCCATGCAGTGCGACACCAGACGAGAATAAATATTCCGCTTGCTGTACTGCTGCATCCGCGTTCCGAAATCCAGCAATGCGACACGATGCAGGGCATTCACAGAAGCCGCCGATTCACAGTTGTCTGCACCGCGGATATAAAAACTTTGCAGGCTGTATGCCGTTTCGGGCTCCATTCCGCCCGCCAGACAATGCTGTGCCGCAAAGGCAATCGAAATCGCAAACTGATATTGCAGGCTTCGAAGCGGTTCTGACGAAAGCTCCCCCTCCGTCAGCTCCGCAGACAAGACCTCCAGCCGCTTGACATCCCCGCTGCGTACACATTCATACAGTTCCGCACTCGGTGGTGCAGAAAAGCTGTTTTCGCCGGCTTCCCGCTGTCGGAAGAGGCTGTCGGTAAACGCCCGCTGAATGGAATCATCCATGTACCATACCCCCTTTCTGATTATGATACCACATCCCCTCAAAAAATGCAACAAGATTTTGATATTTTCTGCAAATTTTTGGTAGCATTCCGAGGGATGAATTGATATAATAAAAGCATTCCAAGTGTTTTCCGGAAGTGAAATGTCCGAAACTCAAAATCAGATGCAAATTGAGGTGCGTAAGATGATATTCAGAAAACTGCTCGGCGTGTGCTGCGCCGCCGCACTCGTATTCACCGGTCAGACGCCTGTAATCTCCAAGCCCTCCGTTACCGCTTCCGCTGCAAGCGGCCCCGTCAGCTACTACGGCGAGCTTCAGGCAAACGGCAACCAGATCTACGGCGCGAATGTCGCCTCCCCCGTTCAGGTCAAGGGCATGAGCTTTTTCTGGAGCAACTGGGGCGGTCAGTACTGGAACAGCGGTACCGTCAGCCGTATGGTAGATGAATTCAAATGCGAAATCCTGCGCTGTTCCATCGGCGTAGACGACTACGGCAGCCTTTACAGCGGCGGCGATGTCAATATGCTCCGCTCGGTTGTCGATGCCGCAATCGCACAGGATGTCTATGTCATCATCGACTGGCACTCCCACGGTGCACATAACAATCCCGACGCCGCAAAAAATTTCTTCTCGGAAATGGCGCGCGATTACGGAAAATATGATAATGTCATCTTCGAGGTCTATAACGAACCGACACAGGTCGCATGGGAAACCGTGAAATCCTATGCCGAGGGCGTAATCAGCACCATCCGTCAGTATTCCGATAACCTCATCCTCGTCGGTACCCCGACCTGGTCTCAGGATGTTGACAGCGCGGCATATAACCCGATCAGCGATTCCAATGTCGCTTATGTACTGCATTTCTATGCCGGCACACACGGCAGTCAGCTTCGCGGAAAAGCTGATACCGCGAGAAATCAGGGCGTTCCGGTTTTTATCTCTGAATGGGGAACTGTAAACGCAGACGGCGACGGCTCCGTGAATTACAGCTCGACCGAAGAATGGCTCAGCTGGGCGGATTCCAATCAGATTTCCTGGTGCAACTGGGCAATCAACAACAAGGCGGAAGGCTCCAGCATCTTCGGCGGTGACGGGTCCTCCCTCACCGAAGCCGGCAATTACCTCAAAAAACTGCTCAATACCCACGCGGAAACCGCTCAGTGGCGCAATCCGCCCGTTACCACTACCACAACGACATCTACGACAACCACGACGACAACAATCACATCCGGTTCGGATTCTCAGTCCACCACAACGACTACCACTACCCTGCCGCCGCAGACGAATGATACGCTGCATACACTGCAGGCAGGCTCCGATAATATCATTCAGGGCGAGGCTTATGCACAGATGAGCGGCATCGAGCTGGAGGAATGCGTCAACGGCGGTCAGAATGTCGGCTATATCGAAGTCGGCGACTGGCTTACCTACCGCCTCCTTGCCTCCGATCAGACGAACTATGAAATGATTGTCACGTATGCTGCGGAAACCCAGACCGGCCGCATGAAAGTATATCTCGACAATCAGGAAGTCAGCGGTGCATTCGAAATGCCCGCAACCGGCGGCTGGCAAAGCTGGAATACCGCTTCCGGCGTCTCCTTTACAATGGATGCCGGCGAGCATACGCTGAAACTTGTCGCGGAAAGCGATGGCTTCAATATCGACAGCTTTAACCTGAAAGCGGAAGCTGTCAGCTCCCAGCCGCAGGATTTGGCTGTTACCATGCGCGGCGACGTCAACTGCGACCAGATCGTCGATATCAGTGACGTCATCCTTCTGAGCCGCATCGCCGCAGAAGACAAGACTGCCCCCGCAACCTTACAGGGCAGAGTCAATGCGGAATGTGACGGAAATACGGGTATCACCAGCCAGGATGCTGTTATGGTACTCCGCTTCGTTGCAAGACTCATCCAGAATTTCCCGATTTAATCAAACCTTTCAATCCTTTCAGTCTTTTTACCTCCTTTCTGCTGTCGATTTCCCAGAATCGACAGCTATTTTTTTCATATCGTGCAAGTTACCTGAAACTTTTTCTAATAATCAGAAAAATACTTGACAATTCTTTGAACTGTGTGCTATGATACAAATGTGAATGCAAAATGAATAAATTGTTTGTTTTGCTGAAACGGGAAGAGAAATAAAATCAGAATAGCAAAAAAGAATACGGAAACAGGAATCTGCAGAATGGGGAAAAGAAAGAGAGCGTACGCTATGAAACAGTTTTCCAAAGCCGCAGCGATTCTGACAACAGCCATGCTTGCGCCCTGTGCAGCATTGCCGGTCTTCGCTGCAAATCCCACCATGCTCGGAGATGTAGACCTCGATCAGGAGCTTTCCATCTCCGATGTCATCCTGCTGGCAAGAATCGCCGGCGAAGATACCTCCGTTTCAGCCAGCGCCACTGCAAGGGCAAATGCTGACGCGAATCAGGACGGTATGTGTTCGGGCAGTGATGTTGTTGCTGTCCTGCGCGCCATCGCAAGAATCGAGGCGCTGCCCGAAATTACACCCCCGATGCCGGAGCGCGACCCCGCTTATATCCACCTCAACGGAAATAGTATCACCTTTGAGGGCGAATGCGTCGAGGTCAGCGGCAATACCGCCACCATCACCGCTTCCGGTACCTACTACCTCGATGGTAATCTCACCAATGGTCAGGTGATCGTCCATGTTCCGGATGAAACCGCCGATCCCGAAACCGTTAAGCTGTTCTTGAACGGTGTGACCATGACCAACAGCAACGCACCGGTCATCTTCGTAGAGAATGCGGAGAATACCTCCATCAATCTCGTCGAAGGCACCGAAAATACCCTCTCCGATGGTACGGATGCACCGGCGGCTGCCGAAGCGGCACACGCCGTTCTCCACGCAAAAGATGACATGACCATCAAGGGCGAAGGTTCACTCTCCATTCATGCCGGCACACAATACGGTATCCACTGCGGAAACGATCTCAAGCTAAACGGCGGTACTGTGAAAATCACAACGCTGAACGAGGATGCACTGCGCGGAAAAACTTCCGTTACCATCAAGGATGGTACGCTCGAAATTGATACCGAGGGCGACGGCGTGAAATCAACACAGGGAAATGTCGAGATGATCGGCGGAACTGTTACCGTCAAATCTGCGAAGGACGCTGTACAGGCAGAAACAACACTCGCTGTATCCGGCGGAAAACTCCTCGCCTACGGTGACCGCGGACTGACTGCACTCGGCACAGTAGACCTGACCGGCGGCTCTGTCCTCGCAACCGCAACCGATAATCCCTGTGAAACACTCTCCGCCGCTTCCAACACCCTCTCCCTTTCCTTTGTCAAGGAATGGAAGAAGAATAATCCCATCACCCTCACGGATGCAGGCGGAAATATCTGCTTCGAAGAAAATACCCATAAAAAATATCGCTATGCCATCGTATCCGACGCCTCCCTCTCCGGTTCCGTCAACGTCTATGCAGGCGGTATCGAGGTGCTCCATAACGGCGGTTCGGACTTCTCGCTCGGAAACAGCTATGAGAATGTCAATAATACCGCCAATGCAAAGCTGCTCTATGCGCCGCTTTTCGATCAGTCCAGAGTCCATAAAATCGAAATCGATATGCCCAACTGGAATGACATGATCGCAAACGCAACCAAGGAAGAATATTATCCCGCTACCGTTACCATCGACGGCGAACGCTTCGAGAATGTCGGCGTCCGTACAAAGGGCAATTCCTCCCTTTCCTTTGTGGATCAGGCCGGCGACGATAAGTTCAGCTTCCGTATCCAGCTCAATGAATACGACAAGCTCCAGAATTACCATGGCTTAACCGAATTCTGTATCAACAATATGTTCTCCGATCCGTCCTGTATGC
Source organism: Oscillospiraceae bacterium (assembly GCA_017533485.1). Classification (GTDB taxonomy): domain Bacteria; phylum Bacillota; class Clostridia; order Oscillospirales; family Ruminococcaceae; genus Firm-04. The sequence continues at coordinate 52,593 of JAFXIC010000054.1, forward strand.
GCGATATCCTCTGCTATAACGCACTCGACGCGCTCGGCGGCTATGGTCCCAAAACCACATGGAGCGATCTCTATGTCAACGGTTCCCTTTACAGCTTCTATTTCATGGCGGAACAGCCCGGAAAAACACTCGCAGAACGCTATGCAACAAGCGATGACGCCGTATTCTATAAGGCAAGCGCAAATGATTGTACCATGGAAAACAGCATGAACCCCGAAAACTTCGAGGTACAGTTCGGGGAAGATGCCGGCTGTCAGAATATCGCCGCACTTCGTGATGCCATCAACCGCTTCGATCCCAATAACCCCAGTCAGATCGAATCGCTGATGGATGTTTCCAGCTTCCTCAAGGGCTTCGCTGTCAATGCCGTGATGTGCAACTACGACAGCTATAACGGCATGATCGCACACAACTACTACCTCCACTATAATAACGGCAAATTCTACTATGTCGGCTGGGACTATAACCTCTCCCTCGGCAACTTCATGGACTACGGCGCATCCGTCAATTCCGATATCCTTACCGGTCTTTATAATGCAACCGAACAGTCCAGACCGATGATCTCCAATCTCCTCAAGAATAAAGCCTATCAGGATGAATACATCGGTTATGTCCGCGAAATCGTTTCTATGTACCAGAATCCCGAAGCAGTCGTCAACGGTTTTGCCGACATCATCCGCAGTCATGTCCAGGCAGATCCCAGATTCTTCTTCACCTCCGAACAGTTTGAAACCAATATCGCCAAGAGCGCAACCGGTCTCCAGGTCAGCGGCGGCAACACCGGCGGCTGGGGCGGCGGCTGGGGCGGCGGCTTCGGCGGCGGTATGTGGGGCGGCTTTGGCGGTATGTGGGGCGGCGGAGAAGGCGGCGTCTTCTCCTTCGGCGGCGAAAATATCTCCATCGTCGATTTCATGATCAAGCGAAACGAAGTCATCAGCCAATCGTTAGGCGGCAGATAACGCCTCCCACGAAACCCTCTATCCCAATCTTCCAAAATCCATTGTCTGCTGTACCCTTACGGCGCATTCCGCAGGGGTACAGCCTTTTTTATTGCCGGTTTCCGCAAAATTTCCGTCGGTTTCAAAAAAATTTTTCGGAATTTTTCGAATTAATTGACGATCTGATTTTGCAAATTGTAAAGCAAGTTGTTATGCCATCTTCGGCAAGATGCCAGTTTCCAATACATATTCCGCAGCCTCCCAGACAGCTTTTTATGCATTCTACTAAAAATTGATATGATATAACCAAAAACCATACAACTTCGACAAATGATATTACTATATGTATATTTTGGTGCAAAAAATATTTTTAGAAAAAGCCTTGACATTTTGAAAAATATGCTGTATAATAAAACTACAGAATGTAAATTTAAGTCCGATTCATACGTGCAGTACATTTTTGAAGGAGCCGTTCCGTGCTATTTACGGTTTCCATCAGATTTGTACGTACACGGACCTATCATTCCCTACCATTCCTATCCCTCTCAATATGTGAAAAAGCGGCATTCCGAGTTTCCCGATCGGATTGCCGTTTTTTCATGCACACAAAAAAAACGGAGAACAGCCCCCTCGAAAATGACAGGGTTGTTCTCCGTCTGAATTTTCATCCATCGCTTACATCTTATTGATCTCGGCAATCAGAAGCTCCCGAAGCACCTGCGGATTACAGTTGCCCTTGAGCTGCTTCATGCACTTTCCGAGGATTGCGGCGAGTGCTTTTTCCTTACCCGCACGATAATCCGCGACAGCCTTTTCTTCTGCCGCAAGCACTTCTTTTGCAACCTGCTCGATCAGTCCCGTATCATTCGATACGATCATTCCGTTGCGCTCCGCATATTCCTTCGGAGAAAGCGACGGATCATCAAACATTGCCGCAAGAATCTTCTTACCGTTCGATCTGCCGACAGTACCCGCGGAGACGAGTGTAATCAGCTCGCCCAGCGTTTTTCCGTCCAGCGTCAGACTGTCGGGTGTCATCTTCCGGCTGCCCAGAATACTCATAACCTCCGAAAGCATCCAGTTTGCGGCATCCTTCGCGCTCTTGCAGACTGCATACGCGTCCTCGAAGCACTCACACACCGCAATACTTTTCGTGAGCTGTGCGGCATCATATTCACCGAGTCCCAGTGTTTCGATATAGCGCGCACGCTTTACCTCCGGAAATTCGGGAAGCGAAGCCTCGATTGCCTGATACCATGCGTCATCAATCACAACCGGCATGACATTCGGATCCGGGAAATAGCGATAATCGCCGGCGGTCTCCTTATTTCTCATCGCATAGCTCTTGCCCTTGATATCATCCCAGCGTCTGGTTTCCTGTACAAGAACCTCAGTACCGTTTTCAATCGCGTCAATATGTCTTGCGACCTCGTAGCTGATCGCACGCTTAATCGCGTCAATCGAGTTCATATTCTTCATCTCGGTACGGACACCAAGCTTGTCGCTGCCCTCCGGACGCACCGAAAGGTTGACGTCACAGCGCATCGTACCATGTTCCATTGCACATTCCGCGACCTTTGCATACCGCAGGAGATTCTTCAGCCGCTCCAGATATGCTTCCACTTCCTCCGCACTCGAAAGATCGGGCTGGCTGACGATTTCAATCAGCGGCACGCTGGTACGGTTGAAGTCTACACAGGTTGTATCCTCGCTGATATCATGGACAAGCTTACCCGCATCCTCTTCCATATGAATCTGTTTGATCCGGATATTCTTCTTTCCCTTCGAGGTTTCGATTTCTACCAGTCCGTTGACGGCAACCGGTGCGAACCACTGTGTTGTCTGGTACGCACAGGGCAGATCCGGATAATAATAGCTCTTTTTATCAAAGGTTGTGGTACGATTGATTGTGCAGTTCAGCATCATACCGGCTTTCATGCCGTAATCCACCACGCGCCGGTTGACAACCGGCAGCATTCCCGGCATTCCGCAGCAGGCAGGACAAACGTGTTCATTCGGACCTGCACCGTATTTTGCATGGCAGGAGCAGAAGATTTTCGACTGCGTTGCAAGCTCAACGTGCACTTCCAGACCAATGACGGTTTCGTATCTCATAATGCTTTGTCCTCCTTATTCATACAGCTTTGCGGCTTCAAACAGTGCGTTCTCCGAGAACGCCTTTCCAATCAGCTGTACACCGCCCGCAGTTACTGTCGGCAGTCCGGTGATGGACGCCGGCGCAGTATAGAGATTTTCGGTAAATGCGATATCTCTTTCCGATGCTGTGATATCCTCGCTGTATGCGGATCTGGAGCAGGCCGGCATCAGCACCGCATCATACTGTTCAAACAGCTTTCCGAAGCTTTCGGAAACAAGTCTGCGGACACGGAGCGCCTTATCATATACTTTCATATAGTTCTCGGTCGAAAGGGTATCCGAACCATAAAGGATTGCGGTTTTCAGCAAATCACCGAATGCTTCGGTACGGCTATTCGTATACAGCTCATCAATCGTATTCGCGTCTGCACTGCGGTAGCCGTATTTTACACCGTCATAGCGGGATACATTGTTGCAAAGCTCTGCGCTCATCAGAATATTCCATGCGATTCTTGCGGCAGCAATCGTTTTCTCGCTGATTTCCGCAACTTCGATGCCGTTCTCCGAAAGCGCCTTTTTTGCGGCATTGAGACATTCTGCTGTCTTCGCGTCCACGCCCTCGGTAAACTCCGAAATGACTGCAACGCGGCGGACGGTTTCCCCGCATCCAGCGGACTGTCTGATCTTTTCACATTCCGCTTCCGAAAGGCTGGTGCCGTCCTTATCGTCGTGGCCGGCCAGTACATCCAGAATCTCGCGGCAATCTGCGATATTCTTCGCGGTTACGCTGACGGTTTCACCCGAACAGGCAACCGGAACAGTACCGTAGCGCGAAACCGTTCCATAGGTCGGCTTTACGCTGACCAAGCCATACTGTGCGGCTGCACGGCGAATCGAACCGTTGACATCCAGTCCGACAGCTGCCATCGCCTCACCCGACTGCACAATTTCCGCCGCAGCATTCTTCAGCACACCGTCTGCGGAGGGTACGCCGTAACAGGAGGTCTCTCCCATCAGGTCAACTGCAAACTCACCGACATTTGCTTTTCCGCAGATCCCGTAGCCGGCATTTTTCATGCGTGTCAGCGCCTCGGCTTCCAAAAGACTCAGATAGCCGTCCAGCATCTTCGAGCCTGCGGCAGTCGGCATATCCTTCGTCAGCATCATATCATCCGCCGCAATTTTTTTCACTGCGGCAGTTTCTGTTTTCGATGTCCAGATTTTCATTGCATCTACCTCCTCCATTATTCCACAACGCGCGGTACACACCAATATCCCTGATTGGTATCGGGCGCACCCTTTTGCAGCTCGTCACGGGAAAACGGCTGGGATGCAATATCCTCGCGCACAACGGTCATGATCGGCATGACGTGAACCATTCTCTCGACATCATCGGTATTCATTGCATTCAGCACATCCAGCTCCTTCTCGCGGTCTGCAAAAAACGCGAGCAGATTGGCTTTTTGTACCTCGTTCAGGCTGAGCTGGTTGAGCAGTTCAAGCTTTCGCAGAGTATCCTGTTCCATAATCATTCTCCTTTTCAGCTTGGGGGAAAACCGTTGTTGCAAGGGCTTCTCCTAAAAATTTACGGTATAAAGTATAGCATATTTTCCCCCTCATGTCAAGAGGAAACGGCTGATTTTCGCCATATCAGACAACAAAAAAGACGGTGTTTCCACCGTCTTTTATTATTCGGTTTCTTCGGGGGCTGTCCGCAGCTCTCCGCTGTAATTCTCCCCGACAATCCGGTCATAGGTCAGCAGGTCGAGCACCTCGTTGCGGACATCTTCTTCCATGAAGATGGATGTATAAACCGGCGTCTGCGGCATCTGTGCCAGCACCGTTTCATAAAACGCACTCATCGGCAGTCCGGCTGTCCGACAGACCAGCGGCGTCAGATAAAAGAGGGAGAACCGCTCCTTCGGAATCGCCGAGAAATCCGTTTTGGTATTCGTCCAGATCAATGCCGGCTGTTCATAAAGCACCGCACAGTTCTCGCTGTCGATGCCCAGCGCGTCATAGAGGTTCCCTTCGCCGCGCATCGAGGGGTAATGGTCGCCGACAAAAATCAGTACCGTCGGCTCGTCGAGTGCTTCCAGTCCGTCCAGCAGTCTTTCAAATGCTGCTCCCGTCACGCGAATGCCTTCTAAGTACACATCCAGCTCGGACTGATTCTCAATCCAGTCATAGGGCTGATGGTTCTGCATCGTGGTCGCATGGGCATACAGAGGTTCTTCCGTTTCCGAAATCAGCTGCAAGAGCTGGCGGAATACGGTATCATCGGAAATATAGCCGTTTCCGAATTCCTCCACCGGAACCGTGAAATTCTCATCAAACAGCATCCGGTCAAATCCATAGGTTGCATAAATCTCGTCCCGTCCATAGAAGGTAGACGTAAACGGATGTACATATGCAGTCTGATAGCCGATGCCGGACAAATGGGAAACCATCGACGACGGAAGCTCCGGTACAATCTCACGCTGCGGCGTAATCGTATCCATCAGCGATCGCACAGGCAGTCCGTACATCAATTCAAATTCCGTGCGCACCGTATAGGAGGCGAAAGTCGGCACCGCAACCGCAATCTGTTCACAGCGTTTCGCCGCCGCGTCATAGGCGTCATAGGCGTCCGTATCCAGCTTCAGCTCCGACAGTCTCCGGAAATCCGCAAAGGATTCTGACATCACGACAATCACATTCGGTCTCTCATCACAGCTTTCTTCGCGTGCAGATCCGGTGATCACCGATTCCACCAGCTCCTGTGAATAATCATCCGGTGCGGATAAAATATTGCTGAGCTTCTCGGAGGTTGTTTCCGCGATAAACGCAAGCATACTGTTTCGTTCGAATTTCTCGTTGGTCGAAAACGCATTCTGTGATTCGGTCGTATCTACATCAAACGCACCATATACATGCTCGGAAATCGCCGGAATACAGATCACCGATATATAAACCATCGTACATCCGATTGCCGGCAGCAGCCGTTTTCGCCATGAGGCGGTAAATTTCGGATTCTGGTAGAATATCATCAGCAGGAATGCAGCCGCCATCAGGACATATATCACCAGCGACGGTGTAATTTTAATATACGCAAAGCTCGTCAGGTTCTTGACATTCGGTGCCAGCGAAATATCCGCAAGCTTGAAGTGATTGCCGTTGGTGCTGTACTTAAAGAGCTCTACGATGCTGATGAGCATATACGCAATCCCCTGAATCCATGCAGCAATCCAGACGCGGTTCGTAAACAGCAGCAGCGCTGCAAACATCAGGTATGCCATCAGAAAATCGAACATGATGACGGTCGGACGTTCGATACAGAATGTCAGGAACTGGCTGAATTCCACAAACTGATTCAGCTCCGCGAGACATACAATAAATAGCGGAAACACCAGCGTCAGAATCAGATTCAGACGCTTATCATGCTGCTGATGCCAGAGCCGCTCCGCCTGTATGGCATGACAGGTCTTTTTCAGCCGCTGAAGCGGACGATTTGCCGCCATTCGTTCTGTCAGCTTTTTTTTCAATTCTTTCATCATTTCTTGCCTCAATTCCGTACTTCGGGAAAAACAAACGCATTCTCCGCGTTTCACAGATTTTCTGTTCGATTCTATTATAACGCCTTTTCCCCCAAAAAACAAGATTCAAACTGTTTAAGAAACATTACGCAATTTTTCCGAAAATTGGCGGAAACAGAAATTCTTCACACAACGTTCACATCTTGATTCACATAGAGCGGCAGTCTTGCGACCGCAATCTTCCCGTTCCGGTACACAATCTCTCCGACAATATCCCCTTTTTTCAGCGGTGCGGTACGGAACGGCGGCAGCAGAATCGTTTCCGTCAGCACCGCAGTTTTTCCGTGCCATACCGTCAGCGTCAGCGGCGTTTTTACATATACCCCAACCGTATCACGGTCTCCGCCCTCTACCGGAATGGTAACCGTCTTCGGGACTTCTGCTATATAATCTTCTGCCTTCGAAAAACCATAGTCATATAGTGCCGCATGGTCAGCCCAGTCATTACGGTCGAATAATGTCACGCAGATCAGCCTTCTTCCGCCGCGCTCGCTTGCACTCACCAGACAGCGCCCTGCCGCATCGGTAAAGCCTGTTTTGACGCCAATCACCGTTTCATCTGTTTTCAGCAGCCGGTTCGTATTATATAGTGTACGCGGATAGGGCGGATTCCCGAATTCCACCGTCATGGACGCACGCGAGCAGATCTCCGCAAAATCCGGATTCCGGAGTGCTTCTCTCGCGAGCAGCGCCATATCATATGCCGATGCGCCGTGGCCCTCCGCGTCCAGTCCCGACGGAGAACCGAAACAGGTATGCGTCATCCCGATTTCTGCCGCACGTGCATTCATCATCCGCAGAAAATCCGGAATGGTTCCGCCGACCGCTTTCGCCGCCGCATTCGCTGCGTCATTCCCCGATGGCAGCAGCATCCCCACACATAAGGCACGCTTTGTAACAATATCCCCCTCCTGAAGCCCCATCGACGAGCCTTCGACATGAATTGCCTCCCGATCCACCACAAACGGGTCATCCAGATTCCCCGATTCGAGCGTCAGCAGCACTGTCATGATTTTTGTGGTACTCGCCATCGGCCGCTTCTCGTCTGCACATTTTTCATACAGCACAAGCCCCGTCAGCGCATCCATCAGCACACAGGCCTTTGCACTCACATCCGGAACCGCTTCCGCCTCCCATCCGATCGCCGGCAGATTCACCAGCAGCATTCCCAGACTCAGCACTACCGCCGTCAGATGACGCAGCATCCGTTTCATATCCCATACCTCCCGTATTTCCGCAGTCCGTCCGATTCATTCCGTTTTCATCCTATGCCGCCGCAGACAAAAAAATACCCATATCCGCAGGGTAATCGGATATGGGCCGGAAATCAGATCAAGCGAGTGGAGGAAAATGTACCGCCCGTACCGTCTGACGGGTACAGACGATGTACAAAGGGGTGGTATCAAAGAAAGGTATTGGCGAAATTATTCCGCAGCCTGTGTGGAGGCTGTGGGTGCAGTGCCGGACGCGGAAGACGGCTTTTCAGAAGTGACTGCGTCAACATCCAGCAGCAGCGAGGATGAATCACTGCCATTGACTTTCGGGAGTGCACCGTCCCATTTTTCGAGCATCTTATCCTGAAGGACAAGTTCGGTCAGAGAATCGTTTACAAGCTTATTGGCATCTGCCTGTGCCTGTGCCTTTGCGGTAATGGCGTCCGCTTCCGCTTTCGCAGCGATGACTTTCTTCTTCGCCTCAGCTTCCGCAATGACAAGCGCTTCTTTCTGCTCGGTCTCGGTTTTCAGAAGATTCTGTTCCGCAACCTGCTTTTGTTCGATCGCGGCATTGAATTCTGCCGAGAAATCAAAGTTCACAATATTGAATTTTTCAATCTGCAAGCCATATTCCGCAACCTTCTTCTGGAGAATCTCTTTAATCTCCTCGCCGACGGATGCACGCTCTGTAATGAGCTGTTCCGCAGTATACTGTGCGGTGACGGATTTTACACTTTCCTGAACGGCGGGTGTCAGCACAACCGCTTCATAATCTCCGCCGATATTCTGATAGATTTTCGCGGACTCCGCCGACTGGACACGATAGTTGACAGCAATTCTGCTGCTGACTGTCTGGAGGTCCTTGGAGACTGCCGGCGCATCTACCTCGTATACCTGAATCTGGTTGCTCACAGGCACAACGCTCTGAATAAACGGTGCTTTGAGGTGGAAGCCCTCGCTCATCGTATTCGTGCTCACCTTTCCCAGCGTCACGACAACACCGGTATGTCCCGCAGGTACAGTGGCTGCCGAAGAAAAGAGCAGCACGCCTGCCAATACACCGATCACGATACCTCCGGTAACTTTGCCTGCTTTTGAACCATTTTTCATAATCTGTTCGAAACATCCTTTCCAAGATCGAATTGACTGTGTGATTGTATTCGGTCTCAACCGATGTATTTATCTTACCAGAATTGTTCACAGATTACAAACCGCAGGACGTCCGGACAGCATCTGAATTTTTAAAAAACAGGGTGTATTCTCCCGATTCCTCCATTTATCTAAGTTTTTCAAATGTATACGTTCAAACAGATATTTCAGATCCCCTGCCTTATAAAATCCGCCCGAAAAAGCCATTTTCCTGAAATAAAAAATTTATTTTTTGCTTATTCCCATTTGACGCACCGCAGCTCCCATCCCCCGCTGCATCCAATATGCCCAAAAACAGACAGCGAAATTTGGCAGATAATACGCTTTACAAGCCTTGTGAAATGTGGTATAATACAATTAACTATTGATTTTTTGAAAGCGTAGGGCAAACATCATGTTTCAATATAATTTCGCCTTCGAGTTCGCACGAAGCATCCGATGCGGCTGGAATCTCGGCAATACTTTTGACTGCATTGTAAAACCCGAACACCTCCCCTCTCATCCCACAACCACGGATTTCGAAACCGCCTGGGGCAATCCGCCGCCGAGCCGTGCACACCTCGAAGCCATCCGTGACGCCGGCTTCGACGCGGTACGCATCCCCGTAAGCTGGGGGCAGCATATCGGAGATGCACCCGATTATACGATTGATCCGTGCTGGATGGAGCGCGTCGATAAGCTCGTCCGTGAGGCGTTCTCCCTCGGCTTCCGCATCATCCTGAATGTCCACCACGACGCAAGCCCGCTGGGCAGACTCAGCCTTCTCCCCGACCGTCTGGATGAATCCGAAGCAATCCTTTGCAGCCTTTGGACACAGATCGCCAACCAATTTTCTGATCTCGGAGAATCCCTGATTTTTGAAGTGCTGAACGAACCGCATACCGCAGACGACTGGATCGGAACCCCCGAACGCTATGCGGCAGTGAATCGGCTGAATCACGCGGCTGTGGCAGCAATCCGCAGCACAAAAGGCAATAACAGCTCCCGTTATCTGATGATTCCGACCTATGCCGCAAGCGCGAAACAGGCGGCAATCGAAGCCCTTGAACTTCCGGCGGATGATCGGATTATGGTCTCGATTCACGCGTATGCACCAACGGATTTCTGTCTTCCCTCCTACGAGGTGGTATGGGCGGAATCCAAGACAACCTGGGGCAGTAAGGAAGATATTGACGCGCTGCTGAAAATCTTCAACCGACTGGAACGGCATTTTATTTCGCGCGGAATTCCTGTCATTCTCGGAGAAGCTGCCGCGGTCGGAAAGGCTGACCGCCGAAGCAGACTCTTCTGGGCTGCGGTTTACGCGAAAGAAGCCGCCGCAAGATCTATGCCCTGCTTCTGGTGGGACGAAGGCCATCTCGGAATCGACGGCATGGGCATCTTCGACCGCCAGACACTCTCTTTCCCTGAACCGGAGCTGGTTTCGATTCTGACAGGAAAATCTCTCGGAAACCGCTGATACAGATGAATTCTATAAACAAAAGCCGATATCCTGTTACGGATATCGGCTTTTGCTATAAAGAAGGATATGAAAAGGTTGGCGAAATTAAGATGCCGCTGTTTCCTGTGAGAAATAATCCGCAGGAAGCTTCAATACTTCGATGAGGATTTCCTCCATCTTTGCACGGCGGCGGCGTGCATACATCCGGATAATATTGCAGCGGCGCGTATATTCCCCGTAGGATGTCCAGATCGAGGAATCATACGGTTTTCTCGCGGCAAGCACTTCATGATAATACTGCATTTCCCGATAGCGGCTGCGCTCCATTTCATCCAGTGTGTCAATGATACTGTCCTGAGAGAGTGCGCCGTCCATCAGCCGTACCATCTCATCCAGAAAATACTGCCGACAGTCTTCCCGCTCCAGCAGCTTTGCAAACATCGGTGCATAGCGATCACTTTCCGGATTCAGTATCTCACTCAGGCTATTATAGCGGAAGCGTGTAATCTCCTGTTCATAAATTCCGAGGCTGTAATCGGTATCGTGAATCAGAAACCGCCATCTGCCATCGGTCTGCGGAGAATCGAGCGCCTCGCCGCCGACCGCGAAATATCGGTAGCATTTGAAATTGTTATGCGGCCAGTCCGCATTGTTGATATAGATATTGAACGCATAGTTTTGCAGGTAGTTTTCGACATCCATGAACTCGGTGACCTGTGCATAATTCGCGTCATCCGTCAGATCCAGTGCAGTCAGCTGCTGATAGGTCGTATTGAACGCCTCGGCGATCATCGCTTCCTCCGGATCGGTTTCACTCACAGTCTTCTGCTGTTCCGTACCCTCCAGCACAACATATTTTCCCTCGCTGCCGCCATATTTATCCTTCAGCAAATCATCACAGAATACTTCGTGCAGCCAGAGCATTCCATAATATTCGCCATTGAGATAGACCACCGCCGGCAGTACCGCTTCACAATCCGTATAGCCTGCCTTTGCCGCAAGCCGCTGGTTCAGCTCATCCCGCACAAATGCAAACTGGAAATCGTTTCCGCTCGACCGCAGCACCAGCTTATCATATTTCGAAATCACATTACCGTCCGCACCTTCTGTGCCAAAGCCGTCAAACGGAAATTTCCCGTAAGCCGCATCATAGCTTCGGCGTGCAAACAGCTTCAGCGATTTCACGGCGGCTTCTCTGGAGAATGCGCCGAATACACGTACGCCCGCATCCTGACAAAACAGAATCGAACCATCGGAATTGAATGCTTCCACACATACCGCACGTTCGCTTTCTCTGCCGCGCTGTTCATAATTCTTGCCATAGAGGATACCGTCGGGCGATTCAGTCAGCTCCGCAGGTTCACCCGAAAGCGAAAATACCGGCATTTCAAACCGATGCTCCAGATTTTCTGCGCAAAAAAAGGTCTGTGTTGCAGTCTCCGAGGCGGTCCCATCAGAAAAGATTGCTTTCGCTTTCAGAACCAGCACCGTCGGAGCATCATTGTCGGATGCTTCCAGCAGGATCGGCTCGCTATATAATTCAGCACGCCCCTCCTCCGGCTCACTTCCGTCTGTTGTATAGAGAATCCGCGCACCCTCCGGCGCAATCATCCCAAGCATAGTATCTTCCGAGAAGAATCGGTTCGCTGCGAAGTATACGCCATCCGGCGCATACCGAAACTCTGCCGCAAACGCACATCCTTCCGGCAATCCCGACTCCTCCGCAGCAGTTGTTGTTTCCGCTGCGGGCGGGTCTTTTACAGACAATTGATTGTTACAGGCGGTTGCTGTCGGCACAAGCGCGGTCACGCACGCCAGCAGCATTGCCAATTGATTCTTGCTTCGCATATTTTCCCTCACAGCACATATCAGATATTCCGGCTGTCACATCTGTCGTTTTTCGATATCCCAATCATACCACATTCCATTCCGTATTGCAATCGAGATTCGAGCATCTTATAGTCAGAAATTGCGATGTTCAAAATTTTCATCATCTCCCCCCTCGGTGTCTTGCATTCCGCTCCCGTCTGACCGCAGAAAAAAGCGGCTCATATCCGGATGAGCCGCTCATTTTCCGATTCGTTTTTCGGGATACGCATATCAGTCGTAGAATCTGTCATTCACGCCATAGTATGCGGTCACCTTTTCGCTGGACGCCATCACAAATGTCACCGCAATACAGCAAATCAGGGAAATGGCAAATGTAATCGCCGTTACAGCGAAGGAATCTGCACCGCGCTTGGGGAGCATAACCACCAGTCCCGGTACCAGCTGTAAAACACAGGATAAGCCGAACATGAACGATGTAAAGCCCTTGACCGCCTTGACGCGCAGAACGATGGTTATAGAAAGTATCGCGAGGAGTGCGCCGAGCAGCTTATAGAGCAGTCCGGCAAAATCAAAGAATCCGTTTGATTCAAAGCCATCGGGATAGCCGCCGAATGCGGAAATCACCATACAGAGTCCGCCGATTGCACCGAGTATCGTCAGTACAACTGCGACCGGGAAGCCTGCGGCAGCAAGATCTGCCTGCTGCTGGCGGCGAAGCTCACGCAGCATCTTCCGGGAATCTTCGGGATTGGATTTCGGCGTTTCACTCAGAGACTCTGCCGCACGCTTTGCCGCATTGCGTCTTGCCTCCTCCAGATCCGCCTGCTGGAAGGAAGAACGGCGTTCCGGTTCCGGTGCAGCCTCCTCCAGTAAGTCCGCAGCATTGACCTGCGGCAGACGCTCCTCCACGGGTGTCTTTTTTTCGGGTGCCTCATAGGTGGTTTCTTCGAGCTGAATACTTGCCTGTGCGGCGGCGGCAGCCTGCTGTGCAAGCGCCTGTTCCTGCGCCTGTAAACGCTGACGCTCGATAAAGTCCGCTTTCAGCTCCGCAATTTCATCCTCGGTATAGGGCGGCTGTCCCTGTGCCGCACGCTGCTGCTGTAAAATCGCGATCTGTTCCGCTGACAGCTCCTGATATCGGGGCGCGGAAGCTGCGGGAGGCGGCGGTGTATTTCCGCCCATATCATCCAGAATCGGTGCGACAGCGCCTGCAAGTCTGGGGTCAACGCCGCCGGGCTGCGGTGCTGTGCGCAGAAAGCTTTCTGCTGCGCCGACATCGTCTAAAATCGGCTTTTCCGCATTCGCAAGCCGCGGATCCGTACCGTCGGGGAGTGTCGCACGAGGTTTTGGTGGTTCATAGGTAATATCTCCAAGCAGCGGAGAATTCATGCCGCCGTTTTCGTCCATTGCCATAACAAAATTCCTCCATATCTGATTGATTGCATCATTTCAAAATTCCATTCGCACAATTCGGATGGGATTTACAAATATTATACCAGAAATGTTCGAAAATTGCAAGAGAAATTTGAAAAATTTGTAAAATCTGACATCCTGTCTATTCGCGCAATCAGACCAACAACCCAAAGGGGCGGCATTGTCAGGAATGCCGCCCCTTCACTTGATACTTCGCGCCAACCCTGGGGTGCGCCGCCATACAAATCAGTTTCCCAGAATTGAACGCTCTGTCCGGTTTTTGAAGAATAATCATCAGCGTGATCCCCGCTATCGCTTTCACGACGGAACGCATCGCCATTCGGCTATATCAAAACCTCAGCACCGGAAACCGGAAACGCTGTTTCAAGCATCTCCCGATGCCTGAAACAGCGTTCCAATTTCTGATATATCAATCTGTTAAGGCATATCATCCGCACTGCATCTGTCGTTCAGGTACGCGAGGAGACAGGAAAACCAGAATGCGCCGAGTTTCCGATAGCCCGATTCACTGGGATGCACACCGTCATACAGATCCTTTTTCTCCAGCACATGGCTGACCTCCGCTAACCGAACCGCTGCACCCTGACGCTCTTTTTTCTTCGCAAGTGCTCGGATCTGACGATTACACGCCTCTACTGCCGCGTCCATTGTTTCCTCCGTAAAATAATCTCTGCTGATATATAGCCCGTTCTTTGCGTCCATCGGCGGAAGCGTCGCCAGATACAGCATCCCCTCCTGCGGAAGATATGCGGTAATCTCGTCAATCAGCCGCTCCAGTCTGACACCAAATGTCTCCAGCGCATACAAGCTCAGAATATCATTCGTTCCGATCTGTAAAAACACGATATCCGCAGGATAACTCCCCATCAGCCACCCGATGATGCCGGAAATTCCTGTGCGGCAGCCCGAAATCGAATCGGACTGCGCAATATTTTCAATCGAATAACCGCTGTATCCGGCATGGCGCGGGTCATACCCCGTTCCGCCCCAGTTCGGCCCCGTGAACTGAATCTGTGCCGAAAGTCCGCTTTTGAATATCCGCTCGCACAGCTCGTTCCGATATCCGCCTGTCATCCAGAACCCGTCCGTAATCGAATCGCCCAGACACATTACCCGACAACAGATTCTGCTGTATTCTCTGTTCATATACCGTCTTCTCCCCCGTCCCTTTCACTCGCTTCTGCCGCGCGTATCAGCACAATATTTGACCGATGACACCGATTTTATGTTCCAACATTATAGCAAAAATCACGCTGAAACGCAATATCTTATTATCGCATCAGAATGTCAAAAAAACGCTTGCTTTTCTCTTTCGGATATAGTATAATGAAAGTAACATCTGCGGCTTCTACCCTGCCGCAGCAGAAAGGAAGATGTAACAACATGGACGAACTCATTCGTTTGCAGCTCCAAAAGACTGCCTGCCGCGTTCGTATGGGCATCATCGAAGGCGTCTACAACGCGAAATCCGGTCATCCGGGCGGCTCCCTCTCCATCGCTGACCTGCTGACCTACCTTTATTCTGTGATGAATGTAGACCCGAAGAATCCGGATATGCCCGAGCGCGACCGCCTCGTTCTTTCGAAGGGCCATACCGCGCCCGCACTCTATTCCGTACTCGCAGAGCGTGGTTTCTTCCCGAAGGAAGAGCTGAAATCCCTCCGCCATATCGGTGCGCTCCTCCAGGGCCATCCCTGTATCCACATCCCCGGCGTAGACATGAGCTCCGGCTCCCTCGGTCAGGGTATCTCGACCGCTGTCGGCATGGCACTCTCCGGTAAGCACAGATCCCAGGATTACCGTGTATACACCATCCTCGGCGACGGCGAAATCCAGGAAGGTCAGGTCTGGGAAGCTGCGATGTTCGCTGCACACTACGGACTGGACAATCTCGTCGCAATCGTTGACAACAACGGTCTCCAGATCGACGGAAAAATTACCGATGTCTGCTCCCCCGAACCCATTACCGATAAATTCGCTGCGTTCGGCTGGCACGTAATTACCATGAATGCACATGATTTTGACGATATCGAGCGTGCATTCCGTGAAGCGGAATCTATCTCCGGTCAGCCGGTTGCCATTATCCAGAAATCCGTCAAGGGCAAGGGCGTTTCCTTCATGGAAAATCAGGTCGGCTGGCATGGCGCAGCACCGAATCAGGAACAGTATGAACAGGCAATGTCCGAGCTTTCGGCAGAGCTGGAACGATTGGAGGCATTGGCATGAGCGACGTTATGAAAAAAGCAACCCGTGAAAGCTACGGCGAAGCGCTGACTGCTCTCGCAGAAAAATATGAAAATCTTGTCGTTCTGGACGCAGACCTCGCGGCTGCAACCAAAACCGGCATCTTCAAAAAAGCATATCCCGACCGCCACTTCGACTGTGGTATCGCAGAAGCCAATATGATGGGCGTCGCTGCCGGTCTCGCTGCAACCGGAATGGTTCCGTTCGCTTCCTCCTTCGCAATGTTCGCGGCAGGCAGGGCCTTCGAAATCGTCCGCAACAGCATCGGCTATCCCCATCTTAATGTCAAAATCGGCGCAACCCATGCCGGCATTTCGGTCGGTGAGGACGGCGCGACCCATCAGTGCTGTGAGGATATCGCCCTGATGCGCACAATCCCCGGCATGGTAATCCTCAATCCTGCGGATGATATCGAGGCGAAAGCTGCGGTAGAGGCCGCAATCAACTGGGACGGCCCGGTATACTGCCGC
This sequence comes from Oscillospiraceae bacterium, assembly GCA_017533485.1. GTDB lineage: Bacteria > Bacillota > Clostridia > Oscillospirales > Ruminococcaceae > Firm-04. The sequence goes on from JAFXIC010000054.1 coordinate 68,985, forward strand.
TTCGGAAGACTCGCTGTTCCGGTCATCAATACCAATGCGGACTATAAGTTCGAAATCGGTAAGGGCATCACCCTGCGTGACGGAAACGATGTCACAATCGTCGCAACCGGTCTGATGGTATGTGAAGCACTCGAAGCTGCGGAAGCCCTCGCAAAGGACGGCATCCACGCACGCGTCATCAATATCCACACCATCAAGCCGCTCGATACCGAACTGATTCAGGCTGCCGCAAAAGAAACCGGCTGCATCATCACCTGTGAGGAGCACAGCATTATCGGCGGTCTCGGCTCTGCGGTTGCAGAATGCGTCGCAGAAAGCTGTCCGGTTCCGGTCCACCGCATCGGCGTCAATGACACCTACGGTTATTCCGGTCCTGCGGTCGCACTCCTCAAGGAATTCGGTCTTTGTGCAGACAATATCGTAAAGGTCACAAAGGCTGCACTCGCGAAATAATCCGCACCATCCATCCCACGCGAGAAACAACAAAAACCTGAGAAGCACAATGTCTTCTCAGGTTTTTCTTTGTCTGGATACAGCCTGCTGTCAGTTCAGCTCAAGCGTAGACAGCATCGTTTCAATGACCGATAAATTCGGTTTCACATTTCCCGTAAACAATAGGCTGAATACATCCCGCCGCTTTTGTACAAGTACCAGAACAGATTCCTCTGTTCCCGTCCGATAATGGACGGAAATCCGCGGCGAATACCGCAGAAAATCATGTTCGAAGCGTATCATCGAGATCTCGCGTCCCTGCCGCAGAAAGCTGTCGATCAGGGTTTGCGGCGTACATCTTTGCAGCATCCCCGAAAAAGGAATCGCTGCAATCGTCAGCATCAGCCCGCATCTCGCACCATGCAGGACAACCTGTCGCGGTACATTCGTATACACACCGAAATCCTGCGGAATGGACATCCGGACATGATCGCCCATACAGGAAACCGACTGCGGAAGATAGACGATCGAAAGAACCTTACGCGGTGCCTCCGCAGCAGCCTCAGATTCCGTTGGTTTCTTAGGATTCAGCCATGCACGCAGCCGATTCAGCCACGAGCGTTTTTTCTTCGCCTGCGGCATCAGCCTGCGCCTCCTTTCATGGCTCAGGAAATAGCAGTCACAACATAGCCGTCCACATTGTTTCCGGAAATCGTATAATTTCCGTCGCTCGGCACCGGTACACTGGTATCACCGGTATTGCTTGCTGCTACATAATATATCCGATAGGTCTGCTCGTTATATGTATACTCCAGCACTTCCTTGTCATAAGCGTAGGAGTTTTTCAGCAGTTCATGATATTCCTCAAGACAGAGATTCTGCTCTCTCATATATGCGGCATGGGGAACGCCGACATAGCGGAGTGCCGAATAGGTACCCTTCTCACCGGTTTTCTCTGTTTTATCCTCCGGATACCGAAGTACAAAACCATACTTATGCATATTCTCATAAATCCAGGCATAGTCGCCTGTATTCGAGATAAAGCTATACGAACCGCTGTTTGTTTTCAGGTGAAGCTGGATATCCAGACCGCTTGCAGATTCCGGATTGCTCTTGGAATCATCCCGATCAAGATAGCCGTAGTTGAACATGATTTCCGTATTATTGGTTGCCGCATGGTACGCGGAAATCATCTTATTGAACGAGGAAAGCGCTTCCTTGTTGCAGAGTACGTAGGCAGGATAGGAAACATTATAAATCCCGCTGTAATTCGCTTCATATTCGCCGTTTCTTGCGACCAGCACGAGGTCCAGATCATCCTTCGTCAGATGGCTCGGATTTTCCTCGTCCACCAGCACAAGATTGCCGCTGTATACATCGGCTGCAATCTGGAGCGATTCGGTATAATCATCCGGAAGTGCGTTTGCAGGTGTCGTTGTAGTTTCGGTTGTCGAAGAAGCAGACTGACCGCCGATGACATAAGTATCCTCATCCGCATTGGGTGCAGTACCGGTCGGATCCCCGGCTGAATTCTGATTTCCGGATGCATCCGCAGAATTTTCCTGTTTCGGGGGTGTAGAAGCGATCGGATCCTTTCCGCAGGAGCTTACACCATAGCCAATCAGGAAAATTAAGCAAATCAAAAAAATCAGAGCTGCTGTGACGCGGCCCCAGCGGATTCTTCTTCCGCGGTATCTGGTAGTTGCCATACAAATTATCCTCCGTTAAAGTTTGATCTACACATTACACTTCTTATCTTTTTCTTTCTTTTATAATATACTGCTTGTCCGATGATCGTATCGGAAAAAAGCACAGTCTCAAGCTACTGCTATGAGACTGTGCTGTGTCATTCGCCTAAATGCTTCCGGACTCAGAGTGCTGTCTCAGCGGTACCTGCTGCCAGATCTTCTGCGGGAGCAGCCAGTTCTTCCGGAAGGGAAAGACCTGCGGTTGCCATGCCCATTTCGGACATCAGACGCTCCAGCTCGCTGTCAACTTTTGCATTGCGTTCGAGTTCTTCGAAGCTTGCGACTTCCTCGGGCTTATTCGCGCCTGCAATCTCACAGAATGCAGCGGCTTCAGCCTCTTTCTGAACAACGCGCTCTTCCATCTTCGAGAGCTTATCGAAGCTGCTGTTGGTATCAATACCGCCAAGAGACTGTGCCAGTTCTTTTGTGGTATCTGCCATCTGGGAGCGGGCAATGAGCATTGCCTCACGGCTCTTCGCATCCTGGAGCTTGGACTTCAGCACTTCAACCTGAGAACGGATTGCCTCGGTCTGGTTGGAGATGGTTTCGTACATTTCGCGGTAATTTGTAACATCCTCGTCAGCCTTTACCTTATTGGCAAGTGCCTTCTTCGCGAGTTCTGCGTCACCGGATTTCAGAGCAGCTTTTGCACGATTCTCCCAGCTTGCGGAAACCGCACAAGCATTGCGATACTGTTTTTCTACCATGCGTTCGCTGGCGACTGCCTTACCGAGTGCCTGCGTGGATTTTGTCAGCTCTTTCTGCATATCCAGAATAATCTGCTTTACGAGCTTTTCGGGGTCTTCTGCCTTATCGAGCAAGTCATTGATGTTTGCTTTCAAAATATCGCTCAGTCTGGAAAAAATGCCCATCTGTAACCTCCTAATTTTCAAAACGAATTTTTTGCGTAAGATAGTTTTCAAAGAGGCCGCTTACATCGCCTCAATGTTAAACTTATTATACCAAACAATCTTCCAATTGTCAAGAGGAAATATGATATTCTTTCGTTTGTCCGAGAAAAAAGAGAACGCGGCATCCAGAATGCACCGGACGCCGCGGGAAGAATTGCAGTTATTTCAGGAAGCCGTTTAAGATATGCTCCTCCGCTTCCTCCTCGGTAAGTCCGAGCGTCATCAGCTTTAAGAGCTGATCGCCGGCAATCTTTCCGATTGCGGCTTCGTGAACGAGCTGTGCGTCCACGGAGTTGGCACGAATCGCAGGAATGGAGCTGATTTTCGCATTCCCCATAATAATCGAATCGCACTGTACATGGCCAAAGCATTTCGCATTTCCGGTCATGCAGGGGAAGAAGGTCTGGACGGATTCATCCTGACCGACCGAGCGCGAAAGGATTCTTGCGGAAGAATCCTCGCCGTCGAGGAAAATGTCCACGCGCGATTCCGCAGACTGTGTGCCGTCGGTCAGCAGACGTTCTGTGAGGATGACCTCCGCGCGGTCTCCGACATGAATTTTCGTATCACGGTTGGTAGCGTCGATGCCGCGGATCTGGGACATATCCATCTCCATAGACGCGCCCTCCTCCAGATAGACATTCGTCTGAGGATTCATGACGCGGCTTCCGGTTCCGTCGCCCTCTCCGTAATGCTTTTCGACATATTTCACACGGGCGTTCTTTCCCAGATAAAATGTATGCACACCGCTGTGACTGCTTTTCTGATTGCCGCAGTTATGGATTCCGCAGCCGGCAATAATCACCACATCCGCATTTTCACCGATAAAGAATTCATTATACACCGTTTCCTGAATTCCGCTTTCCGCGAGAATTACGGGGATATGCACACTCTGTTTTTTCGTATTTGGTGCGATATGAATTTCGATGCCGTCCCGATCTTCCTTCGAAACGATCTGGATATCGGCGGTGCTGTTTCTGCCGGCAGTTTTTCCGTCCTTCCGGATGCTGTACGCGCCCTCCGGAATCTCATGCAGATCTGCAATTTCCGCCAGCAGGTTCTTTTCGATTTCGTTCATATTTGAAAACTATTCTCCTTATGCTTTCTCCATTGCCTTACAAAAGCAAACGGTTTCGCCTGTAATTTTCGGGAGGATTTCCTCCGGTGTTCCGATATCGGAAACCAGTCCGTTCGATACCATCACAATCTGGTCTGCCATTGACAGAATCCGTTCCTGATGGGAGATCACGAGAATTGTCGCATCTCTCCGGTCGCGCAGTGCGCCGAAGGTTTCCGTCAGCCGGCTGAAGCTCCAGAGGTCAATGCCTGCTTCCGGTTCATCGAAGATCATTAGCGGGGCATTGGCAGCCAGCACGCTTGCGATTTCGATGCGCTTCACTTCACCGCCGGAAAGCGAGGTATCCACCTCGCGCTCCAGATAATCCTTTGCACAAAGTCCGACGCGCGTCAGCAGTGCACATTCCTCGCTATGCGAAAGCTTCTTTCCCGAAGCAACCGTCAGCAGGTCACGCACGGTAATGCCCTTGAATCGCGGCGGCTGCTGGAAGCCGTAGCGTACACCAAGCTTTGCACGCTCGGTAATGGACATTCCGCAAAGCTCGGTTCCGTTCCATCGGATCGAACCGGATGTTGCCTCCACGAGTCCCATAATACATTTTGCAAGGGTTGTTTTTCCGCCGCCGTTGGGGCCTGTCACCGCGATAAAGCGATGATCCTCGATATCAAGATGGATGCCGCGCAGAATACCTGTTTCCTTCCCGTCCTGCGCAACGGAATACTGCAAGTTCTCAATTTTCAGCATGAAAAGCCGTTCCTCTTTTCTGAATATTAGGATGAAAGACCGAGCCGCATTGCGAGTGCTTCCATCGGCATTGCGCCGACGATCCGCTTGACGGGTCTGCCGTCTTGGAAAAGCAGGAATGCGGGGATGCTGTCGATCTGGTAGGTCATCGCGAGCTGGGGTGCCTCGTCCGAATCAATTTTGACAACAGCGATCTGGGGGAACTGTTCGGAAAGCTCTTCGAGGACGGGTGCCATCATCTGACACGGCCCGCACCACTGTGCAAAAAAGTCAACCAGAACCGGACGTTCGGATTCGAGTACAACAGACTGAAATTCTGCCGCGGTAATATGCTGAACGCTCATGATATCAACCTCCTGTTTGCGTTATTTTTCCTTATAATAGAGTTTACAGTGGCAATAGCCTTCGAATTCGGGGTCTGCAATCTGTTCCCGGAATTCACGGCACATACAGTAATTATCTTCAATTTTCTGGAGCCGACAAGGGCAATAGCCTTCCTTCGCCGCAAGTCCTTTGCGGATGCGCGCGACGGTTTCGGGATCCTGATTGACCAATATTCTCATTGTCACACCCACCTCCTGACCTTACATTTCTTCTATCTATTGTACCATATCCGTCATAGATTGTCAAGGATTTTTCAGCCGGCAGGCACATCCTTAGCTTCTCCGTTTTTTCGGATTTTACACATCAAAAAAGGACAAAAACACGCTGTTTTCCAAAAATAAAAGGCGTATGTGAGCCACATACGCCTTTTATAAAATCCGAATACCCGGTCACACAGCCGGCATCAGTCGGGAATCAGCTCGACCTTTTTCATGATCTGGGGCGTCAGCGGCTTATCCGCAGAATTGGTTGCGGTTTCCGCAATCTCATCCACAACCTCGATGCCCTCGACAATCTCACCGAATGCCGCATAATTTCCGTCCAGATGCGGTGCGTCCTCATGCATAATAAAGAACTGGGAGCCTGCGCTGTTGGGCATCATAGAGCGTGCCATCGAAAGTACGCCGCGCGTATGCTTGAGGGGATTGCTGACGCCATTGCTTGCGAACTCGCCGCGGATGCTCCAGCCCGGGCCGCCCATGCCCGTACCATCGGGACAGCCGCCCTGAATCATAAAGCCGGGGATGACGCGGTGGAAGCAGAGTCCGTCATAAAAACCCTCGCTTACCAGCTTCTCGAAATTCTCACAGGAGATGGGGGCACAGTCGGGACGAAGCTTCAGCTTCATCTGCTTGCCGTTTTCCATTGTAATCAGTACCATAAAATCAGTTCCTTTCATATATGAATATATTTCAGCCAGCACCGCACAGAGCCTGTGATGCCTGAAAAGATCAATTTTCGGAAGAAGCCGCGGTCAGGCGCAGCTTCCGTTTCCGCATCATACCGCAGACCGCACAGATCACCCACAGTACCGCAGCCGTCACGATACAGACCACAGCATAGGTCTTTACCGCATCGGTGGTATGATAGAGATGCGCCGTCACCGCAGCAAATGTCTGCGGGGCTTTCACGGTAAAGCGGTCAAACCATTCGGTCGATTTCAGCCATGCCGTCGGTACATACAGAATCACGCCTGCCGAACAGAGCGCACAAGCCAGCCAGTACCATGTACGGCGCAGATTCTTCCGATTCAGCAGCACCAGTATCAGCAGCAGCACCACATCCAGCACTGCACAGCACAGCACACCGCGGGAAATCCATGGCATTACCGCACGCACCTTCTGCATCATACCGGCATCCGCCAGCGACTTGAAGCGGAAGATATCCACTGAGGTACAGATACTCTCCTCAGAAATCTGAATGGCTTCCTCTACCGCCGCTTCATAGGCTTCGTCCTTCGCATACCCATACATATCGGCATAGGATGAATAAAAGAGCCGCAGGTCTGCTTCCAGCGCATAGAAATCCGCGGAAATTCCGATGGTTTCCGTTTCTCCGTTGAGGTATGCAAAGCCGTTTCGGATGGTATCTTCCATCAGCACGCGCAGCTTGTCCACAGCGATCGACTCTGTGAACAGGGTTGCCGGAACACCGGTCGTATTCTGCTGCTCATCAAAATGCTTTTCCAGGGACTGACGGGCTTTTTCGGGAAGCGCCTGTGCGTCTATCAGCGCGACGCAGGCCTCCTCGTTCAGTGCAATCCGGTCCACTGCAATCAGCGCTCCGGTCGCCATCAGCGAAAATGCCAGCAGCAGCGAGAAAATTACACAAGCAATATATTGGAATGCTTTTTTCACTCTGTCGTACCCCTTTTCAATTCGTAGTTTCCGCCGCGGAATTTTTCGGATAGAATTCCCTGCTGACGAGGTCACAGACAACACCAACGCGCATACTCGAATTGCCGAGCACCTGTGCTTCACAGGTATACAGCGTCAGGATATCTCTCGTTGTTCCCTTTACATAGGAACCATCACTTTTTTTGAAGCGGATTTTTTCTGCGACACGGTATGTGAATTTTCCGTACTCGGTATAGAGCGTCACGAGATCCTCCTCCTCAAGCTCTGTGAGATTGGAGAAATAGGTATTGACGTGCGCGCTGATGACAGTATTTCCGTCCAGTCCGAGAATCGAGGAATTGGATGCCTGACAGGCACCCAGCGCGAGCAATTCCGCATCCGAGCCGAAATATACGCCGACTTCCATCCCGATATCCCTGCATTCCAGCAGTGCATACCGCTCGCCGAATTTCGGTGCGACAATTTCACCCGTAGACTGTGTTTCGCCGGTATTGTTCTTGTCGATATTCTTATCAACAATATTGAGTCCCGCGCTGATATCCTTCGTCTTGAGGTCATCCATAAACGCAATATTCAGGTATTTCTGGAGACTGTGCGACGGCATCAGAATATAGCCCAGCATCACAACGCTTGCCGCAAGCATCAGCATCAGCAGCGGTGTCAGCAGCCATGTCGTCATGCCGAAATCCTTCCGGGATTTTGCTGCTGCATTTCGTGATGCCGGACGCTTTTTATTCTCAGACATTGGCAGCCTCCTGTTCCTCACGCTTCATGGTGCGGACTGCGAACCATGCAAAGCCGCCCAGAGATACTGCCATTGCTGTTACCGCGAGGAAAAACGGTGCACGCAGATCCCAGCCGGTATCCTCCACAATGGTACTGATGCTGGAGGAATCAATCAGCACGCCGTCCTGATCACGGACAGAAATATCCAGATTATCAATATCGTCTACGGTCATCGAAAAGCCCATCTGTTTCATTGTATCAATAAAAATCTGGGCGATATCGGTTTTATCATCCGCAGAGAGCTGTTTGATGATGCTGTTGCGTTCGTCAACCGTCAGGTTGTTGAGAAAATCCTGACGCTCGGCTTCACTCATGGTGGCGACATACGCCTTCTTTTCCTCCAGCGTCATGGACGCAAAGGATTTATTTGGCTTGGTCTGTGCCGCAGTCGTTGTGGACACAGAAGTGGAGCTGCCGGTGCCGTCAGCAGGCTGTGTGCTGTCGGGTGCCGGTGCGGTATCGGAAGGCGTAGTGGCCGGTGCAGACGGGAACTGCTTGAAAATAACATCCCGTACCGCCTGCTGGTTTTCCAGCACCGCATAATACAAATCATCATAAAGATAATAGTTGCCCTGACGGTCATAGGTACCGTTTGCGTCATGCTCGCAGGAATAATAATAGTTCATGCATTCCTGTACTGCGTGTTCGGGGATTCCGATATCACGCAGCGCCTGACATACATCGTAGATATCCTTTGCCGACGCCGAAATAGAAAATGCACAGCAGGCTGCTGCCGCACAGGCCGTTACACCGAGCGTTTTTAAAATTCGTTTCATAACACATATCCTTTCTGCAATCAAATGCCGATATCTGTACATTGCACAGTATAGCATATCCATGTGAAAATTGCAAGTGGAAACAATCACAATTTGATGAAGCGGAGATGACGGAATAAATAAAAAAACCTGCAAGTTGAACTTGCAGGTTTTGGTGCGCCGGAAGGGATTCGAACCCCCGACCTACTGGTTCGTAGCCAGTTACTCTATCCAACTGAGCTACCGGCGCGTGTCATCCGCAACGCTTGTGCGCTCCGTCAACGTTGAATATCATACCACAATCAGCAGAATTTGTCAAGAGGGTTTTTTCTTTTTTTCGGTTTTGGCAGATTGTATCCGATTCTTCCGGCGGTTTTTGTGCGATTCGCTATGGAGCCTTTGACCGCTTTCCGCCCGCCCCATTTTCGGTCTTCCGCAGGCGTTCCGGAATCACCGTTCCCATACCCCTGTTTTTCTGCCGCAAAATTCCTGTACTGCCGTTTTATTTTTTGACAATGCGAAAAAAACGCTTGACAGAAGTATGTCGTTTGGTGTACAATATGGATGTATATCAATACGAAAGGAATGTTCAACTATGGGTCTTACCATGACCGAAAAAATCCTCTCGGCTCACCTGCTTGAAGGCGAGCTCATCCGCGGCACCGAAATCGGTATCCGCATCGACCAGACTTTAACGCAGGATGCTACCGGCACGATGGCATACCTCGAATTCGAGGCAATGGGCGTACCACGCGTCCGTACCGAGCGTTCTGTCGCCTACATCGACCATAATACCCTCCAGAACGGCTTTGAGAATGCGGACGACCACCGCTTCATCGGCTCCTGTGCCAAAAAGCATGGTCTGTTCTTCTCCCGTCCCGGAAACGGTATCTGCCATCAGGTTCATCTCGAACGCTTCGGCATCCCCGGAAAAACACTCATCGGTTCCGACTCCCATACCCCCACAGGCGGCGGTCTTGGTATGCTCGCAATCGGTGCCGGCGGTCTGGATGTCGCAGTTGCAATGGGCGGCGGCGCTTACTATATCACCTGCCCGAAGGTTGTAAAAGTCAACCTCACCGGCAAGCTCTCTCCGTGGGTTGCCGCAAAGGACGTCATTCTGGAAGTCCTCCGCCGCATGACCGTAAAGGGCGGCGTCGGCAAGGTCATTGAATACACCGGCGAGGGTGTCAAGACCCTTTCCGTTCCCGAACGTGCAACCATCACCAATATGGGTGCGGAGCTCGGCGCAACTTCCTCCATCTTCCCGTCCGATGAACAGACACTCGCTTTCCTCAAGGCACAGAAGCGTGAAGATGTCTGGACACCGCTTTGCGCAGATGCGGACGCCGTATACGATGAGGTCATCGAAATCGACCTCTCCAAGCTCGAACCGCTGGCTGCCTGCCCGCATTCCCCCGATAATGTCAAGTCCATGTCCGAAATCGGAACACTCAAAATCGACCAGGTCTGCATCGGTTCCTGCACCAACTCCTCGCTGCTCGATATGATGAAGGTCGCACATATCCTCAAGGGCAAGACTGTTCATCCCGATGTATCGCTCTCGATCGCACCCGGCTCCAAGCAGGTCCTCAATATGCTGGCAGAAAACGGCTGTCTGTCCGACATGATCGACGCCGGCGCAAGAATTCTTGAATCTGCCTGCGGTCCGTGTATCGGCATGGGTCAGTCCCCCAATTCCGCAGGTATCTCCCTCCGTACCTTCAACCGTAACTTCGAGGGCCGCTCCGGTACAAAGGATGGTCAGATCTATCTCGTATCCCCCGAAACGGCTGCCGCTTCCGCGCTCACCGGCTATCTCACGGATCCCCGTACTGTCGGCGATATGCCCGAATTCAAGCTCCCCGAAGTCTTCACCATCAATGACAACATGGTGACACTCCCCGCTTCCGAAGCTGAGATGGACGAGGTTGAAATCCTCCGCGGACCGAACATCAAGCCCTACCCCGATACCACACCGCTCCTCGAAACCATTGACGCTCCGGTTTCCCTCAAGGTCGGTGACAATATTACCACAGACCATATTATGCCGGCAGGCGCAAAAATTCTGCCGCTGCGTTCCAATATTCCCGCAATTTCTCAGCACTGCTTTACTGTTTGTGACGAGGAATTCCCGGCAAGAGCAAAGGCACTCGGCCAGAGCATCATCGTCGGCGGCGCAAACTATGGTCAGGGTTCTTCCCGTGAGCACGCAGCCCTCGCTCCGCTCTATCTCGGCGTAAAAGCTGTTCTCGTCAAGTCCTTCGCCAGAATCCACCGCGCAAACCTCATCAATGCCGGTATTCTTCCGCTGACATTCGTCAACGAAGGCGATTACGATAAGATCGCGCAGGGCGATACCCTTGTGCTCGAAGGCATCCGCAAGGCTGTCGAAAACGGAACATCCGAACTGACGGTTCTCAACAAGACAAACGGTGCGGAAATTCCGGTGCTCTGCGAGCTGACCGGACGCACAAAGGATATTATCCTTGCAGGCGGTCTGCTCGACTACACCAGAGAAAATCTCAAATAATTGATTGCATCAGGGACTTGGAAACTCGATTCCGCACGCATCCGGGCATTCTGAGCAGCCGTTTTACAAAATAAAAGGAGTATTGAAACATGAATTTGTCCGCGGTTTTGCATTTCCGCAGAATCCGGATCCGTTCATGGAAAGATCTCGTTCTCATCGGCATAGCTTTCGGCATCTATATCGGCACGAACCTGCTGCTCGATAAGATGTTTCCGATGATGTCAGAAAAGCGCAAGAAAGTCATTCTCTTTCTTATCACCCTGATTGTCTGTGTAGTGGGCTTGGCTGTGGTGTCCTGACGCCCGGACAGCCGCTGCCTGTACCTTTATCGTGTTACCGGAAGCCGGAGCAGCCGTTTTACAAAATAAAAGGAGTATTAAAATATGAATTTGTTCGCAGTTTTGAATTTCCGCAGAATCCGGATCCGCTCATGGAAAGATCTGGTTATCATCGGCGTGGCGATTGTAATCAATATCGTCGTGAACCAGCTGCTCGATAAAATGTTTCCGATGATGTCCGAAAAGCTCAAGAAAGTCATTCTCTTTCTCATCACCCTGATTGTCTGTATAGTGGGCTTGGCTGTGGTGGCCTCCTGACCGCCGCTGCTTCTACCTTTATCATGTTACCGAAAGAAGGAAATACCGATTATGGATAAAATCAAAATGACAACCCCGCTCGTCGAAATGGACGGCGATGAGATGACCCGAATCCTCTGGCAGTGGATTAAGGATATCCTTATCTGCCCGTATGTCGATCTCAAAACCGAATACTATGACCTCGGACTCCGGAAGCGTGAGGAAACCAAGGATCAGATTACCATCGACAGCGCGGAAGCAACCAAAAAATACGGCGTTGCAGTAAAGTGCGCAACCATTACCCCCAATGCCGCAAGAATGCCCGAATATAATCTCTCCCAGATGTGGAAATCCCCCAACGGTACCATTCGTGCCATCCTCGACGGCACCGTGTTCCGTACCCCTATCCTCGTCAAGGGCATTACCCCCTATATCCCGACCTGGACAAAACCAATCACAATCGCACGTCATGCTTACGGCGATGTCTATAAAAATACCGAGATGCAGGTCAAGGGCGGCGGTAAGGCAGAACTCGTCTTTACCGATAAGGACGGAAATGAAACCCGCCAGCTCATCCATGACTTCAAGGGCGACGGCATCATTCAGGGTCTCCATAACCGTGACGAATCCATCGCCGGCTTCGCACGCTCCTGCTTCAACTATGCCCTCGACCTCAAGCAGGATCTCTGGTTCGCAAGCAAGGATACAATCTCGAAACAGTATGACCACCGCTTCAAGGATATCTTCCAGGAAATCTTCGATGCGGAATATAAGGAAAAGTTCGAAGCCTGCGGCATCACCTATTTCTATACCCTGATCGACGATGCTGTGGCTCGCGTCATCCGCTCCAACGGCGGCTATATCTGGGCGTGCAAGAACTATGACGGCGATGTAATGTCCGATATGGTATCCACCGCTTACGGCAGCCTCGCAATGATGACCTCCGTTCTCGTCTCCCCCAGCGGAAACTATGAATATGAGGCCGCGCACGGCACCGTTCAGCGTCACTACTATAAGCACCTCAAGGGCGAGGAAACTTCTACCAACTCCGTTGCAACCATCTTCGCATGGAGCGGTGCACTCCGCAAGCGCGGTGAGCTGGACCAGCTTCCGGAACTCTGCAAGTTTGCGGACGCGCTCGAAGCCGCAACCATCCAGACCATCGAGGACGGCGTGATGACAGGCGACCTCTACCTCCTCTCGACCCTCGAAAATAAAAAGAAAGTCAATTCCAAGGAATTCTTAGAGGAAATCGCTGTCCGCCTTTCCGCCAAGCTTCAGTAATCTACGAACGAGGAGGCTTTTTCCATGACGAAACAGGAGGTATCTCCCTCTGTGATCCGAAGGCTTCCGAGATATTACCGCTTTCTCGGCGACCTCAAATCACAGGGCAAGGTCCGCGTTTCTTCGGGAGAACTCTCCCAGGCACTCGGACTTACGGCATCGCAAATCCGTCAGGATCTCAATTGTTTCGGCGGCTTCGGTCAGCAGGGCTATGGTTATCAGGTTGCCGCGCTCCACGAAGAAATCGGAAGTATTCTTGGCGTGAAGAATCGTCGGCGTGCCATCGTAATCGGGCTTGGAAACCTCGGACGCGCGATCGCCAACCATGTCAATTTCGAAAGCTGCGGCTGTGAACTCATCGGGCTGTTCGACGCCAATCCCTTTGTCGCGGGCAGAGATCTCGATGGCATTCCGATCCATCATACCGATACCCTCGACGGATTCTGCCATATGGAACATCCCGAACTTGCTGTCCTCTGTCTGCCGGCGGATGCGGCAATCGCAACCGCACAGCGTCTCGAAGCATTGGGACTCCGGGCGTTCTGGAATTTCAGCCATGCGGATCTTCATCTCGAAAATCCTGACTGTATCGTCGAAAATGTCTATCTCGATGATAGTCTGCTGACGCTCACCTACGGGCTGAACCATATGCAGACACCGGCACACCCGACCGAAACAAAATACTGACATTCCTTGTTCATCTGCGGGTATGTCCCGCTTATGATAGACCTACCCTACATAACATTCTAAGCGTTTCCGGCGTCTTCGGAAACAGAAAGGAACACACTTATGAACATGAAAAAATTCATGGCAGCAGCAACTTCCTGCTGTCTCGCAGCAACTTCTCTCCTCAGCACCTCCCTCTTTCAGGTGCAGGCTGCGGATGAAACACTGACCTTCGATATCCGTGGCGGTGCATCCGAAAAGGGTGAGAATGCGCTGAGCTTCACCGCTGAATCTGTTGCGGAATCCGATCTTGCCGTTCCCGTCCGTATCTATATTCCGGAAAACCCCGGCGTATTTTCGATTCAGCTGAAATTCCAGGTCAATGACGGTGAGGTTGCTGAGGACGGTTCTTTCGGGAACTATGGTCTTTACCTTTCTGACGCCGCAATCAGCAATCCCTACTGCTTCGACAGCGCAAACGAGGGCAACAGCTCCTACTGCTTCAGCGCATCCGCTTTCAATGCAGAGCCGATGAACCTCACATGGATTTACAGCACCAATACCACCGTAAATCCTGATGCAGCAAAAGAAGCCGGCACAACCGCCTGGAACAATCCGGACTGGGCATATGATAATTCCTTCGCAGAGTGCACACTCGTCATCCCGAAGGGAACTGCCGCTGGTACTTATGTATTTGATGTCCGTACCGAGGAATTCATCCTCAGCTCCAGCATCGGTTCCGAAAATCCGCTCAAGGGTGCTTCCATCTGTACCGCAGCTTCGAACGGCGAGGAAGTTCCGAATGTCGAATTCGAAACGATTCCGCTGACAATCACCATCAGCGATGCAGCAGCCACTACCACTGAGCCGACTACTACCGAGCCGACTACTACCGAACCGACCACCACGGAACCGACTACTACTGAGCCGACTACTACCGAGCCGACCACCACGGAACCGACTACCACTGAGCCGACTACTACCGAGCCGACCACCACGGAACCGACTACCACGGAACCGACTACCACTGAGGCGACTTACACAACTTCCGTCACTGCAATCACAACCACCGAGTCCGATCCTGAATTTACCGGAAATGCAGAATATAAGGTTCTCGAAGACGGAAAATATTACTGGAATATCGCTGACGTTGCCGGAACAGCCGGTGATATTGTCGAGGTTCCGGTTTATGTATACGGCGACCCCGGTACTGCCGGCGTAACCGCATACTTCGACTTCGATGACACACTCGAATATGTCGAATACGGCGACGGCGACGCTTATTTCATGAGCCCGATCGTCAATCCGAATGTTAAGCCGTTCCTCATCACCTTCCTGACCAACGGCGGTAAGAATGCAGTCGCAGCAGATGGCGCCTGCGTCTTCACCCTCTCCTTCAAGATTCCTGAAAATGCACAGCCCGGCACCGTTTATCCGATCGCACTCGCTGAAAAGGATGCCGACGGCCTCCCGCCGAAATTCAGAGATACCGACGGCAAGGATATTGCATTCTCCGTCATCTCCGGTTCGATTACTGTTTTAGAATCTGCGGATACGGTCGCACTCAACTACGATCGCTATTCCTTCACCGAAGTCGGTGAAACCCTTGACCTCGCACTCCTCAATGCAAATGGTACCGTTACCTGGAAGTCCTCCGATGACGCAGTCGCAACGGTCGATCAGAATGGCTTCGTCGTCTGCAAGTCCCTCGGCAACTGCACCATTACCGCTGTCTGCGGCGATCAGGAATATACCTGTGCAATCTCCGGCGGTCTGTTCGGTGACGTTGACCAGAACGGCGCAATTGATGCCGACGACTCCAACCTCGCACTCCGCGCATACCTCAACCTGATGATGGGCGATCCCTCCGGCCTGACCGATGAACAGTTCGAAATCGCTCGCGTCAACAATACTTTTGATGCAAACGGCAATCCTACCATTACTGCGGACGACGCAAACAGCATCCTCCAGTTCTACCTCGGCAATGTCCTCGGAGCCGATCCGTCCTGGAAGGAAATCACAAACAACCCGCTCGCTCCGTTCTGATCTGCATCGCCTTCTTTGATTCCATACAAATAACCGACTGTTTTACGGACAGTCGGTTATTTTTGTCCGTACAAGTATATCAAATATCATACAACTTGTGCGCAATCCTACATAAACTGCACGCAATATGACTATACAATTTGACTGCGCTATGTTATAATTCGAATATAGCTTTTTCACTTTAGGGGGAAGTGCTCCGCTTACATATATATGGAGCACAAAGAAACGGGAGCGTCCCTGTGTACGCGGTCTGCACCTGCGGTATCAGCGTATACAGGGGAAGATTCCCATTCCATTCTTTTAAAAAAAGGGAGGTTTCTGCAATCATGAATAAAATCCGTTCTTTCTGTCGCCGTGCCGCAGCCGCTATGAGCTGTGTCCTGACGCTTACCATGCTGCCCGATGTTCCGTCCGCTTCTGCCGCAGAAACTGTCCTGACTGTCGGTCAGAACGGAATGTATCATACCGTTTCCGATGCCGTAAGCGCTGCCGCAGCGCAATCCCCGGCATCCGAAGCGAACCGTGTGACTATCGCAATCGAACCCGGTACCTACCGTGAACAGCTCCTCATCAATACGCCTTACCTCACCTTCGCAAACAGCAATCCTGCACAGGGCGATGTGGTGCTGACCTGGTATTACGGGATCGGATATCAGTATTATTCCTGTAAAGACGGCTACTATCACGCGCAATCGGCTGCCTCCAAGTCCCAGAAAGGCACCCCCGATCGCTGGGGAACCGCCGTCCGCCTCCAGAGCGGTGCAAAATATTTCCGCGCGGAAAATATTACCTTCGAAAACAGCTTTAACCGCTATGTCACAGCAGAAGAAATCGCCGACGGCGTACAGCCGACCGGCGAAACCATTACCGTCCAGCGCTACGGCGGCATGGACGCTAAAACCAAAACCGCAACCGAACGTGCAGCGGCACTTTGTGTCGAAGCTGACCGCTGTGAATTCTATCAATGCACTTTCCTCAGCAGTCAGGATACGCTCTATACCGCTTCGCCTGCCTATTTCCGAAGCTGTAAAATCCAGGGCAACACCGATTATATCTTCGGAAGCGGCGATGTTGTTTTCGACAACTGTGAGCTTTCCTTCGCCGGATATACCGACCGCGGCGTCGGCGGCTATATTACTGCCGCCCGTCAGCAGGAAAAAGGCTATCTGTTCTGGAACTGTACCGTAACCGCCGCGCCCAATATGATTGCGGCATCCGGCTATTTCGGAAGACCATGGCGCGATACCGCTAAGGTCTTATTCTATCAGACGTCCCTCCAGCATGAAAATATCATCACCGGTGCCGGCTGGACATCTATGAGCGGTGTCGAACCAACACAGGCAACCTTCCGTGAATACCATACCAAAACCATCTCCGGCGGCGTCGTCAATACCGGAAACCGCGTCTGGGGAACGGTTCTGAATACCTGTGACGCATCCAGAGAATCCTACTTAAACGGCTGGGTTCCCCACTACTTTGATGCCACGGGTTCCTCTCTCCTCCCTGCCGCACCCGCTATGTCCTTAAAGGCAACGCTTCGTGCCGATCAGCTTCCAAGCGGTACCTATTCCAGTGACTATTCCTGTGACGCGACCTTTACCCTCCGCGCAAACAATGCAGACGCGGTCATTTCCATCGACAATGGCGAGAAAACCTCTGTCGATGCCGCCGTCACCAGCACACAGCGCATCAAGCTCGGCGGTGCCGGCTCCACGGATAACCGCTCTATCCGGATTTCTGCTCGCAACAAAGGTCTTGTCCGGATTTACGCCATGTCCTCCAACAGCGAAACGACCCGCACCTTACAGCTTCTGGATGAAACCGGAACCGTCCTCGATTCTGTGGACGGTGTTTCCGGAACCGAGCTGAAATCATTCGAATTTGAGATTCCTGCCGTTGGCTATTATTATCTCGCGTCTGCGGCAAGCGGTATCAACGTCTATCAGGTCATGCTCTATCAGACCGGTGATGACGAGGAGCTTCCCATCTTTACCACCGCCACCACTGCCACAACCACTACGACAACTACGACCACCACGACAACAACCGATACAACCACTCCACAGCTGCCGTCCGGTATGACACACAAGGGCGACGCAAACTGTGACGATACGGTTGATATTTCGGATGTGATTCTCGTCAGCCGGATTGCGGCAGAAGATACCACTGTTACACTCTCACCACAGGGCGCGATCAATGCGAACTGTGACGGCGACGATAAGCTCAGTGCGGGTGATGCACTCTATATCCTCCGCATCGTAGCAAAGCTCATCTAATGCGTTCAAACCACCTTTCAATAAAAACAACCGACTGTATGATATCGTACAGTCGGTTGTTTTTATATCAGTCAGCAGAATTCATTGCTCGGCAATAGCCCAGAAATTCGTACTGTAATACGATGTATTCCGCATAATCTCATCCAGGAACGCTTTCTCTCCCATCTCTTCGCATAATGTCGGTGTTTCAGAGAACAGATCTGTTCCGAGACCCAGTCGATCGCCTTTGATTTCTACACCAATTGCAGAAAGTGTTGTCGGAAACATATCCATAGTTGTAAACAAACGATTTTTATCCTGTTCCGGAACCTTTCTGGCATTGATAATACAGTTATAAGTTGTTCGGGTATAGGAATCATCGTCCATTTTCTGTACAATGTCTCCGGTTTCCATCAAATGATCGCCAACAAGAATAATTACTGTATCTTCAAAAAATTCCTGTTCCTTCAACCAGTTGATAAAGTTTCCGGTTTGTTTGCTGGTACAGCGAATGGCAGCTTCCAGCTGATCTCCGATTGATGGATCACACTGCTCGCAACGATAGCCGTTCTCCGACCCGTGCGTATCAGCCGTATAAAGTGTGACACAAAACGGATTCGGTTCCTTAGAAAGCTTCGTAATTCTCTCCTTGGCATATTCAAACAGCTTCGTATCTTCATAGCCCCACATCGCATAATAGTCTTCCGGTAGCACACCATCTTGAATTGCTTGGTAGTGGTCAAAAATTACACTGTTCTCATATTGTCCCACATAATTTCGATAACCGGCAAACCGTGCATCCTCTCCGCGGATAAACATCTGGTTATAGCCGTTATCGTAAAGAATATCTTCCAGCCGCATCAGTCCGGGAAGTACCTTTTCCGCTCGATTGATGTCCTGTACATACGGATCATCCGCATATTCACGATAAGACGTCATATATGTCGGAATAACCAGCGGAACACCGCCGGTCTGCGCAACTGTCGAAGCCATCGTATATGCAACATTATCAAAAAAGACAGATTGGCCGGCAATAGATATATTGTAGGAAAAATTGAGGTTGTCTTTTGCAAGCTGAAGCAGCTCCGGCATCAAATCGGTATCCAGACATCCGCCATTTTCCTTTGTGGTGTAGGAAAATTCATAGGACTCCAGATACAGATAAATCAGATTCGGCTTATCCTCAGGAAATGCAAGAAGCGTCCCCTCGGGTTTTACATAATGTTGCTCATAGATTTCTGTAAAACGCAGGCTGGATATCAGGTATATATCCAATCCGACAGATCGTTCCAGCACAAATGCAGTGCAAAGCAGAAAACACAATACGATCCGGATCGTATATTTTCGGATTTTTCCTACAATTGAGATCTGTATCTGTTGTTTTCCATCCAGAGATGTGGCATGAATACTATCCGAATTGTACCGCCTGAGGTACGCAAGATAAAACAGAATCGTTGCAGTTACTGCAAGCACTGCATATAGAAAGA